>DBDG01000050.1 GCA_002293475.1 Lachnospiraceae bacterium UBA938
GAACCGGCGCCGATGAGGCCCGGACAATATGACGATGACCGCTTAAGCCAATCATATTTCTTTGTCCCAATTCACTTGACTCTGCCATGACCCTATACTATAATAAAAATCGCAGCTTGCCCGCAAATACCTTACTAATGGAGGTTCTAATGTCTTTTGAATTTATCGTAAAATTACCTACTCCGGATGCCATTCGTGCTGAATTTCCGCTTCCGGACAGTTTAATCAAGCTTAAGCAGGAACGTGATAAGGAAATATGCCAGATCATTACCGGCGAAAGCAATAAATTCCTCGTTATCATCGGTCCCTGTTCGGCAGATAACGAGGACGCCGTATGTGACTATATCAGCCGCCTCGCTAGGGTAAACGAACGGGTCCGTGATCGCCTGATCCTAGTTCCCCGCATCTATACCAACAAGCCGCGTACCACCGGCGAAGGCTACAAAGGCTTCGTACATCAGCCTGATCCGGAGAAAAAACCGGATTTTCTTGCCGGCCTGATTGCGATGCGGAAGATGCATATCCGCGCGATCGAGGAATCGGGGCTTACCGCGGCTGACGAAATGCTTTACCCGGAAAACTGGCGCTATGTTTCGGATATTCTTTCCTATGTCGCCATCGGCGCACGTTCTGTCGAGGATCAGCAGCACCGGCTTACGGTCAGCGGCTTCGACGTTCCGGCCGGCATGAAAAACCCTACCAGCGGCGATTTCAGCGTCATGCTTAATTCCGTTTATGCCGCCCAGCAGCGCCATACCTTCGTCTACCGTGGCTGGGAAGTCAGCACCACCGGCAATCCATTGGCTCACACTGTCCTCCGGGGCGCCGTCAATAAGCACGGACAAAGCCTGCCCAATTATCATTATGAGGATCTGAATCTGCTTCTGGATCTTTATAATGAAAGAGAACTGGCCAACCCTGCCTGCATCATTGATGCCAACCATAATAACTCGAACAAGCAGTTTAAACAGCAGATCCGTATCGTCAAGGAGGTGCTGCACAGCCGGAAACTGAATCCCGACATCCGTAGCCTGGTAAAAGGGGTAATGATTGAAAGCTATATTGAAGAAGGTTGC
The DNA here is from genome assembly GCA_002293475.1 of Lachnospiraceae bacterium UBA938. Taxonomy (GTDB): domain Bacteria; phylum Bacillota; class Clostridia; order Lachnospirales; family Lachnospiraceae; genus UBA935. The sequence continues at coordinate 1,077 of DBDG01000050.1, forward strand.
CAAAAAATCGGCCAAGGCATTTACGGGAAATCAATTACCGATGCCTGCCTTGGCTGGGAAGATAGCGAGCGGCTCATTTACGATATCGCCGACGCTCATTAACTTATATAGATATTTTCTTGTCTAGAATTTCTTATATAATATTCTTATAAATACTTATAAAGAATGTTCTTATAAATACTTATAAGATCAGTTTACAAGATACTACACAAGTTACATTATATTTGGAATATATGCCTATTAAATTTTCCAGATAATATTCACTTTTTCGCTTGTGGCCTGTATTACTGTGACCAGTAAGTCCAGCACCCTCCGCTTGTCATCAAAGCTAACTGTTTCCCATGTGCCTAGATAGCCGGATATCTGCTTTACCTCTTCCGGGCTGATGGCAGATGCCGTAAGTTCTGCTATCTCTTTGATTAGGCCTTGTCTGCGGCTGTCCAGTTCGGAAATCTTTGCATTTACATAGGAAAGCAGGATATTGTTTGCCCCGGTCAGGCTGTCCACCAGCTTATCAATCTCATTGTCCACTTGGGTAAGTTCTACTTTCAGGGTGGTGACTTTGGGATTGATTTTTTTCTCTTTTTTTCGGTTTGTCAATATCTGGTAGCTAGCCAGTTTCTTTGCCATCTGCTGATAGATGAAAACTTCTAGTTCCGCAGTGCGGACAGTACCACAGCCGTCACAGCTTTTGTTGTCCAGCCGCCTGCTACAGCGGAAATATCTCCTGCCTGTCCGGTTCGCTATACTGGTAAGGGCATAGCCGCACCTGCCGCATTTTATTTTCCCGGCAAGCCATGTACGGGTGGCATTCATGGAGGTCTGCATCTGCTTGTTGTTCATCAGTTTCTTCCGGCAGGTAAGCCATATGTCTGACGGGATGATGCCTTCATGGGGCGCGATTACCAGAAGCTGGTCTCTGAGGTCGGTTTCTTTGGGATTTTTGGCATCCCGTCCCTGATAGAGATAACACCCGTTTGCGGCAGTGAAATCCGCCGGCTCGTTGACGATATCCGCACCTTGGCTTTTGAAGAACTCGTAGACTTCAAGGTCTGCCTGTACATAGACAGGGTTCCGTAGCATAAGTGCCACGGTGGCACGCATAAGCTCCTTCCCGAAAAACAGGATGCCCTGCTCTGCAAAATAGCGGACGATGTCCCCGTAAGAGGTTTTCGGCTGGGCGTACATCTCGTACATAAGCTGGATATTGGATGCTTCTTCGGGGTTGACTGTCAGTTTCTTTGTATTGATGCCATCAATCCTGACCGGTTCCGTGCGGTAGCCGTAAGGGGCTTTGCCGCCTAACCTGAATCCGCGCAGGCTCCGGGAATAGCAGGCATCTGATATCCGTTTCTGGATAGTTTCGCGTTCTAGCTGGGCGAACACGATACAGATATTCAGCATTGCCCGGCCCATCGGTGTCGAGGTGTCGAATTTTTCTGTCGAGGACACGAATTCCACGCTGTATTGCTGGAACAGTTCCATCATGGCGGAAAAATCAAGGATAGAACGGCTGATGCGGTCAAGCTTGTATACAATGACTTTTGATATGAGTCCTTTCTTGATGTCGCTTATGAGTTCCTGAAACTGGGGGCGGTCGGTATTCTTGCCGCTGAATCCTTTGTCGCGGTATTCCTTGCAGGTGCCGCCTTTCAGTTCGTAGCGGCAGAACTCTATCTGGCTTTCAATGGAAATGGAATCTTTGCGGTCGGCTGACTGTCTTGCATATACTGCATCTATGCGGTTGTTCATATGGTAGCTCCTTTTCTTGGCAGGCCTTCCGGCCTGTCCTGAAAGAAACGGAACTGCTGACTCTCTTATTATACAGTCAGCAGTCCCATAAATCAATGTTGTTATTTTCCTATGCTTTTAAGTTATTTTCCTGTATTTTTAAGTATTCTTCAAACCTTGTCTATAGCTTTTTTCTCCTGTTTTATCCGGCTGTCGGCATATTTACAGAACACTTCATATAGCTGGTGTTCCAGTTCCCGGCGTTTTGCCGCTTCCTGATCTTTGGTGAGTACCGGTGTCAGGTTTTCAAGCATAATTTCTTTGCCCTGAAAATCAGCCGTTTCCTTTTCCTTTCTGTAACTGTTATGTTCCATCTGATATCCTCCGGTTATTGTGGTTTTATATATGCATTACAGCTGTTTGTCTTGATTTGGGATTTGCTGTTCTTGTTTTACCTGATTTAAAATGTCTTCCGGGATTCGTCCGATCAGCCGCCGGATATTGTGGATTTCACTTTCAAGTCTGGCCTTTTCCAGTGTGTCCATTATTTTTCCCGACTCGCTGGCTCTGGCACGGGCCTGTAGCTTCTGGTTTTCTGCCAGCAGATCCTCGATTGTTACCCGGTACTTTTTAAGCTGGCTGGTGAAATTCTCCATCTGTGGGAACCATTTCTTAAGCAGGGTTGATATTTCCTCTTTCTTTTTTCCGGCGTTGACGGGATTGATGCTGTCTATTGCGTTCTCAATCTCCTTTGCCTGTTTTGAAAGCGTGACCGCCTGTTTGAACAGCCGGGTAGGGATGTGTCTCCTTCCGGTCTGAAAGGCACTTTCTCCCCGTTCAAGGTCAGGGTATTTGGTGGCCATATGGGCATGGAAATCATCCTGCCAGCGTGACAGGTTGGCGCGGTTGCCGAGGATGTCTTTGGCCGACAGCCGGTTATCTCCGGTAAGCGGCACGAAAGTCAGGTGCATATGGGGTGTCCTTTCATCCATATGCACTACCGCCGACACGATGTTGTCACGTCCGATACGCTGGCACATGAAATCCGCCGCCCATCTGAAAAACTGTGCCGTTTCCTTGGGTGATTTTCCCTTGAATGCTTCCGGGCTGGCGGTAATCAAAGTATCGACAAAACGGGTGCTGTCTTTCCTCGTCCGGCATCCGGCCTGTTCGATGCGGTTCTGGATAAAGTGGTAATAGCGTCCTTGCGGCTTGATGACGTGGAAATTATATCTGCTCCGGCTGGTGTCTATGTCGGG
>DBDG01000022.1 GCA_002293475.1 Lachnospiraceae bacterium UBA938
TAAATCATAAATCGGGAAGCTCTTTAATATACTCTTTTATAAGAGAAGTTAGGGGGCATTTTGATGGAAGATCTTAATAATATAAAACAGCGTACTCATAAACTGATGCTGACCAATCGAAGGACATGTACTATCAATGGGGTAAACGATGTATTATCCTTTGACATAAATGAAATTATTTTAGAGACGGATCAGGGTATGCTGATGATCAAGGGAAGCGAACTGCATGTAAGCCGTCTTACCTTGGAAAAGGGAGAAGTAGATATAGACGGCAAGTTTGACAGTTTTACCTACTCGGAGACAGCGGGTTATGGTACAAAGGGGGAATCTTTGTTATCGAAGCTGTTTAAGTAGGTGAAATATGAGTAGAGATATTTTGTTCGAAGTTAATTTTTTTCTTAATTCATTTCTACTAGGGATATTAATTACTTTTGCTTATGATTGGTTTCTGATTTTGAGACGCTGCTTCCGGCACAATATTTTTATGATTTCTCTGGAAGATATCTTGTTCTGGATTGCCTGCGCGCTGGCAGTATTTTATATGCTTTATCGTGAGAATAACGGTATTCTGCGGTGGTTTGCGGTGTTGGGGGCAACGCTGGGAATGTGGGTATATAAAAGGCTGGTCAGTACATATTGGGTTAATTATGTTTCAGCCTGTATCATAAAAACAGTTCATTTTATTTTAAAACCGCTTATTTTTATCAGTAAGAAAATTAGCTTGCTTTTTTCGTTTATCCGCAGAAAGCTTATTGAACTGCTCAAGTATACAAAAAAGAAGTTGACGATTCAGCTAAAACTAATTAAAATGATATTATGTAAACAAAAAGCCAAGAAGGAGAGCGGTCATGGCAAGAAGAGTGGCATACCGCAGAAAACGTCAAAATAGATTTAGTATGTTTTTAACAGCAACAGTAGTGCTGATGCTGTTAATTGTTGTTGCCGTAGGAAGTATTTCCTTAAAAGAAAAAAAAGATCTGTATGCCGAGAGGGAACGGGAACTTGAAGCAAAGATTACTATGGAACTGGAACGGCAGAAAGAAATAGAGGAACAGGAAAAGTACACGCATACTAAAAAATATGTAGAAGAGATGGCCAGAAAAAAACTTGGCTTGGTATACCCATATGAGAAAATTCTTAGACAGGCAGAATAAAACATTGCAGTTTTTGTCGTAAAAAATATTCTTAAAAGTCCCTCGTTTTGACAAAGAATACAGATGATATTCTGTATAATTACACCCGCAGCAAGAAATCAAGCGGGAGGTTAATTATGCGTGAAAAAGAAACTTATAGTAATATACTGCCTGAATATGGAAGGCGCCGGCTTTTAATGTATGCAGATTCCATCAGGGAACTGGCAAGTACGTTTCATTTGGCGGACAAGCCTTCCGAAGAAGAATTAACCCCGCTGGAAATCGAGGATCGGAAAGATGTGATATGGCAGAGGCGGCTCCAGGAAAATAAGGGCATTATGGCGGAGCATCTGAAGGAGATGGCCAAAATCATGACCAAGGTCGCAGAGGAATCCCGGCGTTTTGCGCCTATGGGAGAGCGGCGCTATAAGCACATTGCCCATGCCTTAAAAGCGGTTAATATTCAGATAAGGGATGTTTATATACTAGAAAATGAAGATGGATATATGGAACTTTCGCTGGTTCTGCGGAGCAGCAAGCAAGGAAATACCGTTACCGTGGAAGAAATAGGTGATGTCATATCGGTGCTGCTGAATAACAGGATGACACCGTCAGCTAATAATCCGTTTTTTGTCAGTCAAGACTGGCAGACCTTTTACTATGTGGAAGAGGCACATTTCCATGTTTTGACGGGAGTGGCCAAGGCGGTCAAGGAAACCGAGAAGATATCCGGTGATAATTATGCCATCTTTGAAACGGAACCGGGCAGTCTGGCCATAGCACTTTCCGACGGCATGGGCTCCGGAAGCAAAGCCTGCCGGGACAGTTCCATGATTGTGGATTTGATGCAGAAGTTCATGGAGGCGGGTTTTCAGAAAGAAATTGCGGTTCAAATGATAAATAGTGTACTTTTGGCCGGAGCGGAGTCGGGAAATATGTCCACTTTAGATCTATGTAAGATAGATTTATATAGCGGATTATGTGAATTTGTAAAAATAGGTTCATCCAGTTCCTATATCAAGCGGGAACATCTCGTGGACAGGATATCGGCAGGCAATCTGCCTTTGGGGATATTTAACCGCCCGGATATGGAAATTGTCCAAAGGCGGTTGCTTGACGGCGACTATGTCATCATGTTATCAGATGGAATATTGGATGCTTTATCGCAGGGGATCGGTGAAGATATGATGACCGAGCTGATCGGCGGGTGTGATCTGAAAAACCCTGGCGAGATTGCCAATGCCCTCTTAAACTTTTCAATCCATCAGAGCAAGGGCAAGATAAGGGATGATATGACGGTGTTGGTAATCGGCATCTGGGAGAAGGAAGCGCATTGATTTTTTATTTGGTATCAGCTATAGTATAGATATGCTGAGAAGAATAAAGGCTTTTATGGAAGAAAATCATATGATCATGCCGGGAGATATTGTTATAGCCGGAGTCTCCGGAGGCGCAGATTCTGTTTGCCTCTTTTTTGTGTTACTTGAGATGCAAAAGGAAGTGCCTTTTGCTCTTACGGTTGTGCATGTGAACCACGGGATCCGTGAAGACGCCGGAGCGGATGCCCGATTCGTGCAGCAGCTATGTGACAGACAGGGCATACAATGCCGATATTTTAGAGCGGATATTCGTAAGCAGGCAAAAGAAAAGGGTATGTCGGAAGAGGAAGAAGGGAGAGAGTTCCGTTATCAATGCTTTAGGCAGGTATTAGTTCAGGCCTTGGGCAGTGCTGCTCCCGAAAAAGGCAAAATCGCTGTGGCGCACCATCTGGATGACAAAGCAGAGACGATGCTGTTTAATCTGTACCGCGGCAGCGGTTTAAAAGGACTGGCAGGGATCCGCCCGGTCAGAGACAATATTATCCGTCCCCTTCTTTCGGTCCGGCGCAGTGAAATAATCAGTTTTTTAGAGAGCCGGAAGCTGCCGTTTTGTACCGATCCTACCAATGCGGAAGACAGCTATGCCAGAAACCGGATCCGCCATCATATTCTGCCCCGGGCAGAGGAAATAAACCACAATGCCGTTAAGCATATGTCCCAGGCGGCTGAATATATATGGCAAGCCGAAGAGTATATTACAAGACAGACGAAAATGGTGGCGGTAAGCAGCATCGCCTTTTTTGCCGGCCAGGTTGAAATAGATCTGGATATTTTATTGAAGCAGGACGTCCTGATCCAGAAAAGATTATTTATGTATGCCTTGGAGCAGCTGGTGCACGGGCGGAAAAATATGACAGCAGCGCATATCGCTGGCCTGATGCATATTGCCGGTAGCAGCGGAAGCAAAGAAACCTGCTTGCCGGAAGGTTTATACGGGGTCAAGAAATATAATAAGTTGATAATAAAAAAAAGAATTGAGGATGAAGGCGGCTATAAGAGTTATGCCGTAAATGATTTTGAGAGTCTAAGGATTCCAAATCTGGGCATCCTTACAATCAGAATATTTCAATATATAAAAAGTCAGATTATTCCACAAAAACCATATACGAAATGGTTTGATTATGATAAAATAACAACGTCTGCCATTTTTCGTACCGGTCGTCAGGAAGATTACCTGACGATCGACCAAGCAGGGCACCATAAGTCGCTGAAGAAATATATGATTGATGTGAAGATTCCAAGAGAAGACCGGAGCCGGACTTATGTATTGGCAGATGCTTCTCATGTCATGTGGGTTCCCGGCTATCGGATCAGCGAATACTATAAAGTATCGGATCAGACTAAAACAATTTTGGAATTAGACGCAAATATGAGGTAACAGCAGATGGGCGAAAGATTAAGTGTCTTATTGACAGAAGCAGAAGTGAATGACAAGATCCGGCAGATAGGTGAGCAGATCAGTAAAGATTATGCCGGCAAAAAGATCCATTTGGTATGTGTCCTGAAAGGCGGCAGCTTTTTCATGTGTGAGCTGGCTAAAAGGATAACGATCCCAGTTTCTATTGACTTTATGGCAGTATCAAGCTATGGCGGAGATACAGCGTCAAGCGGTATTGTCAGGATCATAAAAGATCTTGATGAGCCCATAACTGGAAAGGAAGTTTTAATCATAGAAGATATCGTAGATTCAGGGCGGACCCTCAACTATCTGATGGATCTGCTGAAAGACCGCAAGCCGGCCAGCCTGAGCCTGTGCACGCTTCTGGATAAACCCGACAGGAGGGTAGTAGATGTGGATGTAAAATATACCGGATTTTCGATACCGGATGTTTTCGTGGTAGGTTATGGCCTTGATTATGACCAGAAATACCGTAACCTGCCATATATCGGTAAAGTGGAGTTAGATTGATCTGTATTATTTCAGATGGATAGGAGCTTGTTTTGAAAACTAATCGAAATTATAATTTTTACTTCTTTATCATTATTGCCTTAGTCTTATTAGCCGCCTTTATAGGATCACAAAATACCAGCGAAGGCGACTATACCAGAGGGGATCTACAGGTTTCCCTGAATAACGGCGAAGTTGCCCGGGTGGTTATCCAGCCCTATCGGGAGACGCCGACCGGTGAAGTAAGGGTGGATCTTGTGGATGGTCAAAGAAGGACCATGTATGTTACAGATGTTCAGGAAATTGAGCAATTACTGATAGACAGCGACATTGATCCGCAGGTTTTAAAGGTTCCGGGAGATAATTGGTTTCTGACTAGTGTATTTCCGGTCCTGCTTGCTGTAATCGTGATTGTGTTTTTCTTTGTAATAATGAATAACCAGAATAACGGCAACGGCAACCGGATGATGAATTTCGGTAAGAGCCGGGCGCGGTTATCGACCGGTATCGGTCAGATTACCCTGAAAGATGTGGCTGGATTAAAAGAAGAAAAAGAAGATCTGGAAGAAATAGTGGAATTCCTCAAGGAACCTAGCAAGTTTGCCAAGCTTGGTGCCAGGATCCCCAAGGGAATCCTATTAGAAGGGGCTCCCGGTACCGGTAAGACACTCCTTGCGAAAGCCATTGCCGGAGAAGCGAATGTTCCTTTCTTTACGATTTCCGGTTCTGATTTTGTGGAAATGTTTGTCGGCGTCGGCGCATCCCGCGTAAGAGACCTGTTTGAAGAAGCCAAAAAGCACTCCCCCTGCATTATCTTTATTGATGAGATTGATGCCGTGGCTAGGCGCCGCGGTACCGGACTGGGAGGCAGCCATGATGAAAGGGAACAGACGCTGAATCAGCTGCTGGTAGAAATGGACGGTTTCGGGGTCAATGAAGGCATTATTGTCCTAGCGGCAACCAACCGTGTGGATATCCTTGATCCTGCCATACTCCGTCCCGGGCGCTTTGACCGTAAGATCAGCGTGAACCGCCCCGATGTCGGCGGCAGGGAAGATATCTTAAAAATACATGCTAAGAATAAACCTTTAGGTGAGGATGTCGATCTGAAGCAGGTAGCCCAGACAACCGCCGGTTTCACCGGTGCCGACTTAGAAAACCTGCTGAATGAAGCCGCCATCATTGCCGCCAAGAAAGACCGCAATTTTGTCGTTCAGGAAGATGTCAAGCAGGCCTTTATCAAAGTCGGTATTGGCGGCGAGAAAAAAAGCCGTATTATCAGCGAAAAAGAAAAGAAGATCACGGCTTATCATGAAGCTGGCCATGCTATTTTATTCCATGAGCTGCCGGATGTCGGGCCGGTACACATTGTTTCCATTATCCCTACCGGGTTGGGCGCCGCTGGCTATACCATGCCGCTTCCGGAGCGGGAGGATATGTTCATGACGAAGAGCAAAATGGAGCAGGATATTATGGTATCTTTGGGTGGGCGCATAGCCGAAGACCTGATATTTGACGAGATTACTACCGGAGCCTCCAGCGATATCAAGAAAGCCACCAGAGCGGCCCGGAGCATGGTCAAAAAATTCGGGATGTCTGATAACATCGGCACGGTCAATTATAGCAGCGATGACGATGAAGTCTTTATTGGGCGCGACTTTGCCCAGACAAAAAGCTACAGTGACGAGATGGCCGCAGAAATCGATAGAGAAGTTAAAATTATCATTGATGAATGTTATCAGAAGGCTAAGAAAATCATTCAGGATCGTATGGATATCTTGGAAAAATGCGCGGCCCTTTTATTAATAAAAGAAAAAATAACTAGGGAAGAATTTGAATCTTTGTACAGTATAGATCCAGTACCGGCGCCAGTAGCCGAAGGGATGGCCATCACTTAATGTATATTTTGCACAAAAACACCATTGTTTTTTTGTAAGATTTGTTAACAATGAGGATTTACGAAGCTAATAAGCTATGTTAGTATTTATGCATACCCCCAATACCTATATTTTTTTGCGTCCCATAAGTAAAAAAAACCTTCTCTCAAAAAGGACAGCGTATGCTGTCCTTTTTGTTATGATCAGCAATGTGAAAGCTGTGCTTCCAGAGTGTTCATAGCAGTTTACTATTGATTATATATCTCATATAAGATAAAATAAAAAACATACGAACACAATATATAGCTTAAAAATAAAAATAATAATAAATCTTGTGTCGAAAAGAGGATCTTATGGATTTTGGTTTTAACAAAGAAGCATTATTCAGTGATATGACGGAAGATTACGTATCACCTATGGAACCCAAAGCTTATGACAGAGTAACGATCCGGTTTCGGACAGAAAAAAATAATATTGACAGGATCTATTTGGTAAACGGTAACGAAAAGAATTTGATGCTGAAGGCAGAATCCGATGAACAGTTTGATTATTATGAGCATGTAGATCAGCTGGAAGGAGAAGTGTTTTTATATTATTTTGAAATACAGGCCGGACAGATAAGCTGTTATTACGATATGCGCGGTGTTGCTCAGGATATCAGCAGTTACCATATGATGCGTATTATTCCTGGCTTTAAGACTCCTGATTGGGCTAAGGGAGCTGTAATCTATCAGATCTATGTAGACCGTTTTTATAACGGCAATGACCGGAATGACGTGCTGACCGGAGAGTATCAGTATGTGAATGATAAGACGGTCAAGGTAGATGACTGGTACAAATACCCTGCTGCCATGGGAGTGAGGGAATTTTACGGCGGCGATCTGCAGGGCGTTATTGATAAAATGGATTATCTCAAGGAACTGGGCATTGATGTAATTTATTTTAATCCTCTGTTCGTATCTCCTTCCAATCATAAATATGATATTCAGGATTATGACTATATTGATCCTCATTTCGGCAATATCGTCAATGATAACGGGGAGCTGCTAGGTTCTGATCAGTATGAGAACCGATATGCCAGTAAATATATTAACCGTGTCTCTAATAAGAATAATCTTGAGGCCAGTAATCTGTTATTCGCTAAACTAGTGAAGGAAGCCCATGCCAGAGGGATTAAGGTTATTCTGGACGGGGTGTTTAATCACTGCGGTTCCTTTAATAAATGGATGGACCGGGAGCGCATATATGAAAACGTCGCCGGATACGCGAAGGGAGCTTTTGTTGACCGGGAAAGCCCATATCACGATTATTTTCGCTTCCATCGTCAGGAGGATTGGCCATATAACAGTAACTATGACGGATGGTGGGGTTTTGACACCTTACCAAAGCTGAATTATGAAGCCTCTAATGAACTGTTTCACTATATGATGAATATTGCCGCGAAGTGGGTATCGCCACCTTACAATGCTGACGGATGGCGTCTCGACGTGGCGGCGGATCTGGGCTATTCACCGGAATATAATCATTATTTCTGGAAAGAATTCCGCAAGACGGTGAAACGCGCCAATCCTGATGCTATCATTTTGGCCGAGCACTACGGCAATTCTTCGGAATGGCTGAAAGGTGACGAATGGGATACAGTAATGAATTACGATGCTTTTATGGAACCGCTTACGTGGTTTCTTACCGGCATGGAAAAACATAGTGACGACTATCGGGAAGACTTATTTGGCAATACCGCGAGCTTCTGGGAGGCGATGCGCACTCATCTAGCCAGCTTTACGATGCCGTCTTTACTGGTGGCCATGAATGAACTGTCAAACCACGATCATTCTCGTTTTCTGACACGTACGAATAAAAGGGTTGGCAGGACAAATAATCTTGGCGCGGCAGCGGCGGATGAAGGAATCAATAAGGCCGTAATGCGGGAAGCGGTTGTCATGCAGATGACCTGGCCAGGAGCCCCGACTATTTATTATGGTGATGAAGCAGGGGTGTGTGGTTTTACTGATCCGGACAATAGGAGGACATATCCCTGGGGACGTGAGGATAAGGAAATGATCGCCTTTCATAAAGAAATGATCAGGATACACAAGGAAAATAAGGAATTCTTGTCGGGTTCCCTCAGGTCTTTGGAAGGAGATTATAACCTGCTTGCCTATGCCAGATTCAACAGAACAGAACAGTCAGTTATAATAGTAAATAATAGCAATCACGAGATACACAAGGAAATAACCATATGGCATCTGGGCGTACCAAAGCAGGGTGTGATGAAGCAATTGATGTTTACCGATGCGGAAGGATATAGTACGGAAGAAAAAGAATATATGGTAGAATCTGGAAAATTAAATATTTCACTGCCTAAAACCGCAGCAATCATACTGAAATACCGAAATAGCAAGGGTGCGGACGAAAAAAGCTTGATTGAAAAGAATCAGCAGGAAAAGAAAGCGGAACAGCGAAAAATTCCGATATTTAGATATTAATACTAAAAATTACTAAAAATACTAGAAGAAATATTTGCTTTTTATGGTGGAATTTACTTTTTGCATGTAATACTCTTGACAAGAGAGCAGAGGAATTGTAAAATACGTATATTCGCGGGTGTAGTTCAATGGTAGAACACTAGCCTTCCAAGCTAGACACGTGGGTTCGATTCCCATCACCCGCTTGGACAGAGGATTATATACTTAGCGGAAAGGAGTGATGTGAATAAGACAGGATGCTGTTTTGTGGTTACGTAACAGAACAACCAGTCTACTAAATAAACAACCTTAGTGTATAAGGGGAGTAGTGTGTAAAGGGGACCGGTTCTCTGATATTGTTAATTATTAGACAATACGAAAGCATGAACCAGAAAAATCAGCCAAATGGCTGGAAAGAAAGAAGGGGCCGTAAAATTATGGAAAAAGCGTACAAACTGGAATTTCCAGGAGAAAGAACAGGCAATCTGTTTGTTAATTGCTGCGGCTGTTCTCAAACGGAGCCGCTGCACAGTTTTGGACCGGCTATCAAGCCACATTTTTTGATTCATTATGTGTTAAGCGGGAAAGGAATCTTTTCTATTGGAGGAAAAGAATATCCGCTGCAGGAAGGCTATGGATTTTTAATCACACCAGAAGAATTATCCTATTATCAGTCAGACGTTGATGAACCATGGACCTATGTATGGGTAGGGTTCAGCGGTGACAGGTCTGAGAAGGTGATAAAGAACATGGGGCTTTCTTCGCAAAGCCCGGTCTTTAAATCCGAGCGTTCGGACGAGATTTATGAACTTGTCAAAGATATGATGAAACACAATACCTTTGATATGGGCGACGAATTGCGCAGAAACGGACAGCTTAATGTTTTTCTGTCAATTATTGCCGACAGTGTATCCACGACTTACCGAGGCGAAAGCGACCGTGCTAATCATTATGTTCGTAAGGCCGTGGAGTATATGCAGTGCAATTACTGCAATCCGATCAAGATAACCGAAGTAGCGGATTATGTATGTATTAACCGGAGCTATTTATACACGCTCTTCATGAATACGATCGGAATATCTCCGCAGCAGTTCCTCACTACCTTCCGCATTACCAAGGCTGTTGAATTGCTTCAGCTTACCGGGCTTGCCATAGAAACCATCGCTTTATCCTGTGGTTATATGGATGCGCTGGTCTTTGCCAAAGCATTTAAGCAGATGAAAGGAATGTCACCGTCATCATACCGGAAGGAAGTACGCAAAAAGGAAACCGGCAAGAGCGAAGAGCATTTAAAACAGGTCGAAGAGTTCATAAATCAGATAAAGAAATTAGAAAACAACAATACAGGGGAGTAATTAGTAAAAGGGATTTTACTTATCTGTAATTGATAGCATATTTGTTATGACAAAACAGGCAGGCGATGCCTGTTTTATCATGTCTTTGAGTGCAACCTTTTTTTTAAGTTGGTGAAGTCCGATGGTCCTGCTTCCAGAAAAAAACGATGGAATTCATAATCACTGTAGTTATCCTTCCACAGATTACGGGCTTCCGCTTTCAGCTCTAGGATTTCCAGATATCCCAGATAATATTTCAGATAATTAGTAGGTTCTTCAACGATGTATTCATAGATATTGCGAATGGCTTCTTCATCGATTATTCCGATGGTCTGCAGGATTCTTTGTACCTGAGGAAAATCTGCTCCGTCATAATGGATGGCAATGTCTAACAGTGAATACAGGCAAAGCTGCAGGGCATGGTTCAAGCGGTAATATTCGATAAGGCGCGAGGTGTTCGATGCGCCTTCCGCAGTAAGCTGTTCGGCATAGCGGAAGGAATCCATTTCTACATAAAGAGCCCAGCCCTCTTGATATCCGTTATAATTGAGGATATGCCGCAACCGGTTGCCGCCGGTTTTTTCCATATAACTACGATAATAGACCGTCTGATAAAGATGACCGGGGTAGCCTTCATGCGCCAATGTGGTGTAAAGTGACAGGCTGCCGGGGTTATATCCTTGATTAATATAAATGGTGTTGTCACCGTAGCAGTCAATGGGCGGCGTCAGATAATAGGCCGGACTGCTGTAACTTTCCATGCTAGGAGAGATATTCTTTACCGTGCAAGAAGGCGCTTCATAGCTGGGAACGGCAGGAAAGGCCGGATAACTGTCGATGATTTTTGATTGTAGATCCTTTAAGATTTCCGTGGGTTCAGTGAGCGGCAAGGCCAGCTGCCCTCTATTGATTTCATTTGCCAAGCCGGCATACTCAGACGACAGTAAAATAAGCTGGTCATAATTGTCTTTAAAGTTTCCATACAGCAGATTTTTGATGGATTCAATCTCCCGATACGAACCGGTGTTGCTCCTTAGCAGATATTGATAATACTCCTGCCCTTCGGGATAATAAAATAATCCCATATTGTTACGTCCGCTGCCTTTTAGTAAATAAATATGATCACCGGCATTTTCATAGGCCGGTTGAACTACATCAGTTAAGAGCCGGCTGTTTTCCGCTATGTAATTATTTTTTTCTCCATCAGAAACGATTCCGTCCGCTGCCAAGTCATCTATGCGCTCTTGGAAAGTAGTCTGCAGGAAATGATTTCCGGAAAGAAGCTGTTCTTTGTCCATGATATTGTCACATTGTTCGATAACCTTGTCAGCGGTGATATCCGACATGAAAAGCCCAGCATCGGCTTTTTCCTGCTCAAACAAGATCAGGCCGGCAAAAAATTCATCGATCTGATCCAGAATAGCCAGATAATCTTCCACGTCTGTTACTGACCGGAAGGTATATTCGGCCAGAAGCACCGGCAGTTTGGACTGCGCCCCGGAAGCAGGGGATAGCGGCTCCTCGTATAGATAAAGGTGATTTCCGGTGCGCTGGTTATCCAGAAAGGAGATCAATAAATCGTAGGCATAGGCATCAGATTCGGTTAACCGTCTGGGGGAGATTTTTTTAAGCTGCGACAAAAGCTCTTCCTGACCGGACAGATTATCCGCCGATTTATCCGGCTGATAAACGGATAATGACGGAGAGTATTCAATGCCGTAATCTTCAGGATAAGCAATGGTATAATGCATGTTCAAGGTATTTGCGGTCATTTCGCCGATAAAAAGCTTCTCAGATATGTCGGCAAAGTTGCGCTGATCGCTGTTGCGTGATGAGAAAAATGAAATAAGAAAAACAGCAATGCCGATTAGTAAGACAAGCGGCAACAAGGATAACTTTTTCAAAAAAAAATTCAAGGAGGATTCCTCTTCACATGCTTTACAGATAATATATGAAACCGAAAAGATAAAAAGTATTAAATTTCAATAATTGTTATGAAAACGGGATAGTGTCATATTTTTTATGGCACATCTCGGCTTTAGCTTGAAAAAAAAGAAGAGATTTGCTACACTGAATGAGACTTGTTTTATAAAATAAGCAGAAGGAGTGAAAGAATGGGAAGTAAAGTATCATTTGACTATAGAAAGGCAGCACCGTTTGTCAGCGGTATAGAAGTAGAGCAGATAGAAAGACAGGCTTTGGATGCTAAGGAACTGCTGGTTACTAAGCAGGGAGCAGGCAATGATTTCTTGGGGTGGATCGACCTGCCGGAAAATTATGACCGGGAGGAGTTTGCCAGAATCAAAAAGGCGGCTCTGAAAATCCAAGGTGATTCGGAAGTACTGCTGGTAATCGGCATCGGCGGTTCCTATCTGGGAGCCAGAGCGGCGATTGAATTTCTGCGTCACAGTTTTTACAATGCTGTCGGAAAAGAAATCAGAAAAACTCCGGAAATTTATTTTGTGGGCAATTCCATCAGCTCAACTTATATCAAACATTTGACGGAGGTAATCGGGGACAGGGATTTCTCCATTAACATGATCAGCAAGTCGGGTACTACAACCGAGCCGGCAATTGCGTTCCGGGTGTTTAAGAAGATTATCGAAGATAAGTATGGCAAAGCGGAGGCGGCGAGAAGAATCTATACTACTACCGATAAGGCAAAAGGCTCTCTAAAGAATCTGGCCAGTGAAGAAGGCTATGAGTCTTTTGTCGTCCCTGATGATGTGGGCGGTCGTTTTTCCGTACTGACTGCCGTAGGCCTGCTGCCGATTGCGGTAAGTGGTGCAGATATCGATAAACTGATGGAAGGCGCCGCCAGCGGACGCAAGCGTGCGCTGGAGAGTCCGTTTGAGGACAATGACGCGGTACAATATGCAGCCGTTCGCAATATCCTGCTGACAAAAGGGAAAAATGTAGAGATTCTGGCAAATTATGAGCCCGGTGTCCACTTTGTTTCCGAATGGTGGAAACAGCTTTATGGGGAAAGCGAAGGCAAAGACGGGAAAGGGATATTTCCGGCCAGCGTGGATCTGACTACCGACTTACATTCCATGGGGCAGTATATTCAAGATGGAGCCCGGATCTTATTTGAGACGGTGATCGATATAGAAGCGGGCCGTGAGGAAATCATCCTAGGCAAAGAAGAGACTGATCTGGACGGATTGAATTATCTGGCTGGCCAGTCGGTGGACTTTGTCAATAAGAGCGCGATGAACGGTAC
Source organism: Lachnospiraceae bacterium UBA938 (assembly GCA_002293475.1). GTDB lineage: Bacteria > Bacillota > Clostridia > Lachnospirales > Lachnospiraceae > UBA935. The sequence goes on from DBDG01000022.1 coordinate 13,300, forward strand.
GATATTGGCTCATACGGATGGACAGGTACCCAATCTGATTATTCATGTTCCGGAAGTAAATGAGTTTTACCTAGGCGAGCTGTTTTATTTCTTTGAATTTGCCTGCGGGGTCAGCGGATATATGCTGGGGGTTAATCCTTTTGATCAGCCTGGCGTGGAAAGTTATAAGAAGAATATGTTTGCGCTGCTTGGCAAGCCGGGGTATGAGGAGCAAAGGGAGGCTTTATTACGGAGACTTTAGTATAACATCTATGATCCAATGCAAGATAAATAAGGTAGCAGCGGATATGGTGCCGGCCTCTGATAATTAGAATAGTTAGTCATTTTATTATTGGGCAGGCTAAAAAGGAACAATGTGAGATTCATTGACAGTTCTTATCCTGAGGTGATGCGGACAAAACAGCCATGCCGGGCGATCGGTTCCGGCGGCCATTGTATGAAAAAGACTTCAGATTAGTGATCATAAGATACATTTTAGTTGAAGTTCTTAACGTATGAGAAGGAGGATGTTTTGGATGATGCTAAGTCCTAAGACTTGCCATATTCGTAAATCTGTTTCTTTGGTAGGAAAGAAAGGAGAATAAGAATATGACCAAAAAACAAAAGCTAACAGTAGTTGCCGTTTTTGCCGCGATTCTTTTGATCGTTGCAGGGATGGCCGTTTTCCTTAACATAAGGGAAACACAAGAAGGTACCAAAGAGTTTCAGGTTGAAGTTATTTCCGATAGAGATGGCTTTACCCAGATTACCGAGGAGAAGTCAGATTTGACTTATCTGGGGGAATATTTACGTACCGTAGAGGATTGTCAATGGGAAGAATCCGAGTGGGGAGTTTACCTAAAGGGCTTTTATGGTATGGAGGAGGATATCAGTCAGGAGTACTGGTGGTGCATCACGGTTAATGATGCCGAGATATCCTTAGGAGCAGATCAGATTCCGCTGCAGGACGGAGACAAGTATACTTTTACTTTGCTACAGGGATGGTAATATGTCTGTCAAAACAATGACGAGGGTGGCGCTTTTAAGCGCCGTCCTCAATGTTTCTAAGCTGGCGCTGGGGTCTTTGCCTAATGTAGAGTTAGTAACCCTGCTGATTATTCTCTATACTCTTATACTGGGAAAAGAAGCAATAGCAATTGTGACGGTATTTAATATGTTTGAGGGTCTGCTATGGGGGTTTGGTTCATGGTGGGTGAGTTACATGTATACTTGGCCGGTGCTTTGTCTGAGCGTATTATTCTTACGAAAACTGTTCAAGGAAGAGTTTTTGCTGTGGTCAGTCCTTGCCGGGATATTTGGCCTGCTGTTCGGTGCTTTTTTTGCGGTGTTCTATCTGCCGGTTGATCCCGTATATGCGCTTTCTTACTGGGTAAAAGGCCTGCCTTGGGATGTGTGGCATGCCTCCTGCAACTTTGTCCTGATGTCGCTACTGGGAAAGCCGTTATATCAAGTATTGAAAAAGATGAAACATCAGGGGTTTTTCGAAAATCAATATCATGGGAAATAGTTGAGTATGAGAATCGTAATTCTGGAAAGAAACAGTGTCGGGCCGGATGTGTCCGTAGATGTATTTAATGAATTCGGAGAGGTGGTAATTTATCCGGTAAGCACGGCAGAAAATGCCGGGGAACGGGTAAAGGATGCCGATATCATTATTGTAAATAAATGCCCCCTTAATGGGGATACTCTCAAAAATGCCGCTAAGGTAAAGCTGATCTGTGAGTTTGCTACCGGCTATGATAATATCGATCTAGATTATTGTCAGGAACGGGGTATCCGGGTCGTAAATGTAAAAAATTACAGCACCCAGGCGGTAACCCAGCATACTTTTGCCTTATGCTTTTATATTTTAGGCAAGTTGCGGCATTATGATGATTATGTAAAGTCGGGAGCTTACGGAGCTCAAAGCGGGTTCACTAATTTTGACCGGCCTTTTTGCGAGCTTGCCGGCAAGACCTGGGGTATAATCGGGATGGGTCATATCGGCAGCAGTGTTGCCAGGGTGGCGGCAGCATTTGGCTGCAAGGTGATATTTTATTCACCTACCGGAAAAAGCACCTGTACGGATTATGAGCGGGTAGAATGGCAACCGCTCCTAGAGAGATCTGATTTTCTGTCGATTCATTGCCCTTTAAGCGATAAAACAAGGGGTCTGATGAATCTTAAGGCCTTTAAGAAGATGAAAAAGACCGCGATATTAATTAATGTTGCAAGAGGGCCGATTGTTAACGATGAAGACTTGTATACGGCATTGATACAGGATATGATCGCCGGCGCCGGGTTGGATGTGACCGGCACCGAACCGATGCAGGACAGTAATCCTTTGAGTAAAATAACCAACAGCAATAAACTGATTATCACGCCACACCTGGCATGGGCCAGCATAGAAGCAAGAAAACGGCTGGTATCAGAAACATACCATAATATTCAGGCATTTCTGAGCGGTGAAGAGAGAAACCTGATAGTTGAAAAGTGATCATATATGTCCCGCGAGGCATTGCTGGCACTTTCCGTAAAAATAAGCAGCACACCCGTTTATCTGACCGTTAAAGCATTCCTTAGCTTTCTCGATCATTTCATTCATATCCTCTATATCTAAATCCACGATGCTCCCGCATTGCTGGCAAATAAAATGATAATGTGGCTCGGTAACAGCATCAAAATGATCAACACCGTCTCCGACGCAGAGCCGGGAAATCTCCCCGATGTCAGCTAAAAGCGTAAGGTTACGGTATACCGTACCGAGGCTGATATTGGGATAGGATTTACGGACATTGGTGTAAACAGTATCAGCGGTTGGATGATCATTTCTTGATAACAGAAAATCTTTGATGGTTTCCCTTTGCCGGCTATATTTTAAAGACATATATACCCCTTATAATAATAATAGTTACTGTTTTTGTTAATTATATCAAATTCTAATCTATTGTCAAGAATATATAACATAGAACTTTTAAATAAATTTTATAAATAAGTATTTAAGTTTTATGTTTATTTAATGGCTATTTTAGTAATTTGTGCTATACTAATTAAAGCACGCTTAAACCTTAGCAAGATTTTGCCAGAGCGATTATATCAGGCATGTAAACATAGATCACAGGAGTTGTCATGAAATTTAAAACACGACTGCTAATAACCTTTTTGACCGTCTTGATTCTGCCGCTAGTGCTGACCGCTGCGGCTTTTCTAGGAATCGGCGGCTATCTTTTAAAGGATTTTAATGAATATGACGTGCGGAATATCAATCGCAATATGTTGACCGATACCAGTCAATTGTTTGGGGAGATTACGGATCAAGTTTACCTTCAGATCAAAAATAAGATTGAACAGGATAAAACGCAGCTAGAAAGCATTGTATATCTGGAAAATATAAATGAAAGTTTAAAAAACAAAGCGTCATACATTATTGTACGTAAAGGCAACCAGCTTTATTACGCCGGGAATCCCGTAGATGCAGCTCAGATTTTTACTAGAATGCCTGATTACAATGCGTCCGGTATGATTCGCTCCGATGAGGAAACCGGGCTTTACTATAATGATATTCAGAGAATGGTAAGGCAGCTTGATTTTACCTTCACAGACGGAAGTCTCGGAACCTTATTTATTATTACCGGGCTGAATCATACCATCTCTAAGACGCTTGTCGTCAATATGTTTTTTGCCATTATTCTTATTTTGCTATTTACCAGTATTATGCTTACCCGTTGGATTCAAAAAGGCGTGTTTATGCCGATTAATCAGCTAAACTTGGCTATGCAGAATATTACGGAAGGCAATTTTGAATATATGCTGGACACCGACAGCCGTGGCGAGATCGGGGAGCTATACCGGAATTATGAGGACATGAGGCTGCGCCTGAAGGAATCCATCGATGAGAAGATGGAAGCGGAAAAAGAAAACCGGGAGCTGGTCAGCAATATTTCTCATGACCTGAAAACCCCAATAACCGCGATAAAGGGTTATGTGGAAGGCATTATGGACGGCGTGGCTGACACACCTGAAAAAATGGATAAATATATTAAAACGATTTATAATAAAACGAATGACATGGACCGGCTGATCAATGAACTTACGATATATACTGGTATTGATTCTAACCGGATTCCCTATCATTTCCACAAAATCAATGTGGCTGATTATTTCCGTGACTGTGTCGAAGAAGTGGGCATGGATCTTGAATCTAAAGATATAAAGCTTAATTACTCCAACTTGGTTTCCCCTGAGACGGTGATCATCGCCGATCCGGAGCAGATCAAGAGGGTAGTCAATAACATTGTCAGTAACAGCGTAAAATATATGGATAAAACCAGAAATGAATGTGAAATTGATATCCGAATATTAGATGAGATAGATTCCATCCGGATTGAGATCGAAGATAACGGCAGAGGGATTGCTGCCAAGGATCTGGGCAAGATCTTTGAGCGGTTTTACCGCACTGACGCTTCCCGCAATTCCGCTAGAGGCGGGAGCGGCATCGGCCTGTCGATAGTCAAGAAAATCGTGGAGGATCATGGCGGCTATATCTGGGCCACCAGCAAAGAAGATGAAGGCACATGTATGCATTTTGTATTTAGAAAATTTCAGAGCGATAATTCACCGGAAGAAAGGATAAGTGATTATGAGTAAAATATTGATTATTGAGGATGAAGAAGCCATTGCCGATCTGGAGAAGGATTATCTTGAACTGAGCGGATTTGAAGTTAAAATCTGCAATGCAGGAGATGTTGGAATGCAGACTGCCCTTGCGGAGGATTTTGACCTGATTGTCTTGGATCTGATGCTGCCGGGTGTGGATGGCTTTGAGATCTGCAAGAGTATCCGGGAAGAAAAGAATATTCCCATTATTATGGTATCGGCCAAGAAAGATGATATTGATAAAATCAGAGGCCTTGGCCTTGGTGCCGATGACTATATGACCAAACCGTTTAGCCCCAGCGAGCTGGTAGCCAGAGTCAAAGCGCATCTGGCTAGGTATGACCGTTTGGTCGGAACCGGTCAGAAAGTAAATGATGTGGTGGAAATCAGAGGAATCCGGATTGATAAGACTGCCCGCCGAGTTATGGTAGACGGCGAAGAGAAGGCTTTTACGGGAAAGGAATTTGACCTGCTGACTTTTTTGGCGGAGAACCCCAATCATGTATATACTAAGGAAGAACTGTTTAGGGAAATATGGGATATGGATTCGATCGGCGATATAGCGACGGTGACGGTTCATATTAAGAAAATTCGGGAAAAAATCGAATATGATTCGGCAAAACCGCAGTATATTGAAACTATATGGGGTGTCGGGTACCGGTTTAAGATATGACGGAGCTGCTAATTGTTGACGAGGATAATGATATCATCGTGGTTCACAAGCCGGCCGGCCTAGCGACCCAGACTGCCCGCTTAGGGGAAAAAGATGTGGTAAGTGAACTGAAAAATCATCTGGCTTGTCAGGAAGATAAAAAGATGAGAAATATGTCAGACAGTGCAGATCCATATGTAGGCATCGTACATCGTCTTGACCAGCCAGTAGAGGGTCTGCTTGTATTTGCCAAGAACCGTGAAGCCGCGGCTAAGTTAAGCAGTCAGACGGCAGAGCGGATCATGGGTAAGTCCTACTATGCCTTGGTTATAGGTAAGCCGGAGAACGACAAAGGGGAGCTGAAGGACTATCTGCGGCATGACAAGCAGAGTAACCGCGTATATATTGCGCCGGCCGGTGGCTTACTAGGGAGCAGTAAAGCGGCCTGTTTGCAGTATACAGTGTTAGATTATCAGGAAAATGTAACTTTCTTGGACATCCGGCTGATAACGGGCAGGCACCATCAGATACGTGTCCAGCTATCTAATGCCGGTCTGCCGCTGCTAGGAGACCAACGCTATGGAAGCACCGAGTCTCAGGAAATTAGCCGCCGGATGAACTGCTGGAAGATAGCACTGTGTGCTTATCGGCTGGAACTGCTTCATCCGCGGACGGGAAAGTGGAAAAATTATGAAATAAAACCGGATAATCAGGTATTTTCATCCTTTTTTACCAGTACATAACCATTTTTACCATTTATTAACCATTAATGCTCTATATAAAGCTCTATAAATTAAGTAAAATTACTCATACTACAATATGGGAATTTTTATTTAATTAAGAAGTATATGGGGTTTTTATGGAAAAAATTATCGCAAGGATATTTACCAGAAAAAATAAAGAATTCTTGATCGTGGCGGGAGTGATACTGGGGGTTTATCTGGCAATGAAATTTGTCAGCCCGCTGGTTGCTCCTTTCTTGTTTGCTTTTTTAATTGTGGCTTATTTATATCCTAAGCTGGAGCGTATCCATAAAAAGCTTCATATAAAAAAAGGCGTCATGGCTTCTATTTTTATACTCGCTGTCTGCATCTTGCTGGCTGTGCTGGTAGGCTTGACATTCAGCGCTCTATATCGGAAGTGTATGGAAATACTGAGTCAGATCGACGTGATAGAAGAGCAATTAGGTGTTTTCTTACGAAACTGCTGTGACAGCATTGAAAGGCGGTTTGGATTTGACGGCAGCTATATTGAGAACTTTATTTTGGAACAGGTGAATATTCAGATTGAAAACCTAGAAATTGAAGTAATGCCGAAACTGATGGGCGGTTCCCTGATATATCTTAAAAATATGGCGGGTTTCTTTGGGTTTTTTGTCGTGATGATTATTAGTATCTTGTTGCTGATTAAAGATTATGATAAGATTGTAAACAGGGCAAAAAGCTTTAAGAGCCTCCACTGCGTTGTCAGGATTGGGCATAAAGTATTGAAATATATCCGGACATTCTTACGTGCCCAGGTCATAATCTTATTGGTCATCAGCGGGATATGCGCCCTGAGCCTGTGGGCGGCCGGCATCAAAGGCGGCATTACAATCGGCATTATTGCCGGTATTATGGAGACGCTTCCTTTCATCGGAACCGGCATTATCCTGGTTCCTTTAGCCGTTATTCAGCTGTTTTCGGAAGCTTATTGGCAGGCCGGAGCCTGTCTCCTGCTATACGGCATCTGTGTCCTGACAAGGGAAGTGCTGGAGCCTAAGCTGATCGGAGACAAGATGGGAATCTGGCCGGTGGCTATCTTGTTTTCAGTGTATGTAGGAATCCGGCTGTTCGGTTTAATGGGAATTATCAAGGGTCCGGTAGGCTTGGTCATTATATTTGAGACTTACCGCTATTTAAAGGAAATCAGGGAAGAATGTCAGCAGGAACAACAGGAAAACTGTCCCGAATAAAAGGATTTATCATTGATAGCCGCAGTTTTTTCTGGCAGGCTTATATTTTAATAATGGCAGTAATCTATCCTCTGTATGTGACTGCGGAAGGCTATGTCAGTATCGGTGAGGACAAATATCTTTTTTTCAAATATATTACGTTAAGCATATTAATAATGGCTTTAATATTTACCTTGGCAGTCCTGTTTAGCATGCTTAAGGAGATAAGATCCTTAACCGTACCGCAACTGACAGTCTTTATTTTCATTGGTTCTGCGGGACTTTCTTTTGCATTTTCACCCTACCGTGAAACGGCATGGACGGGAGCGGAGGGGTGGTTCATGGGACTTATGACGCTATTACTGATTACGGCGGCATATTTCGGCATCAGCCGGATGTGGAAGTACTCCGGAGCTGTATGGATCGGGTTCGTGGCCGGTTCTGCGATAGTGTATATATTGGGCATATGTAACCGTTTTTCTTTTTATCCGGTTCCCTTCGCGGTGACATCACCGGAGTTTATTTCTACTTTGGGTAATATCAATTGGTTCTCTGGGTATTTTGCCGTGATATGGCCGATTGGCGCCTGTATGTATCTTTTTTTCGGTAATATTACCGGCAATAGCGTAATTAAAGCCGTCTTGGGGATTTATATGGTGCTTGCTTTTGGGGTAGGAGTAACGCAGGGAAGCAGCAGCGTCTTTTTGTCGTTTATCGCGGTATTTTATATTTTACTACTTGTTATCATGGGCAGATGGGAGGTTTACGGTAAGAAATGGCTGCAGCTGGCGGCAATCTGGTGCCTTACTTGTCAGTTCATCAGGGTAATCAGGGTTGTTTTTCCCGGCAGGTACAATTATGCCACGGATAATCTCTGTGCCAAGGTCACCGGTTCTTCTTTCAGCCTGCTGCTGCTGGCGCTGGTCATTTTATGGTACGGTGCCACGAAAAGCCCCAAAATATGTGCGGTTATGAACAGTAAGGCGTTGAAAAGGGTACTTGTGGCGATACCGATAGCCGGGATCACACTTTATTTTTTGCTGCTGGCCGTTAACACGTTACTTCCCGCCGGGATTCCGGGTTTGGCCGGGAATAGTTATTTTATTTTTGACCAGGCTTGGGGAAATGCCAGAGGAGCGACCTGGGGAGCGGGCTTTAAACTGTTTTTCCGGATGGATCTGCGGCAAAAGCTTTTTGGTGTCGGCCCCGACTGTTTTGCGGAATATCTTTACAGTCAACCTGATCTGGTAGCAGGATTTGGTGAACTGTTTAACGGCGCAGTATTACGTAACTCTCATAATGAATGGCTGACCATGCTGATCAATACGGGAATAGTCGGCGCAGCTTCCTATGTGGCAATTTTTGTTGCGGTTATTGTGCGTTACATAAGAAAAGGAGCAGTCCGTCAGATCCTATATCTTCCCGCAGTCTGTGCGTTTAGCTATGCAGTACATAATATGGTCAGTTTTGGGCAGGTTTTAAATATGCCCTTGTTGTTCATTATTATGGGTATCGGAGAAAGTTATGACCGGCTCGCCGTTACACTGCCGGCCGGCCAGACTATGCCAAAGGAGAAAGAAGAAGATGAAGAAAAAAATCGCTTTTTTTGACACCAAACCATATGACATGGAATGGTTTGACCGGCTGAACACGCAATATCAGCTTATTTACCACGAGGCTAAGCTGAATCCCCATACTGCTAGGCTGGCAAAAGGATGCGCTGCGGTCTGCGGCTTTGTGAACGATGACATCGGAAAGGAGACGATAGATATCCTTGCGGAAGAAGGTGTCAAGTTACTGGCTATGCGCTCGGCCGGCTACAGCAATGTAGATGTCAAGGCCGCCGCCGGTAAATTCCCTGTTGTCAGAGTTCCGGCCTACTCGCCTTATGCCGTAGCGGAGCATGCCATGGCGCTGCTATTGTCGCTGAACCGTAAAACCCATAAAGCTTATGTGCGGACCAGAGAGTTTAATTTCAGCCTGACCGGCTTGATGGGTATTGATCTTTACGGAAAGACGGTAGGCGTGATCGGCACCGGCAAAATCGGCCGGGTATTTATTGATATCTGCCGGGGCTTTGGCATGGAAATCGTTGCTTATGACCCTTACCCGGCGGATGATGAGCGGATCCAATATGTCGGCCTTTCGGAACTGTTTCAAAAAAGCGACGTAATTTCCCTTCATGCTCCGCTGACCGAACAGACCCGGCATATTTTGGACAAACAGGCTTTTGAGTCAATGAAAAACAGTGTCTTTATCATTAATACGTCAAGAGGCGGGCTGATTGACAGTGAAGCGTTGCTGAACGCCTTAAATGAAGAAAAAATAGGGGGTGCCGGCCTAGATGTTTATGAGGAAGAAGAGGATTTTTTCTTTGAAGACAGGTCGGGAACGATTATTAGGGATGACATTCTTTCGCTGTTGCTGTCCCGGCCAAATGTGATTATCACTTCGCATCAGGCATTTTTTACTGAAGAAGCCTTGAAAAATATTGCCGAGGTAACATTGCAGAATATGGATGAGTTTTTTGCGGGGAAAGCGCTGAATAATGTAGTAACAGAAAGAATTTAAGAGAACTTTATATATTTTTTATTGTCATTGCTTGATATTAGGAATATAATTAAGCTTCCGGGAATTCTGTGAAAGAGTACCGCTGCGTCAAGGAGGATTTTATTTTGTTTAGGATATTTAAGTATTTAAAAGGTTTTAGTTTGCCAATTATCACAATTATTGTACTTTTGGTTACCCAAGCTTACTGTGACCTGGCATTGCCGCAATATATGTCCGATCTCGTTGATGTCGGCATTACCGGAATGGGCATCGAGAATATTGCGCCAGATGAGATGAGGGCGGAGACTTATGAAAGCCTCCGGCTTTTTATGGATGACAGCGAAAAGGCGGCATTTGAACAAGCATATGCACTTAATGCGGACGGCCATTATGAAATGCGGCAAAAAGACTCGCCGATGACCGAAGCGATGAACGGTCTTTTGGGGGAGCCCATGGTTATGGTCAGCCTTTTGAGCAATCCTGAGCAAGCGGCCATGCTAAACGGTGGCGGTTCCGAAGGCGGGGATTCAGAGTCATCAGTTTTTGCCGGTTTATCAGATATCCCTGGTTTATCCATGGATTTATCCAAGGATTTATCCATGGATATGATTAAAGAAGCGACAGCGGCAGGCATGATGGATGCGGCGATGTTGCTGGATATGCGCGTTACAGTAATAACGTTATTAGGAGATATGAAGGAAACGATCATTGAACAATTGGCACCTGCATTGGTCAGCGCTGAATATGAAGCCATCGGCACGGATATGGCTAGTCTGCAGATGGATTATATTTTATCCAAAGGCGGGGTCATGATATTATTCGCACTGGCGATGATGCTTTCTACGATACTGGTAGGACTTCTGGCCGCCAAGACCGGCGGGAAGCTGGGCCTGAATCTTAGGAAAAAAGTATTCAGGAAGGTCATCTCTTTTTCCAATGCGGAGATTGACCAGTTTTCTACCGCATCCCTGATAACCAGAAGTACCAATGACATCCAGCAGGTACAGTTCGTATCCATTATGATGCTGCGAATGATTATATATGCTCCTATTCTGGGGATCGGCGGCGTGATCAAAGTGGCCGGTACTCAGACCGGCATGGGATGGATTATCGGCGTCGCCGTAGGCTGTATCATGGTAATTGTCGCGGTGCTGCTCACGGTAACGATGCCAAGGTTTAACAAGATGCAGATCCTGTTAGACCGGCTGAATCTGGTTTCCCGGGAGATCCTGACCGGTACTCCGGTAATCAGGGCCTTCAGCCGGGAAAAATACGAAGAAAAGCGGTTTGACAAAGCCAGCACCGACCTGATGAAAAATCAACTGTTTGTAAACCGTGTCATGGCTCTGATGATGCCTTTAATGATGCTGCTGATGAATGCGATTACCCTTGCGATTGTCTGGTTCGGCGCTCAGGGGGTGGATCTGGGTACGATGATGGTCGGAGATCTGATGGCTTTTATTTCTTATACGATGCAGATCGTGATGTCCTTCCTGATGCTGACGATGATGTCGATTATGTTGCCGCGGGCTTTGGTTGCGGCCAAGCGTATTGATGAGATCTTAGTAACAGAAGTAACAATCCATGACAGCCGTAACGTTCGGGATGAACAGCTCGCGGACGCCAGCGGAACGATTGAATTTGCCGATGTATCTTTTCGCTATCCAAACGCGGATGAGGATGCGTTGGAACATCTTACATTTACGGCTAAGCCAGGTGAGACTACGGCTATTATCGGCAGTACCGGCTGCGGGAAATCTACTCTGTTGCACTTGATTCCCCGCTTTTATGATGTGACTAGGGGACGGATTACGATAGACGGTGTTGATATCCGAGAGCTTTCCCAGCAAAAACTCCGGAGCCTGATCGGTTTCGTACCTCAGAAAGGGGTGCTGTTCTCCGGGAATATAACTTCTAATATTAAGTTTGCCGGTGACTGGATTAGCGATGAACAGATGAACGAGGCCGCCCAGATTGCACAAGCACGGGAGTTTATCGAAGAAAAGCCTGAGAAGTTTGAAAGTGAGATTTCACAGGGCGGGACCAATGTCTCAGGAGGACAGCGGCAGCGCCTGTCGATCGCTAGGGCGATTGCCAAACAGGCGAAAATATTCCTGTTTGACGACAGTTTTTCTGCCTTGGACTATAAAACCGATGTTACCCTGCGAAAAGCATTGCATCAGAAAGTAAGAGAAGCCACGGTCATAATTGTGGCGCAGCGTATCAATACAATTCTTCATGCGGACAAAATCATTGTCTTGGAGGACGGCAAGATCGTCGGTATCGGTACGCACCGGCAATTATTGGAAAGCTGTGAATCATACCGGGAAATTGCCAGTTCACAGCTGTCGGAAGCGGAATTACGCGGAAAGGGAGGGATTGCATAATGAGTGAGCGAAACAGCAATACGGTAAGACCTCCAAGAAGAATGGGTCCCGGCGGGCATGGCCCCATGGGTATGATGCCTGGGGAAAAAGCCAAGGATTTTAAAGGTTCTATTGGAAAATTAGTAAATTATATGGGCAAGTATAAGTTTGCTACGATAGCGGTAGTCATCTTTGCTGCTGCCGGAACTGTTTTTGGCATTCTCGGTCCCGATATTCTGGGTCAAGCGATTACCGAACTGTATAACGGCTACAGGGATAAGTTGCAGGGAACGGGCGGAATCGATTTTACCAAGATCGGCAATATTATTTTACAGTTACTGATGCTATATGGAATCAGTGCGGCCTTCTCCTTCATCCAAGGATGGATTATGTCGGGGATTTCCCAGCAATTAAGTTTTCGGCTTCGTCGGGAACTTTCAGAAAAGATTAACCGGATGCCGATGAAATATTTTGAATCCAATGCGGTAGGTGATATTCTATCCCGCATTACCAATGACGTGGATACTTTGGGGCAGACTCTGAATCAGAGCATCGTTACCCTGATTACATCGATCACGACAGTCATCGGCGTACTGATTATGATGCTGCGCATCAGTCCGCTGATGACCCTGATTCCTTTAGTCATGTTGCCGGTAACTGGCGGACTGATCGGCGTGGTGGTTAAGAAGTCGCAGAAATATTTTACCGATCAGCAACATTATCTGGGAAAAATCAATGGTCAGATTGAAGAAGTCTATGGCGGCCATAATATTATCAAAGTCTTTAATCGAGAACAGGATACAATGGATGAGTTTGAGCAGACCAATGAAATATTATACCAGTCAGGATGGAAATCACAGTTTATATCCGGGATGATGATGCCCATCATGGGTTTCGTCGGTAACCTAGGTTATGTCGCGGTGGCGGTAGTCGGCAGTATCCTGACGGTCCGCGGTACGATTGAGATTGGTGCTATTCAGGCATTTATACAATATGTACGGAATTTTACACAGCCCATCCAGCAGGCAGCCCAGGTGTCCAATATGCTTCAGATGACGGCAGCGGCGGCGGAACGGGTATTTGAGTTTTTAGAGGAAGCGGAAGAAGACCAAGTTGCCGCAGATGAGGCAGTTCGGGAGGCGCAAGGCGAGGTTGTCTTTGACCACGTCCGATTCGGTTATGACCCGGATTCCATCATTATCAACGACTTTAGCTGTACAGTGGAACCGGGGCAGATGATAGCCATCGTCGGTCCTACCGGAGCCGGAAAAACGACAATGGTCAAACTGCTGATGCGCTTCTTTGATGTCAACAGCGGAGCGATCCGAGTGGACGGACAGGATATCCGGGAATTTAATCGCGGCCAGCTACGCGAGAACCTGGGGATGGTGCTTCAGGATACCTGGCTGTTCAAAGGAACGATCATGGAAAATATCCGTTACGGCAAGCTGGACGCCAGCGATGATGAAGTGATTGAAGCTGCCAAGGCGGCACATGCGCATCGGTTTATCCAGACGCTGCCGGAAGGTTATCAGATGGAGCTTAATGAAGATGCCAGCAATATTTCCCAGGGACAAAAACAGCTGCTTACGATTGCCCGGGCGATCCTGGCGGATAATCCGATTCTTATCTTGGATGAGGCGACTAGTTCGGTAGATACGCGAACAGAGGCACGGATTCAGAAAGCGATGAGTAATCTGATGCAGGGGCGGACCAGCTTCGTGATTGCTCACCGGTTATCGACGATCCGCGAAGCAGACCGCATCTTAGTCATGCGGGACGGTGATATTGTGGAACAGGGAAATCATGAGGAACTGCTCAAGCAGGGCGGTTTCTATGCCGAACTGTATAATTCACAGTTCGAGGAGGTTAGTGCATAAGGGGTGTGGAGGTAGGTACATTGGATCGTGTAATAAATCAATGGAATCAAGCAGCTATGAGTTATTCGGAATTTGAAGCCACCTCTAGATATTCAGGCTACTGCAGAGAGTTTGCTTCCCGGCACTTTCAAGATATTAAAAACAAAAAGGTTCTGGACGCTGGGTGCGGGAATGGTGAGTACACACATATTTTGGCGCAGAATGGCGGCATTGTAACAGCTTGCGACGGCTCTTGTGAAATGCTGAGATTAGCACGTGAGAAATACCCGCAATATCAGTTTGATAAAGCTAATCTGTTGGAAAAATTACCTTATGGGAATCAAGAATTTGACCTTGTTTATTGCAATTTGGTACTGATGGATATTGATCCGATTGACGGGGTCCTCGCCGAATTTCATAGGATATTGAAAACTAACGGGATATTTTTCTTTTCTATTGTGCATCCAGCTTTTTATTTTGCTGATTGGGATAAAAATGCGCAGGGCGTTATTATTTCTAAGAATGTTAAAGAATACATAACGCCATTCCCAAAACTGCAGAATAATTGGGGTGGCACCATGCTGTTTCATAGGCCTGTCTCATACTACTATAACAAGATTGCCGCAAGCGGATTTTGCTTAAAGGAAATGTTTGAACCGTCGGTTTATGAAGAAGCAAAAATTCCGGACATTCCGCTTTATCTGTTCACTGAGTTTTTAAAGATTGATCCGCACTGATCCAAGGCAAAGAAAAAGTACCATCCCCAAGGATCATAGCCTCAAAAACAGTACCTCAGTGCGCCTCCAGGGACTCGAACCCTGGACAAATAGATTAAGAGTCTACTGCTCTACCAACTGAGCTAGAGGCGCGTTTATCATATAATAGTAAGAATGTCCTAGTGTTGCAACGCAAGTGTAATTATAGTATAATGTCAAATAGTTTGCAAGTATTTTTTACAAAAATAAGTGATTTTATGCGTTATTGGATTTTAAGGGCAGAAGATATGCCGTAGATAGGCAGAGGATATTAGGAAAGAGGCAGGATCTAACGCCAATGGTGAGGGACGTATGATATTTGAAACACATGCGCACTATGATGACAAGGTGTTTGATGATGACCGGGAGGAATTGCTTTCATCGTTTCATGAAAAGGGTATCGGCTATGTCGTAAATGTAGGAGCCAGTATTCAGTCGGTAAAGGATACCATAGAATTGATGGGAAAATACCCTTTTATCTATGGGGCTCTAGGGGTTCATCCTTCGGAAACGGCGGAACTGAACCAGGAGAATTGTGAATGGCTGAAGGAACAGTGTCTTCAGAATCATCGTCATAACCACGGGGGAAAAGTGGTTGCGGTGGGGGAAATCGGCCTTGATTATTATTGGGATGCTCCTGATCGCTCGATACAAAAGGAGTGGTTTATCTGGCAGCTTAAAATGGCCGAAGCAGTGCGCCTCCCGGTTATCATCCATTCGCGGGAGGCGGCCAAGGATACGGCGGAGATTTTAAAAAAACACAAGCCACAAACGATCGGTGGGGTTATGCACTGTTATTCATATTCAAAGGAAATGGCCAGGGAGTTTCTGGACATGGGTTTTTATATTGGGATCGGGGGCGTCGTGACTTTCAGTAATGCTAAAAAGCTTAAGGAGGCCGTGGCATATATTCCCCTTGACCGGATCCTTCTGGAAACCGACAGTCCTTATCTTGCCCCCGTGCCATATCGCGGAAAGAGAAATTCTTCCTTGAATCTGCCGTTGGTTGCGGAAGAAATCGCCAGGCTGAAAGGTGTAGGTTTCCAAGAGGTAATCGACAGTACCGCCAAGAATGCCAGAGAATTATTTGGGATCTAATCAGCTTACCGGCTTTTACTTAATGATATATTATCACAAAGGAAAATTCGTTGCCAACTCTTATTTTAGGAATGTTAAGATCACCGATATGCCGGAGCTTTCATAGCAGATAGGAGCCGTATGATTCAAATACATAATTTAACCAAAAAATATGGAAAGCTGCTTGCTAACGACAATATTACCTTGTCAGTGGAAGCGGGCAAGCTGGCGGTGCTGCTCGGACCCAACGGAGCGGGGAAATCAACATTGATTAAGTCCGTCTGTGGTCTGTTGCGTTTTAAGGGTGACATCTCAATTGACGGCCATGACAGCCGTTCGCTTGAAGCAAAGCGGATTCTGGGCTATGTTCCGGAGTTTCCCGTGCTGTATCCGATGCTGACTGTGGATGAGCATCTGGAATTTATTGCCAAAGCCTATCGGCTTGAGCAATGGGAAGAATATGCCGAGGTGTTATTACGTCGTTTTGAACTGGACGACAAGAAAAACAAGTTAGGTAAGGAACTATCCAAGGGCATGCAGCAGAAGGTAAGCATCTGTTGTGCTTTGCTTCCCAGACCGAAGGCCGTGATACTTGACGAGCCGCTGGTCGGCTTGGATCCACACGGTATCCGAGAGCTGAAAGCAATGATTGCCGATATCCGTAACGAGGGAAATGCGCTGCTGATCAGCACACATATGATCGACAGCATGGAAGAGAACTGGGATATTACTTATATAATGCAAGCCGGTAAAATCGTCAGAGAGTGCCGCCGGGAGGAAAGCAGCGGCAGCGAAAGTTTGGAAGATATCTATTTCTCGATCACGGAAGGCAAAGACAAAAAGGGGGCACGGGATGAATAGTCTGGCATACCTGATTATACGGAGTGCGAAAAACCGCCTGCTTCAGTTATTGCGCAGTCCCGGCAAGCTGATCATGTATTTACTGGTAATTGGGATGATTGCCGGAGCCTTTATGACTTCTATGTTTGCCAGGAATCAGAGGGAGGAGTTTGCTGAGCTTTTCTGGCTGAAGGGCATCCTTTTTGCCTTAATCCTGTTTTTCTTCATTACCGCCATAATAAAAGGACTGAAGAGCGGTGATGTTATCTTTAATATGAATGACGTAAACCTGTTGTTTGTGTCACCCTTAAGTCCTCAGAGCATCCTGCTTTATGGTGTTGTTAAGATGATGAGCTCGTCGTTTCTAGCGGGTTTTTTTATATTATTTCAAAGCAATACACTGGGTGTGTCATTCGGGATTCACTTTGACGATATATTGCTGATACTGCTGGGGTTCATTCTGGCCGTAAGCTTTATGCAGATTGTAACACTTTTAATTTACAGCATGACGAACGGCAATAAAAAGAGGAAAATGGCGGTGCGGCTTATTGCTATTGCATTATTTGTGCCGCTGGCAGCAACCGCCGGATGGCAATTGGTGCAAACCAACGGTAGTCTCATGGAAATGCTCACCTATCTGCTGCAATCGCCGGTTTTGTCATGGACACCGGTGGTCGGCTGGACATCGGAAGGTGCTTTGGCTTTTATTGCCGGAAATATTACTTGGGGCGGCGTTTATTGGGGACTTATCATTGCGTCGGGCATAGTGATGATCCTATATATCATGAGAAGTAATATTGATTATTATGAAGATGTATTGGTCGCCTCGGAAATCGCTTTTGAGAGAAAGCGCGCTGTAGCAGAAGGTCAAATCAATAACATGGCGGTGTCAGGCCGAAAAGTCCGGGTGGCGGCAACAGGGATTCGTGGCGCTGGCGCATCAGCGATCTTTTATAAACATCTCCGGGAAGCCTTCCGCTCCAATCGTCTTGGCCTATGGAGCACATCTTCCTTGCTCATGGTGGCTGCTGTTGCTTTTTATGCGTGGATTTTTTCCAAATCAGATTTCAAC
This sequence comes from Lachnospiraceae bacterium UBA938, assembly GCA_002293475.1. Lineage (GTDB taxonomy): Bacteria > Bacillota > Clostridia > Lachnospirales > Lachnospiraceae > UBA935. The sequence continues at coordinate 31,039 of DBDG01000022.1, forward strand.
GGCCCATTATTATTTATATTAGGATTATTGATGTGGATACAGCTTTTTATGACCGGTACAGGACGTGGGTTGAGAGAGCTGTATAATCATTATATTTATATGATACCTGAGCCACCTTTTCAGAAGGTGGTATGGAGCAATATAGAAACTGTCTTTAAAAACCTGATAGAAGGCTTGCTCATGTTTGGGTTTGCCGGTATTATTTTACGTGAATCTTTTTTAATGATAATGATGGCGGTTTTAGTATTTACATTATTTTGCCTGTTGTCTATTGGCTTGAACTATCTGTCGATGCGATGGACAGGTGCGGATATCAGTGCGGGCTTATTGGTGGCACTCTATTTTTTTGGCACCTTTATTATTATGATGCCGGGAATGATAGCGGCGGTGATAATTGGCTTATTTGCCGGGACGTGGGGAGTTCCTATCGGAATGGCAGTCCTTGCGGGGTGGGAGCTTCTGGCAGCAATGGGGTGCTTTGCCCTTTCCAAAGGCATCATTCACAGCTGTGACATGCCGGTTATAAAGACAAAATAGGCATGAGCGGCAGGGAATATATGGGGTATGACATGGCATATTTAGGAACGCCTTCCAATACGGCAGCAGTTTTACAAAAGCATAGTTTTTCGATCCGGAAGAAATATGGTCAGAATTTTTTGACAGACCGCCATATCCTGGAAAAGATTATTGCCGCGGCACAAATCACCAAAGAAGACTGTGTCCTGGAAATCGGGCCGGGAATCGGCACGATGACCCAGTATCTGGCTGAGGCGGCGGGAACCGTTGTCGCGGTGGAGATTGATAAGGAATTGATCCCGATTTTGCAGGAAACGCTTGCGGAATATGACAATGTAGTAATCAAGAATGAAGATATCTTGAAAATAGATATTCACCAAATTGTAGCGGAATATCATGGCGGGAAGCCAGTTAAAGTGGTGGCCAACCTCCCTTATTATATTACCACTCCGATTATTATGGCTCTTTTTGAACAAAAGGTGCCTTTGACAAGCATGACGGTCATGGTTCAGAAAGAAGTGGCCGAACGTATGCAGGTAGGCCCTGGAACCAAGGATTACGGGGCGCTGTCGCTGGCGGTGCAGTATTATGCTAAGCCGGAAATCGTAATGCATGTTCCGCCAGGCTGTTTTATTCCGCGTCCTAAGGTGGGGAGCGCGGTAATCAGGATGGTCAGGCACGAGAAGCCGCCGGCAAAAGCGGCTGACGAAGCGTTTTTATTTGCGGTGATCCGGGCTTCTTTTAACCAGCGCCGGAAAACACTGGCGAATGCGCTGGCCAACGCGGAAGGATTATCCGTAAGCCGGGAACAAGTGGCTGAGACCCTGAAAGAAATGGGGTTAAGCGAAGCGATTCGTGGAGAAGCGCTGAACTTGCAGCAGTTTGCCGAGCTGGCCAACTGTCTGAGCGGTTTTGTGTGATTAAGCTCGCCTAAGGTGTAAGATAAAAGTAAACAAATACAATTATTATGAATACCTAACCATTCTTATCTGAATTAGCTAGACATACAAGATATATGGATAATATTGCTAACTGATCGCCATATATTGATAAAACGCGCTATTATATTTTGACAATCCTAATGTCATATGGTAAACTTAAAAATAAAATAATAGTGTATTTTGTGTGTTTATAGAAAAGCTAATTATAAAGAGGTGGGTGCCTTGGATAAATTTGAATACAATGTACGGGCAAATGAAATCAAAGCAATGATAAAAGAAGGGAATTTTTCAGAAGCCGCCGCTATTGCCGACACGATTGACTGGAGAAGAGTTAAAAGCGTAATGATGTTATGTACGGTCAGTGATGTATATAAGATCAACCGCCGCTATCGGGAAAGCAAAGATATCTTAAGTTACGCATATGAAAGGAATCCCGGAGGACGCCTTATTTTATACTATCTTTGCGAGCTGTCCTTGAAACTGGACGAGCTTGTGCAAGCGATTGAATACTACAAAAGATTTGTACAGTTAGCTCCTAAAGACAGTAACCAGTACATTTTATTATATAAAATCTACGAAGCTCAGGAAGTGAGCCTGGAAGAGAGGCTGCCGGTTTTAGAGGAACTTAAGAGGAGAGATTATAAGGAAAAATGGGCATATGAACTGGCTCACCTTTATCATAGATTGGGGCTGACTTCCAAATGTGTAGAAGAATGTGATGAATTAATCCTTTGGTTTGGTAAGGGGAAATATGTTACCAAGGCACTTGAGCTAAAGCAGTTACATACCTCGCTTTCAGAAGAGCAGACCGCAAAGCTGCAGGAGGCCCGTAGCCTTGATGGATATAGAGGAATGCCTGTAGAACAGGCGATGGCCATGGGTCAGGATATTTCCACGGAGCAGGAAGCTATGGGGGAAGAATACTATTCCGAGCAGCCTATGGATGAAAAAATCGTCGAAGAAAGAATGGAAGAAGATTTTTTTACGGAAGAAGAGACTTATGAAGAAGGGTATTCTGCTGATGAAGCATCAAACGGTTATGTAGAAACCGATAAGACTCCGCAAGTAACGGAGGATATGGATATCCGGATCAGACCGATAGACATAAGCCAGTATAATACTATAAATCTGCAGAATGAACTGGCCGAAAGCATGAAAGAGTTACTGTCAGATACAGAAGAAGCGGAGCCCCAGATACTTCCAGTGCCTAATGACACCGATGAAATCCGTCTTATCAATGCTACAGAAGTATATTTTGGCAATACAGCAGATATAAACGATCTTAATGAAGCCAAAGAAGTTAATGAGAACTTAGAATCAGATATCGAAATAAGCGCCAATATAGAAACCAACGCCATCATAGAAGCAATTGCCATTACAGAAACAAACGACAATACAGCAGTAAACAACAACGAAGAAATAAATACCAATACCAAAAAATCGCTCACTAATACCGGCATTATTAAGACTTTTACTAAGCCATCCGGTTATGATGAAATACTTAGGCAGGAATATGACGGTCAGATCAGCTTGGTCATGCCGGAAGAAAAAAAAGTCGAGAAACAGATTACCGGTCAGTTAAAAATTGATGATATTCTGGCAGAATGGGAGCGGCAGAAGAAGGAAATAGAGCAAAAGCGCATGGAAGAAGTACGCAAGAAGGTTCGGAAGCAAACCGACACCTTGTTTGCTGATTTTGATGAATCGACCAAATCCGGGCTATTGGAGAAATTGGAAAAAGCCATGATTGACGCAGTTATTCGGGACGGCGGAAAAAATGCAAGCCCCAGTGTCATCAAAGTAGCCGATATCGGAACGGAAGAGAGACCGGAGATGACTGCGGGAGATTCTGATATTGCAACGGATCCGGAGTTTGAAGAGGTAAGAAGAATATTATCTATGGATGATGCCGTTGCGGAAGAAGACGACGGGTTTGATTCCGAAGGAGATGAATCTCTTGCTATAAATGAAAGCATTAATGATATAGAGAAACAGGAAACTGCCAAGGAAACATTGCGAGAAGGACCGATTACACCGGAAGCATCTTTGGAAACAGAAGAACTGCCGTCACCCGAGGTTTTGGAGGCATCCGTTCCCGACGCTCCTACATCAGAGGAAACGGCTCAAGACGCTTTCGTTTCGGAAGCATCCACAGAAACAGAAATAGAAGAATTAAACGGGCAAAAGGGAAGCGCTGCTGATGCGCAGGCAGAGCCGTCAGCAAGAGAATTAAGCGATGATGAAAAAAATAGTTTCGGCCGCTTTGTTAAGCATAAGAAGACCCAGCGGCAATTAGTCAATGCGATTGATAATATCAGCATGGCGGCCTATACTGGCAATGTGCTTATTTCCGGCGAAGAAAGTTATGCAACGATACAGGTTGCCAAAGGACTGGTTAAAGAAGTGCAGCAGTCGGACAGTAATTTTTCCGGTAAGGTGGCCAAAGTATCCGGAGATACTCTCAATAAAAAAGATATCGCGGCCACATTTTCCAAGCTGGAAAACGGTGCGGTCATTATTGAAAGAGCATCCCGGTTGAAAGTGGAGACGGTGAAAAAGCTGTTAAAAGTCCTGGAACAGGAAAATACCGGTTTAATAGTAATTTTAGAAGATAGGAAGACAGTGCTTAACAGACTGGTGGAAAAAAACCCGGAGCTGAATAAGTCTTTTAACCTAAGAATTGATCTCAATGCGCTTGATGACCAGTCATTGGTAGCTTATGCCAGAAAATATGCCGAAAATATGGAGTATTCCATTGATGATCTGGGAGTACTGGCCTTACATACTAGGATTGCAGATATGCAGACAAGCGACCATGAAGTGACGGTTGCGGAAGTTCAGGAGATGGTGGAAGAAGCTATTTACTATGCGGACAAAAAAAATCCTAAGCATTTCTTTGACATTCTTATCGGTAAGCGATATGATAAAGAGGACATGGTTGTATTAAGGGAAAGCGATTTCATGCATTATTAATTTCCGTGTTATGACATGTCCGAAAGAGGAAAGGATAGCATAATATCTTTAAGAGTGTTATGCGAGGGAAATTACGATGGCCAAAAAGTATACCGAGGTATTTGTTTCGGAGGCAGACCAGTATTTGTTTAACCAAGGAACCCATTATGATATCTATAAAAAACTGGGAGCTCATCCGTCCGAAGAAGATGGCCAAGCAGGCATGTTCTTTGGCGTATGGGCTCCTAATGCTAAAGAGGTCTATGTAATCGGCACGTTTAATGAATGGAATGAAAGCAGCCATCCCATGGAAAAACTTGGTCCGGGAGGAATCCATAGCCTGTTTGTTCCCGGTGTCTCAGTTAACGAGCTTTATAAATACTTGATCATAACTCAGGAGGACGTGAAACTCTATAAAGCGGATCCCTTTGCCAATTATGCAGAAATGCGTCCCGGAACGGCATCAAAGACGACAGATCTGTCACAGTTTACCTGGTCGGATCAAGTCTGGATGAAAGAGCGTGACAAGAAAAACTTTATCAGCCGGCCCATGGCAATTTATGAATGTCATATCGGTTCATGGATGCGGCATCCCCGGGGCGGCGATGAGAAAGACTTCTATAACTATCGGGAGTTTACTGACCGGATCATCGAATATCTGCGGGAAATGAAATATACCCATATAGAACTGATGGGCATCTCAGAATATCCTTATGACGGTTCGTGGGGCTACCAAGTGACCGGATATTATGCACCTACGGCCAGATATGGAGCACCGACCGATTTCATGTATTTGGTAAACCAGCTGCACCGTCATAATATCGGGATTATCCTAGACTGGGTTCCGGCTCATTTTGCGACGGATGCCCATGGCCTAGGGTGTTTTGACGGGCAATGTATATTTGAACATCCGGATCCACGGATGGGTGAGCATCCTGATTGGGGAACTAAGATATTCAATTATTCTAAGACAGAGGTGAAAAACTTCCTGATTGCCAATGTCCTGTATTGGATCAGGGAATTCCATATTGACGGGATCCGGGTTGATGCGGTTGCTTCGATGCTTTATCTGGATTACGGAAAAAAAGAAGGGCAATGGGTTCCTAATAAATACGGCGGCAATAAGAACCTTGAAGCAATTGAGTTTTTTAAACATCTAAACTCGGTAGTGCTGGGGTCATATCCGGGCTTTCTGACGATTGCTGAAGAGTCGACAGCTTGGCCATTGGTTACCGGATCGGTAGAAGAGGATGGCTTAGGGTTCAGCTTTAAATGGAACATGGGATGGATGCATGATTTCTGTGAGTATATGAAACTGGATCCCTATTTCCGTAAAAATAATCATTATGCCATGACGTTTGCCATGAGCTATAATAACAGCGAGAATTATATTCTGCCGCTCTCCCATGATGAGGTAGTACATTTAAAGTGCTCACTTGTCAGCAAAATGCCCGGTTATCCGGTAGATAAGTATGCCAACCTGAGAGTAGGTTACGCTTATATGTTTGGTCACAGCGGCAAGAAATTGCTCTTCATGGGACAAGATTTTGGTCAGGAGCGCGAGTGGAGTGAAGAGCGGGAGCTTGACTGGTATCTTTTGGGAGAGGATCTGAATAAAGGGCTTAAGGAATTTGTAAAGGAGCTGCTGATTATTTACCGTAAATATCCCAGCATGTATGAGATTGACAATGACTGGGACGGTTTTGAATGGCTCAATGCAGATGACGCGGATCGCAGCACATACAGCTTTTTTCGCAAGTCGGCGAGCAAACGGAATAATGTTCTGTTTGTGCTGAATATGACACCGATGACGTGGGAGCAGTATCGGATCGGAGTGCCGAAGAAGGGCAAATATAAGCTGCTGCTGAATAGCAATGAGGGCCGATTCGGCGGTAACGGTGCGGTTATTCCGGAGGAGCTGGTATCGGAAGCGGTCGAGTGTAATTTAAGGAAATATTCGATTACGTTTGATTTACCGGCTTATTGTGCGGCGGTATTTGTGTTTTAAGCTTTACATCAAGCGGAAATTCAACAGGAATAATTATTGAACCGCAGAGGTTAAGAAAAGACGTAATTATGACGAAATAAAGGGTGAACGTAGGAAACTATGTTTACCCTTTTCCTTTATAGGAAAACAATGTCATATAAAGGATGAATGCTCCGCTATGGGTACATCAGATAGGAGTCAGGATGAAAGTTGTTATGGACGCACCTGAAAAGGTGCACTCTTATTCTCCAAATATTGACAGGGATACAACCGCATACAGTGATTCTGAATCTCATCGGATGAGAGAACAGAATGGATTTGCATTAGACATTTCTGGCACAGTTATGGATAACACCGCTTATGGAGGTCACGGAAGGACCACAGAAGACGTTATGCAGGAGGCAGGACAGCAAGAAGTTGTGTCCCGCCGGAATTACATGGCCATAATGTCTAATACTTTGTCCAAAGAAGATTTTGCCGAACTTCAGGAAGAAGGCATAAATCCCGGTGATATGGAAATAGATGCGGCAGTAACCATTGTTGATCATATTAAAGCGGCTATCGTACAGGGCGGTACGGAGGTTGCCGGCTACACGGATGATATCGATGCGGCTGTCTTAGAAGAGATAACCGGCAGTAAAGCCTTTGCCCAAGAACTGGTTCAGCAATTTAAAGAGAAGGATATTCCTTTGACGGAAGAAAACGCCAAGGCGGCGGCAGAAGCATGGGAAAAGGCCAAGCAGGTTACGGAACTGTCTGAAGGTGCCGCCAAATATATGGTAGAAAATAATATGCTTCCTACGGTGGAGAATCTGTATCTGGCGCAGTTTTCCGGCGGAACGGACGCAGCTAGGCAGGGGCGCGGGTACTATGCCCAGGATATGAATGGCTATTACGCGAAGAAAGCGGATAATTTTAACTGGAAAGCTCTTGAACCGCAGATGAATAAAGTGATCAAGGATGCCGGGCATGAGAGCAGCCCCGAAACGTTGACGGACAGCCGCTGGCTGATTGAAAAGGGTATACCGCTTACCTCTGAGAACTTTTCAGCATTGCAGCAGCTAAAGCAACTTCAGCTGCCGCAGACGACGGAGGAGATTGCCGTCGCCGTCGCGGCCGCCATTGCGGATGGAAAGAACCCGTTGGCTGCTAATCTGCATGATTCCCGGAGCAACTTGGAAAAAGCGGTTGCTTGTGTCGAGGAAGTTGCTAAGATAGATTCTTACTTAGTTGATATAGTGTTATCGGAAAAAAAGAGACTGACGATAAATAATCTGCTGATGGCGCAGGAACAGAAGGGGATGCCAAGGAAGAAGCAAGAAGAACAGTTCGCGAAGAATCCGGAGGGGATGCCTGACGGGCAGCAGATGCGACAGTCTACGGAGGAAGGCGTTCCATCAGAGGCAGTCCAGGCAAAGCGGCAGCTGGAAGAGATTCGCCTGATGATGACGGTAGAAGCCAATATGAGATTGCTGCGGAGCGGCATCCAGATAGAAACGGAACCGCTGGAACAGCTGGTAGGGCAGCTGCGGGAAGCAGAAAAAGCCGTCAAAATGCAGCTGACCGGTACACAGGATGGGGAAGAAGCGGCGGCCAGATACTCGCTTTATCAGGAAACGGTTACTAAGGTCAATGCGGTATCCGCTATGCCAGCCGCGCTCATAGGTAGAATGGCAGTCGTGGATCCGACGGACGTGACAACTTTTAACAGGGTATATGAAAGCGGCAGCGTGCTGAAAAATGCCTATGAAAAAGCTGGGGAAACATATGAAGCCGTGATGACGTCTCCCCGGAAAGATATGGGCGACTTCATCCGTAAAGCATTCCGGAACGTAGATGACATCCTGGAAGACATGGAGCTTCCACGGGATGAAAGCAACCGGCGCGCCATCCGGATATTAGGTTATAACAGCATGGAACTGACGGATGAGAATATAGAAGCAGTAAAAGAAAAAGATAGCCTGCTACAGGATGTCATCACGAAGATGAGGCCAGGAACAGTTCTGGAAATGATCAGGGAAAAGGTAAACCCTCTTACCATGAGCCTGGAAGAACTGCAGACATATCTCTCCGTAAAAGAAGAGACGGCCGCCGAAGCCATGGAAGACTACAGCAAGTTTCTGTATAAGCTGGAGCGTAAGGACGGGATATCCGAACAGGAAAGAAAGGTATATATTGGCGTTTACCGTTTACTGCGGCAGATCGATAAAGGTGACAGCGCCGTGGTCGGTGCCATGGTAAATGCCGGCATGGAATTTTCCATGGGGAACCTGCTGACTTCCATAAAAAGCGGCAAAAAACAGGGCATGGAGACGGTTGTCGATGACAGCTTCGGTGGGATAAGTGCCAAACCTGCTCCACAAGACCTGATGCGAGACATGAATGAAATTATGCAGTCACTGGAATCTGAACAGGCTGACGAGGAATATGCGGAAGAACAGCTCAAAGAAGTGCGTAATCTGAAAAACACGGAAGACGTTGTATTCAGAACCTTGCTGGATCATCATCAGCCGGTTACCTGGAACTCGCTGATGGCGGCCGGAAATATGATGAAATACCCCGGAATGCTGTTCCGGAAAGCAGCCGACTACGCCAGAAAAAACGGCACGGAAGAAGAGCTTAAGGAATCTGCCGATAACCTTTATGAACAGCTGACCGATGCCGAAAGTGCCGTAGCAGCCTATCAGCAGTTACAGGAAACGGTGACGGATATTTTTGAGAATGCTGCCGGAGACGAGCAGATCAAGGCTATTGACGTGAAAGAACTGGGGATGATGTGTCGGCAGATATCGCTGGCGGCCTCATTTGCCCAAGAAGAAAGATATGAAATACCGGTTGAAACAGATGGGGAATTTACCGCCGTTAACCTGCGTATTATCCATGACAAGTCAGAGGGAGGTAAGGTAAGTATTTCCGTTACGACAGAAGTAACGGGAGAAACCTTCTGTGAATTAACTGTCAAAGGAGGAACCTTAAGCGGATATGTAGCCTGCAGCAAACTGGCTGGCTTGGAAAAACTGCGGCAGTCGGAGGATGCCCTGTACAGTATGCTGAACGACATGCTGAAAAGCAATATGGCAGAACCGGGCACCCAGCCGGATACGCAGATAAGAAGTACAGAAATAGGAAACATCCATTTTATCCAGAGCGGAAAGCAGGGATCGCACCATGTTTACGCACAAGAACGGTCAACCGCCGCTAGAGATCACGTCAATGAGCAAGTATCTACAGCAGAGCTTTATTTAGCGGCCAAAGCATTTATTGGCTATTTCAGAAGTGCAGTATGAATAAATGATAAATTGGTTACTGATACTGATAACGCAGGATCAATATGTAAAGAGAAAGGATGAAATTATATGAAAATAGCTTACAACGCATCAGCCGTACTGGCCAACAACGCCCTATTCAGAAATGACAATAAACTTGCTGATTCCTTAGAAAGACTGTCATCCGGGCTAAAGATCGTCAATGCTAAGGATAATCCCTCCGGTCTGGCCATGGCAAGGAAAATGAATGCTCAGATCAAAGGAATTGATGTCGCTACCCAGAACGCCGGCGATGCCATTTCGGTTATTGAAATCGCGGATGGCGCTCTTGGTGAAGTACATGAGCTGTTGCAGCGAATCAATGAGCTGACTGTTAAAGCAAGCACCGGAACCATAACTGATGAAGACCGGGTCATGGTGCAGGAAGAAGTGGCAGAAATGAAGAATGAAATCACCCGGATCGCTGAGACTACAGAGTTTAACGGGCAGAAGATCCTAGATGGCTCTTTTGATTTCAAAGGTTATACAGATAACGTGGATGTAAAAGTGACAACATACAGCGATTACGTTGACAACGGTATCTATACGGTGGATAGTCTGCAAGTTCAATACGACACGCTGGGAAATATCGACCTCAGTACGGTTGCATTTACAGCGGGCGACGGATTTCCTGCCGATGCCGAGGTTTCGGCAGCTGACGGAAAAGTGATTACGATTACCGGGGCTGACGGATTTGAAATGAAGCTTGAGTTAAGGAGCGAGGGCTCTTTTACGGACATGGACATAGATGTGGTCGGGTTTGGTGCGATGGATATGCAGATCGGTGCTAATGAAGGACAGCAGCTGGGTATCCGGATCCACCAGTTATCCTTAGAGAACATCGGTATCAGTAACATAGATGTTTCTACGGAAGAAGCCGCCAAGGATGCTTTGAGCAAGATGGGCAAGGCAGTGGACTATATTTCCAAGACCAGAAGCCATATGGGAGCCTATCAGAACCGTCTGGAGCATACGATTAGCAACTTGGATGTGACGACCGAGAACATGACGGCGGCTTACTCCCGCATCATGGACGTAGATATGGCCGAGGAAATGACCCAATACACTACCTTGCAGATACTCTCACAGGCAAGCACATCCATGCTGGCTCAGGCAAATGAGCGTCCGTCCCAAGTATTGCAGTTACTTCAGTAAAAGGAAAGGAAAAAGAATGACACGAGAACGAAAACAAGAATTTACTCTAAAAATAAGTCAGGCAAATAAGACGCAGCTGATTGTTATTCTATATGAAATGGCCTTGATCTATATGGAGGAAGCCAAGGAAGCCGATCACGTTGGTAACCGTGAGGATTTTAAAGCGGCACTCCGCAGGACGCGGGGATGCATTAACGAATTGATCGCCTCGCTTTGTTTTGAATATGAAATAGCCATGAACCTGTTTCAGCTGTATATGTATGTGAGCAGAGAGTTGGCTAGGGCAGAGGGCAAGGGAAGCGCGGAGCCTGTCCGGAATGCCGAAAAAATTATTAGCGATCTCTTGGAGGCATATCGAAAATTAAGTAAACAAGACATTTCCGCTCCGGTCATGGAAAACGCGCAATCCGTTTATACAGGTCTTACCTATGGTAAAAAGCAGTTACTGGAGAGCCTATCCAATCATGGCGGAAGCAGAGGTTTCAGTGTCTGATACTCCGACCGGCTCACGATAAGACTGCAGTTTATCGGCATGTTCCTGATAAGGCTTGTACTGAACTGAAGGTATTGGCGAAGGATGAAGCTTATTCATTTGGTTCAGCAGATAATCATATCTTTTTAGGACAGAATTCAGCTCATAGATATAACAATCAATCAAATCAGGTTCTGTGACGTTGTCAAATCCAATGTAGGCAATTTCCAGAGCCTGTTTGGTTTTTTCCAGATCGTCTAGCAAGGTATTACGCTGTAGCTCTTCGTTGCTTAGGATCTGATTCATCTGGGATGCTTGGCTAAAATAAAATTTCATTTCTACCCTGCCTTTCTAATTTCCAATTATTTCCTTTTATAAAGTATAGACGTGGCCAAGTCAAAATATTCTTACAAATATCTATGAATAGATAAAAACTAGCCGCATATAATTCATAGATGAGATGTCCTAATTATAAATATAATTAAAGAATACGTTGAAAATCATTTAATAATCTGAAATTTATCTAAATATATGGAGGGAAGCATATGGATGTCGGTACAGGTGCAATTTTTATTGTAATCGTCTGTATATTGATTTTGCTGATGGGAGCCTTTAAAGCAAAGATGGAATGGATTATTAATTTCATTTTAAGGGGTGTTGCCGGAACGGTTGGTATATACTTTATCAATATGTTTTTACATAATCAGAGTATTAATGCCGAAATAGGCATTAATACCATTAATGTGCTGACATCAGGATTTCTTGGGATTCCTGGGCTTATCTTGCTTTATGGCATAAGATTCTATGATTTACTGACAGTGACCGCAATCTAAGGTCAGTATCTAATGAGCAAATCTTTATTGACAGGTCATAACTATGATGTTTTCAATGGTTTTCGTTGTTTTTCAGCTTAAAAAAAAGGTTCATTTGTTACTATTTACCAAACTTAAGTTTTTTGTCAATTACTGCTGGACAAACATTTGGATAGAAGTTATAATTCACTTATCAACAGCTTTCTGATAGGTTCTATATTATTTCTGGAAAAGATCTGATCAGTCGATACATTTTTCAGCCAGATACGAATAGCAGTAAAAAGGATTACCGGAAAGGGGATTTTGTTTTGAACAATAGAATATTGGCGATATGCGATTTGGAGGAGAACTATGCTTATCGGATGATGGAGGTCTTGCAAATAAAGAAAGATATTCCGTTTGAGATTCACGTATTTACTCAGGTCGACAAGCTTTTAGAGTTTTGCCGGAAAGTAGAAGTAGAATGTCTGCTCATATCGGAGTCGGCCTGCTGTGATGAGATCAAGGAACTGGCTGTCCCGCATGTTATTGTCCTTAATGAAAGCGGGGAGGTGGCGGAAGAAAACCATTTTTACAATATCAGCAAATATCAGTCAGCCGACCACATCGTAAACGAAATACTGAATTATTATACTGAAAAGTTGCCGGGGAAAGCTGGGCGTAAGCTCGGGACATTACATAAGAATCTTAAGATCATCGGCATCTATACACCGGTAAAACGGTGTCTGCAGACTACCTTTTCTATGACCTTGGGCCAGATGCTGGCTCGCAATCACAAAACACTGTATCTGAATTTTGAATGTTTTTCCGGCTTAGGCCGTATGCTTGGCAGGGAATTTAAAGCCGACATAACGGACTTGGTATATTTTTACGAGTGTCTCAGAGAGAAGTTCGTGTATCGGTTGGCGGCAATTACAGAGCAGGTTAACGGCATGGATTTCATCCCGCCAGCGGCGGTGTATCCTGATCTTATGATTATTCCCGGCAAGCAATGGACGTCGCTCTTAAGGGAGATGAGGACGGAATGTGATTACGAGTATATCCTCCTGGACTTATCTGATTATGTGAACGGTTTGACGGAGATTTTGCCGGAATGTGACATGATTTATACCATTACCCGGGGAGACGTCCTGGCAATTGCCAAGATGGAAGAATATGAAAAGATGTTACAGGAAAATCATATGCAAGCAGTGACTAGGATGACACATAAACTGGATTTACCGGTCTTTAAGGATCTACCGCTCAGATTCAACGAACTGACCTATGGGGAGCTTGCTTCTTACATCAAAAACAATCTGTTAAAGGATATATACGAATCATGAAAGAAGAGAAAGCGGCATTCGGCGAGTATAATAAATTGAAAGCAGACCTGCAGAACAAGGTGCTATCGGAGATTGATTTTGCAGGAGATACCTCGGATGACGAAATTCAGGAGATAATCGACAGGGAAATTATCGGCCTGAGTAAAACCGGCCACTTCAGCTTAGATTTACGTAAAAAACTGAGAAAAGAAATCTTCTATGCCATCAGAAAGCTGGATGTATTACAGGAGTTGCTGGACATGCCCGATATTACCGAGATCATGATTAACGGAACAGATAATATTTTTATTGAAAAGAATGGGCGTCTGTTTCCACACGAACTGCGCTTTGAATCAAGAGAGAAACTGAACCAAGTGATCCAGCAGATTGTTGCCGAATGTAACCGAACGGTCAATGAAGCCTCTCCGATAGTGGATGCAAGACTGAAAGACGGTACGCGAGTAAATGTGGTGTTGAGCCCGATCGCGCTGAACGGGCCGATTATTACGATCCGGCGTTTTCCGGAAGAACCGGTTACCATGGATGATTTAATCCGCTATGGTTCAATATCGGAGGAAGCGGCAGGGTGGCTGAAGGATCTGGTAGAAAAAGGCTGCAGCATTATGATAAGCGGCGGAACCGGATCAGGAAAAACCACATTTTTAAATGTATTGTCCAACTTTATTCCTCCCACTGAAAGAATAATCACCATTGAGGACAGTGCGGAACTGCAAATCAAAACCATCCCTAATATTGTCCGTTTAGAGACTAGAGATATCCACGTGGAAGGCTGTAGGGAAATCACCATCCGCGATCTGATCAGGACATCATTACGGATGCGGCCTAGCCGGATAATCGTCGGAGAAGTAAGGGGCGGAGAGGCAATCGATCTTTTACAGGCAATGAATACAGGCCATCCCGGTTCGATGAGTACCATCCATGCCAACAGTGCCAAAGACATGCTCAGCCGGCTAGAAACTATGGTGCTGATGGGAACCCCTCTGCCGCTGACAGCAATCCGTAAACAGATCGTGTCGGGAGTGCATTTGATTATTCAGCTAGGACGTTTGCGGGATAATTCCCGCAGAGTGACGGAGATTGCCGAAATTTGCGGCATGAAAAACGAAGAAATACAGCTTGCGCCGTTATACCAGATGAAGGAAACAGGAGAAGACCGGTCAGGTAAAATTATCAGTGCTTTACTGAGGAAAGGAGATATGAATAATGGGCTATTTTTATAAGCTGTGTGAGAGAGAAAAGCTGTTTTTGCTGCTGAGCGGCATTAGTCTTATACTTATTATAGCCTACTTTTTTTACCGCTCCCTGTGGGCTGTGCTGCCATTGCTGCCGCTGTTTTTCATCTATCGCAGATACTCTCGCAAACGCCTGATCCATAAGAAGAAAGAAGAACTAAGATATCATTTTAAAGAAATGATGGAAGTGATTTCCGGGTATCTGAAAGCTGGATATTCAGCGGAGAATGCTTTTTTAGAAGCTTACAGGGAGATGAAGAAGTTCTATGGCATCGACAGTCCCGTGGAAAGAGTCCTCGCTTTTATTAAAACCGGAATTGAAAATCACATTCCTCTGGAAGAACGTATCCGGGAAGCAGGAGAAAAAAGCGGAATCGAAGAAATAAAAGAATTCGCGGCTGTATTCTGGGCAGCAAAACTTAGCGGCGGCAATATGGTTGAAATCATGGAACGGACGGCGGCGGTGATCGGCGGTAAGATCGAAGTGGAAAATGCAATAAATGTTACCTTTGCATCCAGAAAGGCCGAACAGAAAATTATGAATATCGTACCATTTTTTATATTAACTTATCTGGATGTGACTTCTCCTGGTTTTTTCCGGGTTCTTTATCACAATCTTACCGGTATTGTTATTATGAGCATCTGCCTAGTTTTTTATCTGCTGGCTTATGTAATGTCAGTAAAGATGCTGGCCGTTGAGGTATGATCATGGGAGCGCTATATGGATTATGCCTTGCTGTGTTGACAGGAATAGCCTTCCTAGCCAGAAGGGAACCGTCACCTTCCCGGAAAGCATATTACCGTAGTGCGGCATTTCTGTTTCGCCTCACAATACTAAGATCACTAACAGGCAGACAGAAACCAGCGATAGCGAACGGCAATGTAGCTAAAAATCTTCAGACCCTTAATCCAGGAAAGAATATCGACAAAAGTATCAGAAAATATTATGTTGAGAAAATCCGTCTGGCTCTGCTTCTGGTTTTCTGGGGCAATCTCTTGTCATTATCTGTATTAATCTGTCAAGCTCATTACACTTCTGTCGATATCACCGGATTAATAAGAAAAAACAATTGGAAACAAGGAAGCTTAACGCTTGATTTACAGGCGGAGTCGGGTAATAAGGAAGAAATAGCGGTGATGATAGAACCTAAGAGCCTGACGGAAAAAGAGGCGGAACTACTTGCCAAAGAAGCGTATAGGAAGCTGATACCGGCAATTTTAAATGAAAATACCGGCACAGACCGGATAAGCAGCAATCTGAACCTCATTTCCCGGCTGGAAGACTATCCTTTCCATATCAGCTGGGAAAGCAGCCATCCCGACATTGTGAAAGTGACCGGCGAAATAGTAAACAAAGAAATATTCGATAAAGAACTGTTATCAGCAGAAGGAACTTCCGTGCTATTGACGGCATGGTTACATTATGACGATTCATATCAACAGCTTCGCTATAAAAAGATAATTGAAGTCAAGATATATCCGCAAGAAAAAACAGTTAAGGAAAAGTGGCAGGATGCATTGTACAGCGCTATAGAAAGCCAAAAAGCAAAGAATGCTTATGATGATACCCTGCAACTGCCACAGACGGTACAGGGAAGAGCTGTACGCTGGGAGGAAAAAAGCAGCACAGACAGCCTATACGTTTGGATCATCATAATAACTGCGGCAATATTACTGTATGCAGCAAAAGACAGCGATCTAAACAAAAGAGTTATGAAAAGGAACAGACAGCTTGAAAAAGATTACCCAGAGCTGGTGAGTAAACTGGCACTATATCTTGGAGCGGGCATGACAGTCAAGAACGCTTGGAAAAAGATGGTGCAGGATTATGTCAGTAATCGAACTAGGTATCAAAGTACCGCGTATCAAGTTTTATATGAAGAAATGCTGATATCATGGCATGAACTGGAAAACGGTGTATCAGAAGGCGAGGTTTATTTTCAGTTCGGAAAAAGAGCCGGCGGAGACAGATACCGAAAATTGTCAGGGCTGCTTTATAACCATCTGCAAAAAGGTAATAATAAGCTGCTTCATGTTTTAAGAGAGGAAATGGAGGCCGCATGGGAGGAACGTAAGAATAAAGCTCGGATATCCGGAGAGGAAATGAGTACTAAACTCTTATTTCCGATGATGATTATGCTGATATTGGTCATGGTTATTATTATGGTTCCGGCGTATTTGGCATTCTAGTCAATAATTTGGAGAGCTTTCATAACATGCAGCCATGTGGTTAAATTTGAGATAGGAGAGCGTGTAAAATGAACAAGAATAAGATCAATAAACAAAGTACTAAAAAACAAAATATAAAAAATTTAAATAGTTTAGATAATACAGGGATGGGAACAGTAGAAATAATCCTAATTATCGTGGTGCTGATAGGCTTGGTAATTATCTTCCGATCCCAGCTTCAGGAACTGGTCGGCGCAATATTTGAAAAAATCACGGCAGATAGCTCTGCCATCATGACCTGATGAAAAGCTGTTACCGTAAAACCTTTATCCTGAACGGATATTTGACGGTCTTTCTGTCATTAATGCTGACACTGTTATTAAGCGTTATCTTAGGCTTGGTCGGCGGTGCGACGCAGAATCTGGAAAAGCTGAGATTTGAGTGTGCTGCTGACATCGCCATGAACTCAGTACTTGGTGAATTCCACCGGGAGCTTTTAGAGCAGTATGATTTATTTTTTGTGGATATCTCATACCATACCGGACATGGCTTGATCGCCAATGTGGAAGAACACGTAAGCCAATATATGAATAAGAATCTCCATGCTACTGACAAAGGCATAGCGCTATGGAACGAGCTAGCAATAAAACAGGTCGACATAACAGAATATGTCCTTGCGACCGATTATGAAGGTGTGGTAATGCAGCAGCAGGCCATTGCTTATATGAAAGAAAGCCAACTAGAGGATAGTTTCACTGACTTACGGAAATTGGCCGCTGACGCAAAGGAACTGGACAAGGTAAATGGTATGGAGATGTGGAATGATGTCATGGGTCAGATTGCCGGCATATCTATGCCTTTAACTTCGGATGGAAACGGGGGTTGGGAAGAAGTATCTTTGGACAATCCTGCAGATGAGGTCTTTAATATGGCACAAGATCAGCTTTATAACTTGTCTTACGCTGCGGAAAGAGCGGGAAGTGGGGTTATTGATTCAGGAAGCTATCTGTCAAAACGCGGACTAAATGCCGGAAAGAGCCTTGCTCTTACAAAAGAGAAGGAAAGCGAAAACTATCTTTTTTACGCTTATCTTTTTAACAAATTCGGCACATATAGACAGAAAAAGCCAAAATCAATACTGGATTACCAAATTGAGTACATAGTCTTTGGAGAAAACTCTGACCGGAAAAATATAGCGGCAGCAACAGAAAGGATATTCCGGTGGAGATTCGCGGATTATATCCAAATATATCTATATAATGACTTAAAAATCAGTGAAGCCATGGAGATAGCCGGATCTCTCCCTGCGGTGCAGCTAAAACAAGAACTTCTAGAGCCGGTGTCACGCTCAATTCTATATGCATGGGCTTTTCTTGACAGCCTACATGATACTGACATTATTTTGCGGGGAGGAAAAATACCGCTGTTTAAAGAAAGCTTTGATTACACCGGGGCAGGCCAGGATTACCGACAATATCTGTGGCTGATGCTGGCTTTAGAAGGTGCGGAATTGGTCAGTTTACGGGTAATGGATATCATAGAGATGGATATCCGTCAGACGGATTATAATCAAGAATTCCGTATGGACTGGTGTCTGGAAAGCTATTGCATCCAAGTGGTGGCTGAAGACCGTACGGGAGCCTTTTATGAAATATCCAGAAAATATGGCTACTATGAAAGCGAGCTTTTAGAATAATATGGCTATAATAGCGGACATACGTTCGCATTGCCGTCATTAAGGAAATTGTAGAGGAGTCAAATAAAGATGCCCTTGTCCCGGAAGTTCCTGAATAATAATAAACTAGTGTATAAAGCGTTCTCTCTTCTGAAATATCTGAGGAGAAGGGCATCTTTATTTGGCTCCTCTGATTTGGTCGGCAGCATGACGGTGGAAGCTTGCCTGATGGTTCCGATATTTTTGATATTTATGTTTAGTATTCTTTATATATTTCAACTCATTCAAATACAGTCACAGCTGATTACTGAACTCCATCAGGAGGGAAACCGGCTATCATGGCAGGCATACGCTAACCAGCAGGAATATAGTGACGGAATAATAATTATTGAAAAGACTTATCAGGTACCGCCCTTCTTATTATGGTCAAATTTTGGAAATCTGGAGATTTCGCAGCAGTATTACGGGCATGCTTGGGTGGGATATGACAGCAACAGATTCAACAGTTATAATGATATGACAGAATATGTTTTTATCGCAGAAACCGGCACGGTATATCATCGCAGAGCAGACTGTACTTATCTGGAGCTGTCAGTATATCCGGCAGATTACGCCGAAATTCCATCCATGAGAAATAAAAGCGGAGGTAATTACTACCGGTGCGAAATCTGCGAAGATACGGGTGGAGCAGTCTTTTATCTGACTGATTATGGGAATCGATATCACAGCAGTCCGGCATGCTCCGGACTAAAAAGAACCATATCACATATCCGGCTGGAAGAGGCAGTTGCACAAGGAAAGCATGTGTGTTCAAAATGCGGATGAGATTTATTGCCGCTATGAAAGGAAAATAATGTCGGCCTTAACAAGTGTCACGGTATTATTATTATTGATTCTATGTTCTTATTATGACCTTCGTTATAGAAAGTTGCCGCTTTTTATTATTATTGCTTTTGGCATCATCATAACAGTAATTAATGGATTAGATGGTTCCTTGTTTAATCAGATGGTCTATTTCAGGTTGATTCCTGGAACGGTGTTTCTGATGATAGCATTTATGACAAAGCAGGCAGTAGGATATGGAGATGGGATGATTATTATTTTATTAGGCTTGTCATTGGGCTTAATCCAATGTGTTTCAGTTGTTTTTACCGGGCTCGTACTTAGTTCGGCCGTTTCTGTATACATATTGATATTTACAAGAGGAAACCGACAGACGAGGCTTCCTTTTGTACCTTTTTTACTGTTAGCGTGGGGGGCAAAACTGATTGGGACGTAAAAGCTTTAGCTTATTTATACGTGGTAATCTTACCGTTGAAGCCTCCTTATTATTTCCCTTAATTCTCTGGTTGGTTATTCTTTTATTATCTACGGCCTTTATTTTATATAATCGCTGTTTATTGGCACAGGATACTTATATTTTAAGTTACCGGGGAAGTGTTTTTACTGATTGGCCAGATGGTTACGGAGAAGTGATATATGGAAAGCTTGATAACAGAGACATACGTGAGATAAGAAATAATATTGAAAACAGGATTACTGGGCTAAAAGAAAGCTCATATGTTTCCGGCAGTTATGTCGGAAAATATCCGTTTTTTATATGGGTTGATGAACAGATAATTATTGAGGATCAATACAGCCGGCAGTCATCAGGCCACAAGATAACCGTTATTATTCAAGGAAAAGCAGGATTTTCTGTCACGGACAGAAAAGATATCAAGGCGTCTGCTCAAGCTTTGGCTGATAATCCGATTGCAATAATCAGGAGAATAAGGAGAAACGGGAATGCTGGAGACTAAATACTATAAAGATCTGAATCATAACTACTTGACTATTAAATGCCAGGGAGAACCGCAAGATAAATATCAGCTTAAGATGATTACTGAAAATAAGATACCCGGCTTGCTTGGTTGCATTACAAGATATATTAACGGCAATACTTACCTTTATTATGAAGTTAATTCACGGCAGGATATCAAGTCACTTTATGAATACAAAACACTGAATAAAAGGCAGGCCATGCATATTTTAGCAGAATTAAAAAATGTCTTACGCGAAATACAGTCATTCTTGCTGCTTGACAGCGGGTTGCTGTTAAGGCCGGAATATATTTTCATTAATTGTGAGACTGAAGAGGTTCAATTCATATACTATCCATACGAAAAGGGCGGGAATGAAAACTTTGTTTTGGTTTTACTGGAGTTTCTGATAAAAGTAATTGATCATCAAGATAAACAGTTAGTTGATATTGTCTATAATTTGTATCAACTTGCCGATAGCGGCCGCTTTGTAATAGAAGAAATAGAGTTTCTAAGCGACGTAAACAAGTATGACGACTCAGGGCAAAAGTCTCCTGATTTTTACTCCGGAACAAAAGAGCCGTCCGGTACGATAATGGATGATGATTCAGCAATTGCAGTCAAGCCGGCTTATGTTTATCTTGAGTCTGCCCCGCCGTCCTATGATCCGCCGTTAGATAAAAAGCAAAATATAAGTTTGTTTATTATGGCTGTGATATCAGCTACAGGGACAGTAGCAGTTTTATACATTAAATACCGTTATCTGCTGGGATCGCAGGAGATTCTGATTACGTGGATATTATTATTTACTTTTTTATTTATTTTGTTGGTTACAGGTGTACTTTATCTGTTTCTTAAGTTCAACAACTGCACAGAAAAGGTTGTAGAGGATGACATAAGCCAAGGTAACGGAGACAGTGACGGAGAAAGGGACAGTGAAAGGGACAGTGAAAGGAACAGGGAAAGAGTAAATGAAAAGGTTGCTGATGTACCAAAAAGGCTAGGCGACACAGTTTTTTTATATTCGTCAGTGAATATCAAGGAAAATAAACTGTATGGCATGAATAACGGCATCAGATATAATATTAATTTGAATAAACTACCATGCATAGTCGGAAAAATGGCAGAATGTGTCGATCACTGCATTGCTGAAGAATCAATCAGCAGAGTACACGTAAAATTCACCGAAAATAATAATCGTATTTGTATGACGGACTTAAACTCCACCAACGGAACCTATAAAAACGGGCTGAGGCTAGAACCAAGTGAAACTGTTATAATTGAAGCAGGTGATGAAATCCGGCTGGGAAATCTTAATTTTAATTATCGTTGACACTGTACATTTAAAGGATTTATGTTTATAATGATAACGTACTGATAGAACAGCATCCATATGAAAGGGTTACATATGAAGATCAACATATATTATGGGGGCAGAGGCTTTATGGATGACCCTACGCTGTACGTGATAAATAAAATGCAGACTATACTGGAAGAAATCCATGTTACGGTGGAACGTTTCAATCTGTATGAATTAAAAAACAGTATTACCACGTTGCCACAGACACTGAAAACGGCAGATGGCATTGTTTTGGCGACAACAGTGGAGTGGTATGGTATCGGCGGATTTATGCAGCAATTTTTAGATTCCTGCTGGCTCTACGGTGATAAGGAAAAAATTGCTAAGATTTACATGTGTCCTATTGTAATGTCAACAACCTACGGAGAAAGAGAAGGAAAACTGAATCTGTCGCTGGCTTGGGAGATACTGGGTGGCATGCCCTGCAGCGGTATCTGCGGATACATTGCTGATGCTACGATATTGGAGAACAATGAAGAATATTTACGAATTATTGAAAAAAAAGCTGAAAATATGTACCGTACCATAAATCAAAAACTGCCGAGCCTTCCAGCAAGTAACCAGATCGTGAAACAAATGGTGTCTATAACCAAGAACATTGATTTGACGCCGCAGGAATCGGAACAGCTTTCCCAATATGCGTCTGACGATGCTTATGTGCGGAGGCAAAAGGAAGATATCCAAGAGCTTACCAGTTTGTTCCGAGACATGATGAGTAATAATGAGCAAGATGACAGCGAAGAATTTATTACTGAATTCAAAAATCATTTTAAGCCCAAGGCCGGATTTAAGGCTATTTACAAATTTACAATTGACAATAGAAAGCGCCCCTTGTTTATTGAAATAAACGGCATGGACTGTGATTGTCACTACGGCGAAAAAGGCTCTAATAATATCGTTGAACGTGCAGATGTGGAAATGCAGATAAGTAGGGCTACCTTAAATGAGATAATTTCCTCCCGGATGACATTTCAACGTGCCTTCATGGCTGGGGAAATGAAGATGAAAGGGGATTTTAAGACCCTGCGAACCTTGGATCAGTTATTTTCATTTGTGGAAGCCGTATAAATATCATAAACAGTACAGGAGGGTATACAGAATGACTGATAAGGAATGTATTTTCTGCAAGATTGCCGCTGGCGAGATTCCGTCAAAAACGTTATATGAAGACGACAGATTTCGTATTATCCTTGATCTAGGCCCAGCCAGCAGAGGGCATGCCTTGATCCTGCCAAAAGGACATTATGCCGATTTGTGGGAATTACCGGAGGAAATTGCGGCAGAAAGCATTAAGCTGGCAAAGAAAATAACGGCAAGCATGAAAACAGCACTTAAATGTGACGGCTTTAACTTAGTGCAGAATAATGGATATGCTGCCGGGCAGACGGTATTTCACTATCATATGCATTTGATACCCCGCTATGAGAACGGAGAAAAAATATTGAGCTGGCAGGTAGGATCCGTTACCCAGGAAGAATTGGAAGAAATCAGGGAAATGATTGCTAAGGAACTGGCTCTATAAAAGGATCGACCAAAGTCATAGTGCCGGAAGGTTTGTATGCGTATCATAGAAAGTAAAGAAGTTACCAATAATATTAAAGAGATGTGTATTGAAGCCAATCATTTTCTGCCGTCAGATATGGAAGAAGGATTGGCTGAGGCGTTTAAGTCGGAACAGTCTATTCTGGGTAAGGAAGTACTGGGACAGTTGCTTGACAATCTGCGGATTGCCGGGGAGGATATGATACCGATCTGTCAGGATACCGGGATGGCCGTGATTTTTATTGAGGTAGGTCAGGAAGTCCGTTTTGAAGGTGGCTATATTGAAGAGGCGATTCAGTCTGGAGTCCGTCAAGGCTATGCTGAGGGCTATTTGAGAGCTTCCGTCGTAGCTGATCCTTTGCTACGAGCAAATACCGGCGACAATACCCCTGCTATTATTCATTATAGCGTTGTTCCCGGCGAAAAAGTTAATATAACCGTGCTGCCCAAGGGTTTTGGCAGTGAAAATATGAGCAGGTTATTTATGTTGAAACCTTCTGATGGAAGGGATGGGATTATCAAGGCCATTCTCACAGCAGTAAAGGAAGCAGGCGCCAACGCCTGTCCGCCGATGACAGTCGGAGTCGGGATTGGCGGCAATTTTGAGAAATGTGCTATATTGGCCAAAAAAGCATTGACACGTCCTATAAATCAGTATTCCGGAATTTCTCACATAAGGGAAATGGAAGAGGAGCTATTGGGAAGAATCAATCTATCAGGTGTCGGTCCGGCCGGCTTTGGCGGGAGCGTTACGGCACTGGCGGTTAATATTGAAACCTTCCCGACTCATATTGCCGGGCTTCCAGTAGCAGTTAATATATGCTGCCATGCAAACCGGCATTGTACACGCACCATATAATCGGAAAAGGGTTACTTTAAATGGAAAAACGGTTAACGGCACCTTTTGATAAAGCAGAGATAAAACAGCTACGGGCAGGTGACAGAATCTTGATAACAGGTATATTGTATACCGCTAGGGATGCGGCCCATCAAAGGATGTATGAAGCCTGTCAGGGTGGAAAAGAACTGCCGGTAAGGATAGAAGGTATTACATTTTACTATATGGGTTCGTCTCCGGCCCGCGAGGGGCGGCCAATCGGTTCGGCCGGTCCGACTACCGCCGGAAGGATGGACAAATATACGCCGGCTTTGCTGGATCTTGGAATGATAGCAATGATCGGCAAGGGCAGGCGTTCCCGGGAAGTAAAGGAAGCCATTGTCAGAAACGAGGCGGTTTACTTTGCCGCTGTCGGAGGTGCGGGTGCATTGTTGTCCAAAGCGATTATGCAATCGGAAGTTGCCGCATATCATGATTTAGGACCAGAAGCCATCCGGAGGCTGGTAGTAAAAGATTTCCCTGTAATCGTGGCAGTTGATTCGAAAGGTAATGACTTATATGAAGGTAAGGAGTGAAGTGCCGATATGAGGATAACATTGATGGTATTAAGGCTGTTTTATGTGGTACCCTATTACTTTATACGGATAAGAAACTATGGCAAGGAAGAACCTCCCCAGCATTTGGAAGCGTTTGCTTTTATTAAGAATGCGACACGTAGAGCCAGCGATGCCGGCCGGGTCACGATAAAAACCTACGGTATGGAAAACCTGCCGAAAGAAGATGGCTTCATTATGTTTCCCAATCATCAGGGCCTGTTTGATATCCTTATATTTCTGGCCGCCTGTCCCCGGCCTTTTGCTTTTTTAGCTAAAAAGGAAGCAAGTAATGTTATCCTGTTAAAACAGGTAATAGCAGCACTTGGATCTTATGCTATGGATCGTGAAGATATGAAGCAGTCCATGGGAGTCATCAATAAAGTGGCGGATGATGTCCGTAACGGAAAGAACTTTGTCATTTTTCCGGAGGGGACAAGAAGTAAAGTGAAAAATACTGTTGCGGAGTTTAAAGGGGGGAGTTTTAAAAGTGCGACAAAGGCAAGATGTCCTATCGTTCCTTGCGCCCTGCTGGATTCTTATAAACCATTAGATGAAAAATCCATCAAACCGGTGACGGTTAAATTAATGTATCTGACACCTTTATATTATGAAGATTATAAAGATTTGAAAACGATTGAAATAGCAGCAATGGTTAAAAGGCAGATAGAAGAAGCGATTGTACAGATGCCGAAATTAAATTGAGTTAAAAAGAAAACTTATATCAATATATAAGGGTCGCAGACCGCAAACATTAAGATAAAGCATTGACAAACAAAATTTCCTTATGTATAATTACTTTTGCGTCACCTAGAATTAGGCATCATTAAATAAGTAAATAATAGAAAGATTCAGTAAGGAGAAATACTCAAGAGGCTGAA
>DBDG01000051.1 GCA_002293475.1 Lachnospiraceae bacterium UBA938
TTATAACACATGGCGAGAGAAAAGGCAAATGTTTTTGGAATAAAAACCCAATAAAATAGAGGGATTTAATGTAAACGTCAAACCATGCGCGTATGTTTAAAATGACGCCGCTATTTCTAGCGGCGCGGTTTGTGGCATATTTCTGGAAGTTTGTCCGACCATGGGAGCAGGTCATCCAATAAATTTTTAGCTATATTTCCTTCTGTATCAGCCATCTTTGGCAGCTCCGTCAATAGATGGTTAAAATAATAATACGGATTTAGATTATTCAGCTTGGCTGTCTCGGAGATACTGTATATTATGGCACTCGCTTCTGCTCCTTTGATGGAATCAATTAGCACCCAGTTTTTCTTCCCGATACAGAATGTACGGATGGACCGTTCGCTGGCCGAGTTATCTATCGGAACTTCGCCGTCATTCAGAAAAACCTTTAAATACCTTTCCTGGTTGACACTGTACTTCAGCCCATCTGCGGTTTTACCTTTGGGCAGCGTCGAATTGTCGGCAAGGCGTTCTTTTACCCACGTAAAATATTCCTCGACAAGCGGCCTGATCGATTCCTTACGGACAGCGAGCCTTTCCCCGGCCGGAAGGTCTTTTAGCCCTTCCTCCAGCTTATAGATAGCTGCTATCCGCGTCAGTGCCTGATAAGCAATGGATTTCTTGACCGCATTGCCGTCTGCCTTGCCGGCTGCTTTGACGGCATCGGCATAAGGCCGTCTGGCATGGGCCCAGCAGTTTGCCGATGTCAGCCCTGCTATCTCCTGCTCGATCAGATGGTACTGCTGTAAGCCGTCCGTGACCAGGATGCCCTTAAAGTCCTTGTAAAACTCTTTGGGATGGTCATGATGCCTGGTCTTCTGGTATTCATAAAGCACAATCGGCCGTTCTTTGTAGAATTCCCCGGACCGGTGAACCCACATGTAACTCTGGGAGCCGGCCGGACGTCCGTCACGGTGCACTTTTACCGGAGTTTCGTCACTCTGGCTGACATGATATTTCAGGAGTTCCGTATGCAGCCGGTCATACACCGGCTTCAGGTATCTGTCGGCGCACAGGATAGTCCAGTTGGCCATCGTCTGCCGGGATATATTGATCCCGTTCCTCTGGAATTCCTGTTCGATACGGTAGAGCGGTATCGAATTGACATACTTGGCGTTCATCACCGCAGCCTCTAACGAGGGCGTGACAATACTGTTCCGTAGCAGGTCTGCCGGACGGTCGCCGCGGAGGAATTCATCCTGATGGCTGCCGTCGGTTCCCACATAAACCTCGACAGTATGGATCTCCACCGTCCAAGAAGCCGGCTCATACCGCAGCCGTTTGTATGTTTCGTCCGGCATCCGCCGCCAGTTCCCTTCACCGAAAGATTCCCTGAGTTCCGCTTCCGGGACCGGATGCCGGAATTCTTCCGTAGGCAGGTCTTTCAGGTCTTCTTCTCGGCGGCCTTTGGTTTTCTTCTTCCGGGTTTTTGGGGGGATGATATCGTCAAAAGACGGTTCCTTGGTTTCTTCTTCACAAAGACACTCGGCTTCGTTAAAGAAGGACAGCTGGCCTTCAAGGACATCAAGCCTTTCCGAGCGCCGCCCGTACTTGTCCTGATTGGCAATCCTGATCTGCTCCATCAGCTTCTCAAGGTTATCATTCATCTGGTTAAGCTGGTCCTGCATCGACAGTACGATCAGTTTAAGATCCGCCTTGCTGCATTTATTCAATTCATCAGCAGTGTACCGCTCAGCCATGGGAACCTTCCTTTCATAAAGCTATTATACCGTATCTGCCGGGAAAAAGCGAATATGCCATCTATGGAAATCCGTCATTTTGCCCATAAATATGCGTCCGCAGGAAGCGTTCAGCGGTAAGGAAATATACGGTTTTCAAGGTTCGGAGATTCTGGTTCTGGCGTCATCATAACGGTTTCAGGCTGTCTCTTAAGCGGACCGGGACGTCCGCCGGACTGGCTTTTTTATCCGGAAACAGACGGCAAAAAATTCTCTGTTTTGCACAAAGTGCAAAATCTGCACGACTAGTAGATTTTATCCGGATGGACATCCTTTACCTTAGGGCTGACCGGGTTTAACCCCAGCATCAGCAGCCGGAACTGTTCTTCTGTCAGGTCGGCGGCAGCTTCCGTAGTCCTCGGCCATGACAGCGTACCGTTCTCAAACCGCTTATACAGCAGCAGAAATCCCGTTCCCATCCATAACAGTCCTTTCATGCGGTCGGAACGTCTGCCGCAGAACAGGAACAGTGTGCCCTGTTCAAAAGGATTCTGATGGTAACGGGAGCCGATGATCTGTGCCAGCCCGTCAATGCCTTTGCGTAAGTCGACGAATCCACAGGCTATGACAACCCGCCGGATGGAAGCGGCATCTTCAAGCATGCGTGACCTCCTTAAGGATCCGGGAAAGCATCCGGTCTGAAATGTTATCGGAAAAAGCAACGGTTGCCTGGGAAGTTTTTATGACCGCCGCCGGACGGAATGAAACAAAAAGTTCTTCCTTCGGCTTATTATCGAGCAGCATTTCAGCAAATGTTATATCATTATTTCCCGGCATGGCCGGAAGCGGGGGATTATCCTGCAGCTCCCGATAAGCTTCTTTCCGGACTTTCCGGAACCAGTAATAATACGATTTTTCGCCGATCTGATTGTCAGCGAGCCACTGTTTTGCGGTCTGCCCTTTCGGCCGATTCTGGCATTGTGAGATAATCTGTTTCCATTGAGTAAAACGGATCTCGTGTGTACTTTTATCCATAGTCTTGGACCTCCTTGAAAAAACTATTAGTTTTATGAGTTTTCTCAAGTTTGCCAAAAAAACTAGTTAATTGCTAGGCGGGCTATTTGACGTTTACTATAGAATGGAGCATAGAGGTGGGGTAAAAGTTTACCCCGTCTGATGAGTTACCCCCTATTCATCTCATCGTCATTGTATATCCCCATTATTTTTTAATCTCCCAATGACCAAATCGTTTACCACCTTTTCGCTCAATAACATCCTGCTCTTTTAAGTCCTTTATTTTACGTTGAACGCTCCTTAAAGGTATACCCAGCAATTCCACAAGTTCCGTATTAGTAACTGCTGGTGTTTTTTTGATAATTTCCAAAACATCGTCCAAACCGCCACCCAAACCGCCATTTTGGCGGTTTGGGATTTTAGCATTATGCAAAGAAGTAAATTTTATCATGATATCTTCCGGATGCAATGTATACTCCGGCATTGGGACACCATGCTTTTCACATGCTTCACATATTTTTTCAATTCCCCGCCCCCATGTTTCCACATATCCAGCACGAAAAAAGCCATTTGCAATATTAGGATTATAAGGAAGTGAACGATGTCTCTCCAATAAAGTTTCAACTGTCCATCCAGCCGGAAAAACACAGTCATTACTGATATACAAAGAATCTTCATATATACGAATCTGAATCGGAATCAGTGCTGCATAATTTGAATGTATTAATGCATTATAGACAGCTTCCCGGACAGCCGATTTTGGCAAAGGATAAGTCTCAATCCTAGTCACGTTTTCATAGGAAATATCAGCCTTCATATATTTTAGGTAAATCAATTCTATTACTCTGTCGGCTTGTATAAACAAAGAGCCATGTATCTCATCCTGATAACGCAAATCAGAACCTTCTCCAAAATATCCTATTTTTATATATGCCCCTGTAACCCATTTTTCTGGATT
>DBDG01000041.1 GCA_002293475.1 Lachnospiraceae bacterium UBA938
TATCAAGTCGGCAGTGAAGTAAGAGAAGCAATATCAAGACTAGGTGGAACCATGCCAGAAGATTTGCCGACACCCGATAAGAGCATCAAGCAGATTGAAAAGGAACAGAAGAAAAAGATAAGTGAATAGAATCTTATCATCTGCACCCGTACCATGATAATATAATATGCTTAACACGGCAGCCGATAGGGCGGTAAGCCATCCCAGTCTGGTCTTGGGAAGGGGGTGGTTGAATGGTTACATATGAAGAATTATTTACGTTCGTAATCATGCTTTGTGCTAATCACTTTAGTAATAAAACACAAAAAATAACCGCCTTGTTCTTAGCAGGATAGACGGTTATTTTTAAACCAATATTCGCCAGAACAGGAAGGTGTAGCTTCCTTATCGGCTGTCTTGTTAAGTATATTATAGAATATCTGCATACATGATGTCAATGTTGTTCTTCTATAATTTTAAATTTTAAATTATCATATTTGCATTCGATTTGTTTCATATGGATAAGTACAGATAATAACACGATATTTAATTGTTTCCAAATTCTTTACTCACTAATATCCTCCAAACCGCTGGATTTATTTGCTGCACACCAAAGTATAAGGCGCATTAGCACCGTCAATATGCTCAATGATGGCTCTTTCACCCTGACGGATATCCTGGTCAAACAGATAGCGGGACAGCGGGTTGATCAGGTAGCTTTCTACCACATTGCCGATCCCCCGGCCGCCGTTTTCCAGATTCGCCATGGCCTTCTCCCGCAAGGTTGCCATCGCCGCGGGCGCAACCTCGATCCTGATCTTTTTCTGAGCATAGAGATTGCGGATGATCTTGTCAAGCTGAGCCTGCAATATCTCCATCGCGGCCGCCGACCTGATATAGTCGAACACAACAATGTTTTCGCCGATGCGGTTAAGTATTTCCGGACGGCCTAGCTCCAGTTTGAAATAATCTTCGATACCTTTCCTAACCTTCTGCTGCACCTCCTCATATGTCATGTCCGCCGTTACGTTCGGATATCGTTCCCCACGGCTGTCGGTCAGATAAATACCGAGGTTGCTGGTGAAGATAATAATGGTTTCGGAAAAATAGACTGTATTGCCCTGACCGTCCGTCATCCGCCCGTCTTCCAATATCTGCAGGAACTTATCCAGGATGGAAGGATGCGCTTTTTCAATCTCATCAAACAGCAGGATGGAAAAAGGATTGTTCTTAACAGCATTAGTCAATTGCCCGCCCGTCTCATAGCCGACATAGCCGGGCGGTGCCCCCAGCAGCTTCTGGTCACTGTGGGACTGCCCGTATTCGCTCATGTCGAAGCGAATACAGCGGTCATCGTCGCCGAAAAGCTTTTCCGCCAGCGCCTTGGCCATCTCGGTCTTGCCGGTTCCGGTCGGACCGGCAAAAAAAAGCACTCCTTTGGGCTTGCCCTGCGAAGAATGCTGCAGGCCGGACATCCCGGTGACAGCCCGTTTCACCACATCAAGTGTCCGGATAATTGCCTGTTCCTGCCCTTTGATCCGTTTGCGGAAAGCCGTGCCGGCATGCAAGATCTCCTGATAATCTAGTTTATTCCAAGGGTTTTCCCGGATGCCGTACTTATACAGGTCAATCACATCGACCATGTCACGCACGGCAATCCGCATGCCCTTGCAGAGCTTTCTTAGCGCGTTCATTTCCGTCAGAGTGAAACCGTCGGTAAGGGTAATGAAACGATCCTTAATCTTCTCCAGTTCTTCCGGATGCACCTGAAAATAGGCGCTTTCCGCCTGATAAATATCCTGAGCAAAAAAACTGGCAAAATTCGGCCCGCTGATCAACTGATCCCGTTCTTCCCTGGCCGGTGTCGCCAGGGTGATGATCTTAACATTGGGGTTACCCAGATAAAACCACGGGGGAACATCGTTAGATTTATTCACCAGCAACAAAAGCAGGTTCCGGAGCACCCCTTGCTCTGCCCTTACTTCGCAGCTTTCCATCGATGCCTGCTGGAGTACCGTATAACTATCTATCTCTTCCTGGGCCATATTTTCCGCCGACACGATGAAACGGGAAGCAAAATCCATTATCACTGCCACGGACTCCTTGTTCTGTGTCAAGGCCTCTCTGGCACATGTGGCCGCTGTTTTTCCCCTGCCGGTAAAGCAGGCCGCTATGCCGCCGTCGGCCGGTTTTTCTCCGATCAGGTCACCAAAACTCTCCAGATACCCTTCCTCACACCGGTTATAAAAACCCCGGATATGGTCATAAAAGACGATATTGCGGTAACCACTGTCTTTAAAATAATAATGCAGGTATTCCGGAAGGCTGAGAATGCTTCCCTTGTCCACGCTGCCTTCTGTCGGATACTGATATTTATCCATTACATTGCCTTCCAGTATCAATACCGGCTTAATCTGATCAAACAGATCCATTTCCCGGTGCCATTTGGGTATGTAACCGCTCATCTTCTCCCTCCGCTGTTATAAATCCGTAATAATTATTTAGCTGTCATTCCTTTTGCCCTTCCGTCAGTCCCCTGAACCGCATCCCGGCGGCCAAAGCCTCCGTGTAGCCGGCGCGGTGTATTCCCACCGAAATAATACCGTCGGCAGCCATAAAATTCTGTATCTCATTTTCGCGTTGTTCCAGATATTCCTGGTAGCTTACCCGGTAGTTTTCATTTAACACATGGATGGTCTGATTGGCCGATCCCCGAAGACGGCAGTTTTCGTTTAATTCCTCCTGATATCTGCCATCAATTAATACGGCGGTCTGCCGCAGTATATCATCTATGAAATTATCTTCTCTTTCCCTCAGTTCCGGTAAGGTATATCCGCTATAAATTAACACATCTTCTGAGATAACGACTAATTTATCTATTAACGCCGCCAGTTCTTCAGCCTGCTCAAACGGCTCTCCGCCCGTCACGGTAAAGCCTTCGATCGGATGCTGCCGATGAATTGTACCGATCATCCGCATCACCGTTGCCATACTTGTCCGGTACTCCGGAGCAAACTCCCACAATTCCGGATTGCTGCAGCCCTTGCAGCAATGCCGGCATCCCGCCATCCAGATGCCGACACGGTGCCCCGGCCCTAATACTTTAACCGGATACAGAATTCTTGCTATATGCATAATGTAAGCCGCTCCTGTCTGACTACAGGCCTATCTGCCCTGCTGTCTGTCAGCCTATCCGTTCCTGTCAACCATCAGGAGCGGATAGGCTGAACTTGAAATAAGCAGCCTGCCCCTGGCGGCTGCCATCCTTTATGAATCCGCCCAAGCCTATTTCATCGCCAATCTTCAACAGCACGGTTTCACCTGCGTCTATCTTCACATTATTGATATAGGTATAATTAGTTTTGCTCAGATTCTCTATACTAACCTCTCCGTTACGGAAGCTCAGCCGCGCATGCTGTCTGCTTACATAATTCTTATCAGCAAGGTAATCCCTCATCTGGGCGTTTCTCCCTACGGTAACGGTTCCTTCCTCCAGCGCGAAGCGGTATGTCCCATCCATTGAAATCAAGGAAAAACCCTGACCGGCTGCCGCCGCCACACGTGGCATTATATCCGTAATATCCTCTCCACACTGCACACATTTCCTAGCATGGGAAAGATTGGCATGGCCACATTCACAGATACGGTAGACCGGCACATTAGACAGATCCGTCTCTCCTTGGCTGCTGACCGGCACGCCGGACATATCTACATCTCCTTGGCTGCTGACCGGTACGTTGGACAGGCCTGCCTCTCCTTGGCTGCTGACCGGCACGTTGGACAGGTCTGCCTCACAATGGCTACATTCCAGCAATATCGGTTTGTTTCTCTGTCCGCAGACAGGACAGGATTTAAATCTCCTCATGACTTGTCCTCATGACTTTGCGGCTGCTCCGGCCACGCTCACGGCCGGAGTTCACGTGATATTCCTTATTAAGCTGATAATCTTCCGTATTGATGATCTGCGCAAACTGCTCATCAGCCGGAAGCATGATCAGGTCATCGGCAATGATACCCCGTTCGGTAAGTTTTTGCCGGATTACGGCGAATTCATGGCAGAAGCTTTCCATTTCCCCGCACAGCTGTTTGCTTTCCCGGGCGGTCGGCGGTCGGTCTTGTGTGTCCGGCTTACCCAGTTCCATTGTAATCTGTCCGTCATCTCCCGTAGTCACACAGACGGCTGTACTGTCACAGAACTCATATAGCTCATTGCGGAATTTCTTTCCGCTTTTTTTGGTGACGTCGCGGTGGCCGATGACAGGATAACCCATTTCTTCCATGACCTCATTGACAGCATGGATAATATAAGCCTGCTCCTCATCATGCTCAATCTTCTTTTGCAGCCGAAGGTTTGCCTCTGTGAGAAGCCCGACAGCTTCCGGGGAACGCTCTAGGGACAAGGGCACTTCCCCGGCTTCCTGAGCCAGAATCTCATGAAGACGGCACAGTTCTTTCCACTGCTTTCCGATCAGGACTCCTTCTTGTTGATAGGTCCGACACTCTTTGATAAAGGGCAGGACCGTTAACGAATAATAGGTCTTCAGGAATTCTTCCGAAGGCGACCCAGCTACTTTTTCGGTTATCTGCTTCTTCTTTTCCTCAAGCCCTGGACTAAGGGGCGTTTGCCTTATCTTTGCCAGCAGATCCATGATACGGTAGCGGTATTCTTGCCCCAAGGCATCAAAGTTCATGGCCATGCCCTTTTTTATTGCGGCGGAGACGTTATCTTGGAAATCATCGAATAAATTTGCCCGCTGTTCTTCCAGCCTAAGGCAAAAGTCCTGCAATTCCTGATAAAATACTTCTATCGCCGCTTTTTTGTCTGTTATCTTTTCTGGCCCGCCCGCCATATCAAGGCCGACGACTTTTTTAAGCTCAGCGGCTGCCCGCACTTTCATCTCCTGTGACTTAGCAATCCAAGCCTGGGCTTGGTCAGCAAAATCGGTTATCTCACCATTCTGCTGTATAAACAGGTCGATCTGGAACAGCATCTCTTCTATTGCTTCCGAATAATCGCCAATCTGCTCAAGCCCATCAGTCAGCATGAGATGACGCTCACGGCGTTCCTTCATGATCATTTTCTGTTCCAAGGTCAAACGGTATCGGCCGGTTTTGGGTCCGCTCATATATCCTCCCTATCTTAGCAAGCTTATTACTTTTAATGCCCAATGTCACTGATGCTTCAGATGTCTAAGCTGATTCATTAATTTCGTATAATCAGCCGATGTCACCTGGGCAGGATTGGGTTTTTTCCATTCGCACCGACTGATATCGCCGGTCACTCTTTTCAGCATCGCGAATAGATTTGGTATTGTGTAATCAATATCTTTATAATCCTTATCACTCTTAGTCAGCTCATTTAATATCCTGACAAGGTCTTTGATCCGCCGTTCCTCTGCGTTTGCAAATATCTCCGCGACGATTTCGCCGCTGTCATCTTCGCTGATACCTTTAATAAGGCTGACCATCGCCAAAACCTCGCGGTTT
The DNA here is from genome assembly GCA_002293475.1 of Lachnospiraceae bacterium UBA938. Classification (GTDB taxonomy): domain Bacteria; phylum Bacillota; class Clostridia; order Lachnospirales; family Lachnospiraceae; genus UBA935. The sequence goes on from DBDG01000041.1 coordinate 5,467, forward strand.
TCCTCAGTATATTGTTCCAAGACCAGCTCTATCTTTTTTTTATTTAAGATTCTGGCATCTAAGATCCGGTTGATTTCGTCCGCTGCCTGCCTAGCTTTGTTAAAGTAGGATAAATCCACCCTTTCCTTGATCCATGAGCCGATCGCCCACCAAGAAGGAAGATTCATAAAAGGAATCGCAAACCGTAATATCATCCATCCCCTCCCATAGTCCCCGCCTTCCATATTCAGTATCAAAAACATGGTGAATAGCAAACATCCGACCAAAAGCGTAGCAAATACCTCTACCATCCCGCTTTTGAACAGTCGCGCCGAAAAAGCCACGATCCCTACGGAAAGTAAGACCCAGCCAAAATAAATCATCTTTACATAAAATGGCAAAAACATGATACTGATAAATAAAATCAGACAGCATATCACGCTGCAGATATAAAACAAGATCCGCATACGCCGAAACTCTCCTGTCCTCATATGATCTCTTGCCTCCATTGCTCCAGTTTGTCTTCTTTTCCCAGTGCCGTCAGCCATCCTTCCAGCTGGGGATCAAGATTTCTTTCCCCATCCAGCATCAAATGGGCAAAATCCTTAAAACTATCATATGAACCCTGGATCATTTCCTTTACATAAGTAGTAAAGCCGGACATCGTCTTAAATCTTCTGCCCGCTATCATGATTTCTGGCTCTCCCGATAACAAAAAGCCGCATATATAAAGATATTTGAGTTTATCACGCCGCTTGTAATGGGAACGGTAGGAAGCCTCAACCCCCTTTAGCGCCTCCAGCATGCCCTTTTCCCCCGCTTCCATCCGCTCTATATAGGCCGACAGCAGCCGGTTCTCTAAGATACTGCCCCAGAACTCACTTTCACCATACTCTTTATCCGGATTATCATCTGCCTGCCCGGGCTGCTCAGGCGTCTTTAGCCCGTCCTCTTCTGTATCAAGCCCGCTTCCTTGCTCCTGAAGGGAGGCAACCATCGCCCGGCCCAGTTCCGGCAGTCCGCTAAATACCTCACCCCGCCAGAAAAATTCTCTTGTTTTTCCGCTTAGAAGATATAGGGTCTGCCAGTACAGAATCTCTTCTTTTCCGAACTGCCGCGCCGCTTCTTCCTGGGCATCATAGCAATAACCAGCGGCCTGTAGGTCAAAAGTCTTGAAATAAGCCGACAATATCCCTCTGAACAGCTGCTTTTTGCCTTCCTCCCAAAACTCCACAAGCGCATATATCAGTTCCTGTTTATCAATATAGGTGGTTCCCCCGATCGTATAAGGCGGTATCCCTCCGGTCTCGCGCAGGCCTTGACCGGGAACCATCATTTTGTCCCCAGTACACCATCTTTTTACCTCTTCATATCCCCATCTCCGGTTGGGATTAGCTTTGTCTTTTCGATTGGTGATATCATAGTAAGTCAGCGCGCTGATCAGATCCTTTAAGTCTCCCGGCATTTCCTTCGGGAACGGGATCTTCTGTACTGACACATAACGTTCGATCTCTTCCGGCTCCATGTTCCGAAAGGGAGCCGTTCCGCAGAACAGCTCATAGATCGTAACGCCCAGTGAATAATAATCAGATTCTTCTAGATACAGGTTACGGAAAGTTTCTGGCGCCGAATATTCCGGTGTCATCCCCGTCCTGGTCATTACTATGGTATTGCCTTCCTCCTTCATGGAACTGATGCCAAAGTCGATCAGTACTACCTGATCCTGCTCGGCTGTCAGCATAATGTTGGAAGGCTTTAGATCCTTATGGATGATGTCGGCGTCATGTAGTACGCGGAGCCCCTCGTTCAGGCAAGGGATGATAACGCTTTTTAGCTTCTCATATTCAAAACGCTTTCCTTGCAGGCTCCCATACTTGTAAAAAGGCAGGATCTCCACAAAACAGCCGTCCACCAGCCCAGTTTCGTAGACCATGGCCACGTAGGGAGAATCCAGCTTCTTTACTGTGTCCGCCACCTCCGTCTTGATTGAGCGGCTCCCCCGGTATATCTTGGCAACATAAGCCTCGCCTTCACACCGGCAGACATACAGATCAGCTTCTCCGGTAGCGACATCCATCTTATGGCTTACCGTATATTTCCCGCAAATTATGGTGCCGGCACCGATCTTTCCCGTTGACGTCATCAGCTGATTCAGCACGGTCGGATTTTCATATAAGATTTGTTCTGCGGCAGTTTCCCGGTTCAGGACGGTAAAACTGCCCTCATCAATATTCTGCAACTACAAAACCTCCCCGCTGTTTCCTCTACTATAACATATCCGGAATAAATTGTACATGTCGGTTACATTACATTGCCTTGTCCAAAAACAGCATCCAGTATATGGGGAATAAGCATGATATTTTTATTACTGCTAATATTAGAATTCCAGAGCAATTGGCCTGCTTTGTCATATACTTCTACACGGTCGCCGCGCACCATATTGCTTGATCTGTAACATTCATATTCTGTCTCCTACGCAAAAGTATTTATATTATAATATCTTTTTATAATATCTTTTTATAATATCTTTTTTAAGACGTCTTCTTTGTTTCTCTCGCGTTGAAAACAGAGTACGACTGCCGTGCAAAACAGGCCAAATGCCAGAAACCATTTAGGATGGAGGAAGTCACCGGTATCCGGCGAAGCGTCTCTTTGTCCGGACAGTGATCCAATCACCGTCCGGCCATCAGCCGCCGCTAGGGTGCCGCCATACTGGTAGATACCGTAAGCGGAAAAATGTCCGGCGGTAAACCGGATGACCTCTTTCTCACCGATACTGTCGATCTGATGGGGTACTTCTTCCAGCTGCCCGTTGGCGTCCACGCATACGACATGGAGATTTCCGGTTCCGAGATTAGCGGGCCAGGGAATGACGATCTCGGCATGTTGTTTGCCCAGCTTGGTCACTTGGGCATTGCCGGACTGTTGGTAAAGGCTGATGTCAAAAGCCAGCAAGCTGACCGGCTCCTGATTGCCATAAAGACTTTGATAGGCCTTGGTGATCTGATCCGCAGCACTGTCGGAATCCACGATTTTGAGGATATATCCTCCGCTTTCTCCCGGTATGTCCGCACTTGCGACACCGTCATCAGTCAGGTGACGACTGCTGATGCGGACGGCGATCCCTTCTCCGGCGGCCGCCGTTTCTGACGCACCCTCCCTTATGACGGTTCCGTCGGTCAGGCAGACCGTCCCGTTAAACCCCAGCAGTGACCCGTCGAGAACCGTATCAGTCAGTTCAATATCCGCATCCGAAACATATGCCGTTTCCATATCACCGAATACCCAGTCGCGATAAGCGTCATTGGCCAGCCGCATCGCGGTTTTTTCGGCTGATATCTGCGGCAGCTTGCTGCCTGTAAAAGTCACGGAACCGGTGCCGCCTTCCCCTAGATCAAAGGCCCGGAGACCGATATTTTGTACATGTTCCGTAATAACGACCTTGCTTAATATGCAGTCCTGAAAAGCCCGGTCGCGGATCTCGGTCACCCCTTCGCCGCCGTTAACCGTCTTAAGATTGCGGCAGCCGGCAAAGGCTTCTTCGCCGATAACTGCAAGGCTCTTAGGCAAGCTGACTACTGTTATCCCCAGGTGATCCTTAAATACTTCGGGAGCGATCCTTTTCACTCCTTCCGGTATGGTCACGACGCTGTTTTTACCGGAATAAGCCAGCAAAATCCCATCCCCTACGATCAGATAATCCTGTCCTACCTGATTCATCCAGTTCTTCATCCAGGCTGTATGTTCAAATGCGGAAGGCTCTATCTCAGTAACCGTAGCCGGTATCTCTACCTTCTGCAGATTGTCACAATGATAAAACGCGGCATATCCGATCCGCTCCACCCCAGCGGGAATGTTTATCTCCCTTAATCCGGTGCGGGCAAAGGAAAAATCACCGATCTCCTCTATCCCCTGCGGTATCTCGTAAGAAACCAGCTGGGTTTCTTGATAATAAGCCTGGTCGGCAATAATCCGATCTTCTAGTACAGTATACTTAGGAAAGCCAAATCCTTTTTCATCACTTCCACTCATCAGACTATCCAGTACATCGTTCGGTGCCCCGCTACTGCCTGAGCCGCCGCCGGAATAAGATTCTGCCTCGCCGCTATTGGCACTTCCGGCATTGTCTAATCCGTCCGTGATCTGCCCTGAGTCCGGCAGGCCACTGCCCGCACTTCCCGAATGCACGGCAGCGGCATTATCAATAAACACTACGGCTCTTCCCGATACAATGCGGCTTTGCCCCATAAGAGCCCTATCTGTCAGCGGCACTAAAGAGGACGCTTCATCGTCGGCTGTTTCAGCCGGACTGTCAGCAGAATCAGCGTCAACGGTATCATCTGGACTGTCGCCAGAATCAGCATCTGCCGTATCTTCCGAACGAATAACCACCGGAGCTTCCACTTCGGCCTGTTCGGTCTGCGCCACCTGCGAAACGTCCCGGCCGGCGGCATATTCCGCCCCGTAACTGCCTTCCACGACATCAAAATCAACTTTCGGACAGCCGTCAAAAGCCGTATCGTGGATTCTGGATACCGATGACGGAATATTGGTTTTCTTAAGGTTTACGCAGTTTTCAAAAGCCTTGGCGCCGATGCTGCGGACAAGATGGGATAAGGTTACCTGAGATAGATTGACGCAGTTGGAAAAAGCATAGGCCGGCACATCTGTAAGGCTGTTGCCGAACACTACGTTCTTTAAGTAGGGATTGCCCCAGAAAGCATAACCGCGGATCTTTGCTACGCTATCCGGCATATCATAGTTTTCTATCTCATAGCCGGGCAGCAACTGAAAGATTATGGTTTCATCCTTATTATACAGAACGCCGCTCCGGTAAGTAAGGCTGTTATTCCCACTGGCGACGGTAATATTCTTAAGGCTGCTGCAGCCGGCGAAAACCCCGCTGCCCAGTTCCCGAAGGCCGCTTCCTATCGTGACGGAAGTAAGATTCGGACAGTTACTGAACGCGCCGCTTTCGATTTCTTTAACCGAATCACCGATTACTACGGTGCGCAGGCTGTTACAGTCTGCGAAGGCGGAATTATTGATTTTCTCCACGTCATTAGCGATAGTTACCTTGACAAGCTCATTATGACCAGAAAAAGAAGCTTCGCCAATAGTCTTTACCTGCGCAGGAACAGACACTGCCTGGTCCGCAGTGCCGGAGTATTTTACCAGGGTTCTGTTCTCGATCTGAAAGTCCGAAACCGTCTGTGCCGTAACGTCCGATACCGGTATCTGAGTCACTGCTATCGACGTTAGTAACAGCAGGGCACTCAGAGTCCGGCGGATCTTTTTTCTGCCCATTGGCCGTTCTCCTAAACTATCTTTTAAGCTATCTTTATTAACTATGCCGTAATCAAAGTTACTTTCTTGTCTTTTTTCAAAAAGAGCAGTAAAGAGATGCTGGCCAGCCCCATTACCAAGAACCACTTGGGATGGAAGAGATCACCCGTCTGCGGTGTGTCATCCATTACGCTGGCAGAAAGATTGAGGGTATCCACATAAACCGTATATGGTGAAAAATGGGTTGCGGTAAAGTTAACACAGGGAATCCCGTCAATCGTGGTAAAACGGGTACCGAGGTTTTCCAAGATGCCGCCTGTCGCCGCTGCCACCCGGTTATTGCCTGCATAATCGACCAAGTCGCTAGGCAGGGGCAACGTAATATTGACGGACAGTCCCTCCGTATCGGTAATCTTGGTCGTACCGGTAGAATCGTACAAACTGATGTCCATCGGCAGATAACGGATGCTGCTGATATCCCCGTATTGATTCTGTAATGCTTCCACTACCGCCGCCGTTGCCGCCGGATCCTCAGTAATCTTGACGACAAAATTGTCCAGCGAACCGTTTACGGTCGCCGCCGCCAGACCGGTATTGGGTATCCCCGGCTTGCTGACTTCCACCCTGGTGCCGCTGCTGCTTCCGCTGCTGCTGCCAGTGCTGCCGCTAGAACTGCCGCTGGTGCCGCCTCCCGAGCTTCCCGTCCCCGTACTGGCGGAAAGGGCAGTCTTGTAGGTCGCCGTCACCGTCACATTGCCTGCCGGCATGGTAAAGGTAGTGGTCGGACTGGTCGCATCAAGGAAGCCGACTCCGGTAGAAGCCGTGGTCCATCTGTCAAATACTCTCCCGTCACCGGCCGCAAAGGCGCTGATGGTCACTACCGTGCCCGGCGTATAGCTGCCGCTGCCGCTGCCGCCCGAAACCGAAACCGTGTATCTGGTACCATTGGGAGAAGGGCTAGGGCTGGGGCTGACACTAGGGCTGGGGGAAGATGACCCAGAAGATCCGGAACTGCCGGCCTTTTCATAGAGCGGTATAACCGTCATGTCTTTTACGATGTTCGTAAGGTCGTTAGGTATCCAGCGCACAAAATTATATCCGCTTATTACCGGCGGTATCGGTTCGTAAAGCGAGCCGCCATGTGCTACTTTCATCTCAACATGAACCGTTTTGCCGTCTTGTTCATAAAAGGTTACCGTATACATATTGGCGGTATCTTCTAAGTTCTTAACAATAGCAATGATAGTAGTATGCTCTTTGATCGCATTATATGGTTTGGACCATTCGATGAAAACGCGGTTTATCCCGGCCAGTTCTTCTTCATAGGCGGCCATTACTTCCTCGCTGGGCGGAATCGCCTCTTCTCCCCAAGGAACGCGCTGCGTATCAATCAGCGGTATCCCCATATGGTCAAGGAAGTCTACCATGTACCGGTCGTTCATCAGTTCAACGTCAATCCCCATGCCTCTGGTATCACGGTGATAGACGGCATATTCTTCTGCCGAAGTATCGGCATAGGTCTGGATGATGTGCGACGTGGTCGGATCAGCGGTCTTTGACAGTAGTTTAAAGGCATCCGTAGCAATATGAACCTCATAGCCTGGTATATAAACATTGAGGCTGTCATTCAGCCCGAAAGCACCCGCTTCGATCCGGCTGACAGATTCCGGCAAACGGACAGTCCGCAGCACCTTACAGTCATTAAAACAGTCTTCCGGAATGATCTTCAAAAGATCGGCATCCGTAAGGTCAACACGGTTCAGCACGTCGCAGTCTTCAAACGCGCCTTTAGCTATCTCACTGACATTGACGATCAACGGATCCGTTTCACTGGTGACATAGGACTCTCCTACCAACGCACCGCGGGCGGAAAGTGTCTGTTCAATACGGTAGCTTTCGTCGGGTTTCCGGGAATAAATAATGCCTTTGTCAACGAGGTATTTTTCATTACCGATCACAATACTTAAATTGGAAGCGCCACGGAAAGGTGCCGTACCGATATCCATCAAGGCATCACCTAGCGTCACCTGTTTCAGGCTCTCGCAGCTGTCAAATGCATGCGCCGGCAGTGACTTGACCGTACTCATGGTGACACTTTCGATCTGATCATTGCCTCTGACCTGCTGTTCATTGGGATGCGCACTGTTAAAGTCGGTGTAGTACCCACTGAAGAGACCGCTGACAACCGGTATCTCGTTTTCCGTGCTGTTGGCGGGATCCCCCATAATCATGTTGTACTCATCCTGGTTGATATAGGAATCCGCATTATTCGGATTAAAATAAACACTGAAATTGGGCCTGTTACTGTTTACCCGGCCATTGCTGGTATCAAAATAGCTTTGGGCATCAATTGAGGTTATGCCCGCCGGTATGACGATATGCTTCGTTGCGTTAACCATCGCGCTTTCGGTCAGGGAAGCCCGTTCCCAGTCCTGCGGATTAGTATTATTAAAATTATCGATGATACTGTACGGATTTCTTTCATAGTAAGCCTCAATACCGGTAATCTTATCAGCATCACTGCCGTCACCGTTAGGATCATCAAGGTAAGCCCGGCTCAGCCATGGGCCATAAAGCGCCGGATTTTCATAAAGAGCCGCTTCCTGATCTGGATCACCGCCCGCCGCCGTAAAGGCCGCGACAAAATCGGTACGCTGCTGATTATATGGTGAGCCTTCATATAGCTCGGTATAATATCTTTCCATGTTCCTGAGATAGCCTGGGTTATTGGCATCCAGACGGTCAAATTTCGGATAATTCAGCAGCACGACTTCTTCGGCATCATTGTCATACATCACCGTTAAAAGCGTCGGCGACAGGCTCTTGTAGAGAATCCGCAGGCCGGTAGGATCGCCGTTGATGTCATAGGCGATATTGCCCTGAAGCGGATCCATAGCAAAGTCAAACGGGGCATAGCCAAGCTCAATATCCCCGTTGAATATCAGTTTACGGCTGTTGGTCTTGAAAGCATCGTTACCGATTACAAACAGTTCATGATCAAAACTAGGAGAGTGGAAAGTCACGTCAGTCAACAGCGTACAATCCATAAAAGCCTCGTCCCCGATATTTTGCACCGAATTGCCGATGACGACTTCTTCCAGCCGCGGCAGCCCCTTAAAGGCTCCGGCGGCTATCGTAGTCAACGAATTATCCGCTATGGTAAGTGACCGCATCCGGTCACGTAAGTTCCTGTTAGATAAGGCATCACTGGCAATATCCGTGATCTTGATATCACCGACCGTACTGGGAATAATCAGATCCACATAATTAGAGCCGTTAAAGCTGCCGTCTTCTACCAGCTCACAGTCGGTCAGCTCGCCGTTCTCGTTCGCCTGCAGGATGTACTGGCCGTCACTGACCTCATAACACTCCGTCCCGCTGCTGTCGGTATACAGATAAGGTATAAAATCCGACACTCTTGTATAGGCGCTCCATGTCGAACGGCGCGGCAAGGCCTTCTGGCCCTGAATGCCGGTGAGGGCTGCCGAAAAAAGCTCCGGCCCGCGGACATAAAAATCAGGATTGGTAACGTCCAAGAACAGATACTGTCCCATATAATCTTCCGGTCCTATGCCGGCAGGACTGACATCTTCATACTGATAGGATGCATAACCGCCGTTGGTCCCGCCCGCAATATTAGGGAATTCCACAAACTCCAGTCCGGTACAGTCTTTAAACATGCCGGAAGGAATCTTAACCACTCCGTTGTTACGATCAGAACCGTAACTTGACGGCATAATGACACTTTTCAAACCTTGTCGCCCTTGAAAAAGATAATTACCCAAAGCTCTGCCCGTGCCGCCGGTGACTCCGCTCGGAAGCGTAACCGTTGTCAGGAAGCCCGGTGCTTCCGTGTGTAACGCAAAGCAGCCGTCACCGATGTCAAAGCCAATTAAGCTGTCGGGAAAGGGAATGCTGTTTAGCAGCGGGCAGTCATAAAATGCATAGGGACCGATCGTAGTGGGGTTCTGCTTCAGGTTGGACAAATCTGCTGTCTGCAGATTCTGCGCATAGGCAAAAGCACCCGCCCCGACGATATCAATCGTAGCCGGTAATACTAGATTCTGGATATTGGTACCGCGAAAAGCCTCCGCCCCGATCGCGCGCGCGCCTCCTTCAATGGATATACTGGTCAGATATATACAATTCTTAAAGGCCTTATTGCCGATCTGGAGAACATTCGTAAACACAATCGATTGGATAAAGGATGATTCAAACGCACTGTCACCGATATATTTGATCTCGGAAGGTACCACCAGATTGGTTACATTATCGACATCATAAAAAGCCTCTTTGCCAATACCGATAACCATTTCCGACCGTGAAGTAACCAAGAAACCGTTTCCATCCAGTTCGACTCCCCCTTCCCCGGTTAACTGGCCGCCCTTGGCCACGTAAAGGAGGGTACTGCTATTACCGCCGCTTCTCTGGTCGTTTACAGCCATCAGTGTAAAACCCCTGCCAGGAAGCCTGTCGGAGTCATTAAGCGGCAAGGATTCCGCCCACTCACAATAAAAACGCAGCTTCTGTTCCGTATCAAGGTCGGCCGGCGAGCGGGTAAATTCTGCATCTACCGCGCCACCGGGCGGGGGCACAACTGTCGGCGCCGTAGGTTCATCTCCGATGCTGTCGATCACCCACTGGGCATGAGCGGCATCATAGGCCGCTTTGGCTATCTCATAGTTATAATAGGCTTCACACTCTCTGGTAAAACGGTTATAATCATTCTGCCATTCCGGCTGCGCCTCAATAAATAACATATCCTCTGTCTTACCTTGAAGCATAGCGTTTTTATAGTCACTATATTTAAAAGAATATACTTTCGACCCTGCTCCCCCACCTGGCCAGGAAGCATTGTTGGTACCATCATCGTACTGAGCCCCTTGAAAAAAATCATTGAATTTCTGTTCAGTAACCAGATAATACTCTCTGGCCAGATAATTACTCATGCTGATCTCGCCGGCCGGCAACATAGAACTATAGCCATTGATGATGGCTACCGGACCCGATGTGCCGGAAATACCGCTATGAACCGAATAGTAATATTGATCGACTATGGTCCACGGCGTGGCTGAAGAAGACATTTCATAAATTGTATAAGATGTTTTCAGAGCTGAATCAGCCGGTCTTTCCAGAAAAGTCTGGGAAGCTACCCAGCCGGGTGAAGTTTGATCTATCGTCGGATAAGCGGCGCTGCCGCGGTTGTCGTCAGCCCTGGCAACGGCATCCTCCCATTTTACACCCGCTTCGATATCACCTACCGGTATCGCGGACACTACGATGGCCGATGCCATAAATAATACCCCGAACGTCCGCCGGACCTGTTTTCTCAGCTTAAAGTTTATTTTCTTATTTGTCTTAGCTGTTTTTCTTTTCGACATGAAATCTCTCCTCTAGGAAACACGTTTCGCAACTACCACAAATCTACCGTCCGACTGGGAATTGTCGCAGGTAGATAAAGTCAGCAGCTGGTCGCCGTAATTCGCCGTAACACCAGTATCATATAAGGACATCGCCGCCATTTCCTTCATATTAGAATCAAACTCTTCGGCGGAATTGGCCTCAAGAAACTGATAATACTTGAATACTATGTCATTTTCATTATAAACCTTGGAACGGAACGCATACATGATTTCGTAAGTTCCCTTCTCATATATCGTATCAAACTGGATGACCGAGTGCTCCTGATAATACGATTCCTTCGCATACTGCTGCAACGAACCGAACATCTTACCTGATTTCATATGATGACCATAGATAATTAGGTTCGTTGACCGGGGATAGAGAGTACACTGGTAATCCATAAAGATACTCCCATTCTTATCATATTCCTGATCGAAATTATGGTCAAGATAATATTCATTGTCCGTTGTCTGCAATACGGGGTAATCTATTATTGTATCGTCAATTTTAAGCCATCCGATTAGCCTTTTATTCATATTATATAAAGTTTTATATTCTTCCATGATATCCGGCACCGCGATATCCCCGGTCCTATTGACTTTTACCTCCTGCCATGGCACTGCCCCGTTCCTTCCGGCATCCCTGAGCTCCGCCAAGGCCTGAACATCCTGGTCCGTCCTTTCCGCAAAGAAATAATAAATGCCAAAATAGGAAAGACTTGCCACAGCCAAGATACTGAATACTGTCACTATCACTTTACGTCGCTTTTCTTTCTTGCGGATGATGGCAATGATTTCTTTCTGCATTTCATTGTCATAGTCTTCCAAGCTGCCCTTATTGCCCTTACTGTCACTGATCCTGCCGCCGCTCCCTTGGACACCAGCCGGTGCCGACTTTAATTTTTCCATCAGGTCAAATATCTCGTCATCAAAATCATTGCCCAGAACCGATTCAAATGAATACTTCCCGACCTTAAGCTCATCCGACAGTCTCCGGACATCATCTCCATTATGTAAGGAATAACGGCTTTTTATTTCATTTATCTTCTGTTCGTCCCTGAGCGCGGCCTCATAGTCCGCCCTAGTCCGAAATCTTCTTCCGGCAACCGAAAAGCTATTGCTGTCCACGTGATCCCCTCCAATATTTATATTTTTATTTTACTATATCTTGCAATTTTTTCAATAGTTTTGTCAACATATTGTACAAAATTATCGCAAGTAATATTTTCCAATCGAAAAATAAAATTTATCCGCTAATTGGAAACACTGACAAGCCCTGATACATAAGATAAACCATAAATAAACCTTTGGAGGCAAATTATGAGCGACTTAACAGCAACAGGCTGTGGATGCAACAATTCTTGTTCAAACAATAACGGATGCGGTTCCTTGATGCTCATCATTCTGTGCTTATGCTGCTGCGGCGGCTTGGGCAACGGATGTGGTAACGGCTGTGGCAATGGCTGTAATGATGGCTGCGGATGCGGAAACAACGGCATAGGAGACGGTATTCTTCCGATTCTGCTCATCCTGTGCTGCTGCGGCGGTTTGGGCAACGGATGTGGTAACAGCTGCGGTTGCGGATGCTAATCTGTACGGATACCTAGGACGGAAGGAAACTTAAAGACTTATATATCAGCTTGGGATTTCCATCCCGTCAAACGAACCATTATGATCTATCAGCCTGCCCGGCAGGTTGGTGACTGTACTGGGGAAATAGGCTCGCATGAGCCTATTTTCTACGAAATGATATTCTAATGTGCTTATCTTTTACATAAGTTTAAAAAAACAGAGTGAAAACTGCATGAGGAACTGCTATGAGATTTAACGATCATCATAAAGCCCTGGCCGAAGACCGTATATTAGCCTTTGACACTCTGTTTACTACCAACCAGATACAAAAGTTTAAAATCCTCCTGCCTTTTCTGGACAATCAGATGCAGAAGCAGATGGCTATCATGATCAAGCTTATGGAACTGCAATATGCCATATCTTATTTCCAGAACAATCCTTATCAGCTATGCGGCTGCTTCACCAAGGAAACACCCGTGGACTTCCGTTCCCTCATAAGTGCTCTAAGTGCCTACACCGACCGCCACGAAAGACAGCAGATGGAACATTTCATGAATATCTTCCAGACCATGGAAACCTACCGCGAGGTCGCCCAGACCTTTGAAATGATGAAAGAGTTCATGCCCGATATGAACTTCTTCGGTGAAGGCGGCATCTTCGGCACGAGCAGCGACCTCAACGCCGCCGGCCAAGATAGCGGCAGCGAAACAGCTGACCACGGCCACGAAAACCGCACATATGTTGACGATGAACCGACACATTACAATAGCTTTAATAATGACCGCTATGAAAACGGCTCTGATGAAAACGGCTCTGATGAAAACGGCTCTGATGAAAACAGATCTGATGAAAACGGATCTGACAAAAATGAACCCAATGACCCTGAAAAAACCAATAATGATAATATGATGAAAATGCTGATGAGCATGCTCACCCCGGAACAGATGCAAATGTTTGAAATGTTTGGAGGTAAACAATTTGAATGACCCCAAAAAACCTGAGTGGATGAACGATCCCCTGCTCGCCGATATCGACCCCATAAAACTGGAACTGCTACAGACCCTTGTATTCGAAAGCAAAAACGTAAGCCGTGAACAGATGCTGCCTTTCATGATGTCCTTAGCCAAGCGCGGAAACGTTAAAAACACTTCCTTCACCGATGCCGAAACTGAAATCATCGTGACCGTCCTGAAAAAACACGCCGCTCCCGGCGACCTGGACAAAATAAATAAAGTTATGGCAATGCGCCGTTCCAAAAGGAACTAATTAGCTTGGGTTCCGGCGGTAAACCCATCGGAACCCAAGCCCATCTCCGCCTCAATTCAATTCTTAACCACGATATTCACAATCCGCCCCGGCACATAAATCTCCTTTACTACTGTCCCGTTCAGGCGCTCTCCCAGTGCCTTCTTACCCGCTTCAATAGCTTCGGCACTGCCGATATCCGCCGCAACCCGGATAACAGTCCTAGTCTTGCCGTTCACCTGTACGGCAATCTCCTTCTCACTGTCCGCCATCGCCTTCTCATCAGCCGTCGGCCAAACATTTGCAAATACGCTGCCGCTCCCCCCCAGTTCTTGCCAAAGTTCTTCGCTGATATGGGGGGCAAACGGTGCCAGCAAGATCACCGCGGTTTTCAGCGTTTCTTTATCAATACCGCCCGTCCTTGCCAGTTCAATCATCTTATTATTATATTCCATAAAACCGGAAACGACCGTATTCAAGCTAAAATTCTCCAGCCGCTGCGAGATATCAAAGATCATCTTATGGCGGATCCTCACCGTCTCAGCCGTAGCTGCGCTCCCCTTATCCTTATGCTCCATGACCAGATGGTAAAACCGGGTAATAAACCGGTATACGCCTTCAATGCCCCGGTCATCCCACTCCGAATCCAGTTCGGGGGGGCCGACAAAGAGTTCATAGAGCCGCAGCGAATCACACCCGTAATCCCGCACCAAGTCATCAGGAGAAATAGTATTCCCTTTCGACTTGCTCATTTTCACCCCGTTCTTACCGGTTATCATCCCTTGATTAAACAGCTTTACAAAGGGCTCTTCAAAACCAACGACCCCGATATCATACAAAAACTTCGTATAGAAACGCGAATACAACAGATGCAGCACCGCATGCTCCACGCCGCCGATATACATATCCACCGGCAGGTAACGGGCGGCCTTGTCTTTGCTGATCAGGCTTTCTTGGTTCTTATTGTCCACATAGCGCAAGAAATACCAAGAAGACCCGGCCCACTGCGGCATCGTGTTGGTTTCCCGTTTGGCCGGCGCCCCGCACTGAGGACAGGCGGTATTGACCCATTCCGCAATATCGGCAAGCGGGGATTCCCCGGTCCCGGTCGGCTGATAAGACTCCACTTCCGGAAGCAGCAAAGGCAGCTCCTCTTCCGGCACCGGTACGCAGCCGCAGACCGGGCAATGGACGATGGGAATCGGCTCGCCCCAGTATCTCTGGCGGGAAAAAACCCAGTCGCGAAGCTTATAGTTGGTCGTCCGTTTCCCCTTCCCCTCAGCTTCTATCATTGCCGGTGCCTCGTTCTTTAAGACCGCTGACTCCATGCCGTTCCAGTCTCCGGAATTGATCACCGTTCCGGTAGCCTCGGTATAGGCTTCCGCCATATCGGGGATTTCCTTTCCGTCTTTGGCGATGACCTGCCGGATCGTGATGCCGAACTTCTTGGCAAACTCAAAATCGCGGTCATCATGAGCCGGCACACACATGATGGCGCCGGTGCCGTAGTCGGCCAAGACATAATCGGAAAGCCAGATCGGAACCTGCTCCCCGCTCATCGGATTGATGGCATAGGAGCCGGTAAAAACTCCCGTTTTTTCTTTATCCTGCAGACGGTCCACGTTGGATTTCATCGACGCTTCATATATATATGCCGCTACCGCTTCGCTGGTCTGCGGTGTCGCCAGCCCGGCCGCCAGCTCATGTTCCGGTGCCAGAACCATAAAGGTGGCGCCGTAAAGTGTGTCCGGCCTAGTAGTAAATACGGTTATTTTCTCGGTTCCCCCGGCTATCGGGAAATCGACCTCAGCCCCGTAAGACTTGCCGATCCAGTCGGCCTGCATCTTTTTCACCTTTTCGGGCCAGTCAAGCTTCTCCATATCCGCCAGCAGCCGGTCGGCATAACGGGTAATCCTGAGCATCCACTGCTTGAGGTTCTTTTTGGTAACTTCTTCGCCGCAGCGCTCGCATTTGCCGTTCACCACTTCTTCGTTGGCCAGACCGGTCTTGCAGGAAGGGCACCAGTTGATCGGCATTTCTTTTTCATAAGCCAGGCCCGCCTTGAACATCTTGACAAAGATCCACTGGGTCCATTTATAAAAATCAGGGTCAGTAGTATTGACTTCCATATCCCAGTCATAAAGCGCGGCGATCTGGTTGATCTGCGTCTTTATATTGCTGACATTTTCCGCCGTAGCGATGGCCGGATGGACGCCCATCTTGATGGCATAGTTCTCCGCCGGCAGACCAAATGCATCCCAGCCCATCGGATGGATGATATAGTGGCCGCCGTTCAGCATCTTATACCGACTCCACACGTCCGAGATCACATAACCGCGCCAATGCCCGACATGCAGCCCGCTTCCCGAAGGATAGGGGAACATATCGAGACAGTAGTATTTCGGTTTCTTGCCGTCATTGATGTTGACCGGGTCGGCTACCCATTTCTTGCGCCATTTTTCTTCTACCTCGCGGTGATTGTATCTTGCCATGTCTTTATCTCCTTATTCTGTTATTACGCTACTGTTTTCTGCCTCGATTTGGTAAAATATCTCAGCTGACGGAGAATCGCGGTCTAGGATGATAGTATTCTGATTATTGTTCTGGTAGGCCAGCTTGGCGGCTTCTAGGCTGCGCATGAATTCATAGAACTCGCTTTTGCCGGCATCGTTGTATGTCGTCGATAAGATCCGCATATATTCCGCTTCGCCGGCGGCGATGATCTCGGCGGCATCCGCCTTGGCCTGCGAGAGCATGATGCTGACTTCCCGATCTGCCGTGTTACGGATGATCTGCGCCTGAGACTCACCTTCCGATGTATACATGGTCTTGACTTTCTCCCGTTCGGAGATCATCCGGTTGTAGACGGCATCTTTATTGCTGTCCGGGAGGTCGAGCGCCTTTACCTCCACCTTGATGATTTCAATGCCGTAATCGCTGATGTCAATCAGATTGGAAGCAATCTCATCCGTCAGGGACTTGATTTCTATGGTCGTGTCTGTTTCCGTTACGGCTTCCTCATCCTCCGCAAGCAGTTCTATTTCCGGTATCACTTCCACCTGGGTGACATTGATCTTGCCGTCACGCGATACGATGACCTCTTCCTGGGTCATGCTGGAAATAGTGTTTTTGATGGCATTGTAGACCACCGTGTCGATACGGCCCTCGGCATTGACCTTTACGCCGCTGAGGGTCTGGTAATATCTGACCGGATCGGTAATATGCCACAGGATATAGCTGTCAACGATCATCGTCTTTTTATCGGATGTGATGACTTCTGACTTGGCAAGATCATAGAACAGGATGTTCTTTTCCCGCGTTTCTACGGTCTGGATAAACGGTATCTTGAAGGACAGGCCGGGCTCGTCAACTACCTTGACGATCTCGGCAAACTGCAGGATCATGCTGTATTCGTTCTGGTTCGTCACGACGGCGGAAGAAGCAAACAAAAAGATGCCGAGAACCAGTATAATGCCGAGGATATCCGAAAATCTCAGGCCTCTCCTAGGTTTTTTGCCCTTTTTTTTCTGTTCCGGGCTGTCCCATATGTTCTTTATATTGTCATTGTTGTTAATATTGCTATCCATGCTTACACCTCCTTATTCCGTAAATGAATCCAATGGCAGAATCGTCTGGGTATTGCCCTCTTCGTCCAAGATGATGACTTTCATATTCGGCAAGATGAGTTCCATTGCTTCATAAAACATCCTCCTTTTGGTCATGTCGGGGTACTTCAGATATTCTTCATACATGGCATTGAACTGCGAAACTTGCGCATTGGCATCAGCAATCCGCTGTGCCTTCGTCGATTCGGCCTCCTGGATAGTCTTATCGACATTGGCCCGGGCTTCAGGAATAATACCGTTGACGTATTCATTGGCTTTGTTGATGAATTCATCCATGTTCTGCCGGGCATCCTCGACACCCTTGAAAGCAATCTTGATCTCTTCCGTAGGCGGTTCCGCATCCTGAATGGTAACATTCCTGATCAGCAGGCCGATCTCCAGATCGTTGATCTTTTCATACAGCATGTCTTTGATATTGGTCTGTATCTCATTCTTCCCGACGGTCAGGACGGCATCAATCGGATAGGATGCGATAACCGTGCGGATACAGTTCTGGGCGATATTCTTCATCACCAGCACCGGATCTTCCGAGGAATATAGGTATTTCAGCGGATCGGATACCTGATAGATAATATTAAAGTCGACGTTGACAAAATTTAGGTCAGATGTGATCATGACCGACTCATCTTCCACTATGGCATCAGTCTGGGCATCGTAACCGATCGTTATCTCCTTGGTCGTCGTATCAACCTTCTGAACCCTCTGCACCAGCGGAATCTTGAACTTAATTCCGGGCTCCGAGACAACGGACGGTTCCCCAAATGTCGTCACGACAGCCGCATGCTGGGTATCCAGTGTGTAAAAGCCGCCGGTCAATAAGATTATGACAAAAATTCCCAGAACAGTCAGCCATATCATAAGTCTTACATTTTTAAAGATTTTCATTTGACTCTCCTTTACTTAAGCCAGCGCATTACCGCTGAATATTCTATATTATTATATTGTGTCACGATACACACGTATTCATATTAGCATAGGAAGAGCAACAAATAAAGACATTATAGAAATAATTTACTATAAATAAAAGGGGAGCGGTCTCAAACCATCGCTCTGCCTCCTGAAGCCCCATTCCCCTTAAGGCCATACAGATCGATTCCTGTTTGAGTACCGCTCCTGATATCCGTATATGCCACTCCAACTACGTTGGCAAACTGTTTGTGACATATACCACATTTTGGCAGGCCGTCTAGAACGATTTACCAAAATGTATTACAAATTGGGATAATTGTCATAGTTAAGAGTTGTCCCCGGATTGCCTATATGCAACGTCCCTAAGGCGTTACATATAGGTCTCCGGTGCCGGCAAGCCGGCTTCACTGGGTCTGGTGTCGTAATCTGACAAGATATCGGTTCTTAATCTTGCCAATAATCAGCATCAGCGACATTACTAAGTGGGTAAGCATCAGCATGAAGCTGGCTTCCTGCCACTTAAGCAGGTGTGAAAATATGGCAATGGATACTTCCGCTAACAATATCACATATGTATATTTTCTGTACTTCTGCGTTTCTTGCTTGTCCAGCGGCTTGTTTTGGTCTTCCACGGGGGAAAGCAGAATAATTACCGTACCTGCCGTTAATTCCCCTAGTAAGCAAAACACTGTTAAGTCGGCTATAAACAGATATTTCCCGATAATACATACTGCGATTAACGTTATTGCCGAAAATACCATACAACGGCTACTGCTATCTGCATGATACCCTCCCGCATATATCCGCAGCGGGATGTAAGCAATCAAAAATACAAATAGGCTGGGATAGCGAAAAACCGCTGCTATAATGCATGTGATCAGTATATTGATTATTTCGCCGATCATCACAAAATATGAATACTCATAAATACTTCTGTCCTTGTCGAGTATGATATTTTTTGCTATCTGCCATTGAACCAACTTTTGAGACAGGCTTTCAATCATTACTTGTTACTATTGAATGTTGCTAATCCTGCAGGCACTTTAGGCTGATGGTGAATAAATAAGCATGCACTGTTTGCGGATTGTTTCGCTGCTGCTATGGCCACTGCATTCAGCATTGAAATTCCCTTGCTTGTAATACTCGCTTTTTTCATTTTCTTTCCTCCGTTTCCTTTAAAATACCTTCCTATCAAATCATAACCCATTTCTTTTTAAATTTCCATATGATTCCAAAAATAGACATTTTAAAACCAAAATTTTCACAAAAAAATAAAAAACGTCGTTGACTGACATTTTTTATTGCAGATTTATACATTTTTATTCTAGTAAAATAAATCGCATTGCGCGCTTTTTCCCATTTCCTTAAATTTCAATACATGAGAGACAAAGGTTCACGAAAAACATCTCTCCTTCAATAGCCGTACTGAGCATACCGCCATATTTTTCCGTAAGTTCTTTAATCCTCTTAGTACCGACACCATGCATCTGCTTGTCTTCCTTGCTGGTCAAGAAATTACCTTCAAAAACAAGGGGGACCTCATGGTAGGTATTCTGGACCATGATTACCAGATAATTAGGACTACCCATAAACATCCGGATAATAATTTTCTTGTTATTCTCACACTTGGCGGCTGCTTCTATCGCATTATCAAGGATATTGCCAATTATGGATATCTTGTCAAGATCGTCAATAAAATGAAAGTTTATTGTTTTATCGATATCTACCGACACATCAATATGCTGCATCATGGCATTGCTGATCCTGTCCTCCAGCAGGCCGTTTAGGATGCTATCATTGCAATAAAGCTTTTTCTGAATGGCATGCAGGCTGTTTTGATGCTTGTCCAGCAATTCCAAGGCCTTGTCGCCCTCATTGTTTTTTACTAGGCTGGATATAGTGCCTAAGATAATATTCATATCATGGATATATTTAAGATGCTCTCTGTTGACTTTTTCCAGTGCGTCATAATGCTTTCTTTCCACCGCCGCCTTAGCAAAATCAACATCCTGTTCTCTTTTTCTGGTCATGACTGTCGAAAATCTTTCGATCAAATGATAAACAAAAATATTAGCAAAGAGAAGCAGCGCACTACCACAACCGAGAGCAACCCGTTGCACAATGATCATATCTTCAAAAAAGTCAAATTTAATGATTCCGTATAATATTGACAGCGTAGAAAGCGGCAATATAAAAAATCCGCCTAGCATTTCTCTAATCGGTTCGTTTTTATTTTTCCTGCTGAAGTATTGGATAGCCTTCAAAATAGCAAAAACAATTATTTTTTCGATGGTAATAATAAGGCAGAACTGATAGGAAAAATCGGCTCCGATATGACTGCTTTCGTGATAAATTATGCTATAAACCAATTCGCCCAGAACTTCTGAGCAAATTCCTATCATAAAAAAGAATACCGTGACAATCAGTGCCGAAATACTGCTGACTTTAAATAGTATTTTACAATAAACAGTTATTAAAACTATCCCGCCGAAGAAATTCAGCAAGGGGATCTCTAAATAGTTGATGCCGAATACCAGTAAGCCTAATATTACTGCCGCCGCCAGCCTAGCCCTTTTGCCTACTTCTTTTGACTCAAATGTAAAACGGAATAAATCGCTGACCATGTATACTTCGAAGGCACAAACAATTATTTTAGCAAGATAAAATAAATAATCCATATCGACTCCTTATCATTGTATAATGTTACGGTGAATAAGATAGTCTTCAAAGTGTCTTGAAAAAACCGGATCTTTTGACCGTGAACAGTTAAGCTCCATATCATCAACCAACTTAAGGATGTTTTTTTCTTTGCGGATAATATACTTAAAATTTACGATATAACTATGATGGGCATATTCAAATCCATAACATTCGATTTCTTCTTTGATTTCATGGAGACGTTTGTTACATATGATTTCCGTTAAATCTTTTTCGTTCTCACGTTCCAGTTTCAGCAGTTCGGCTTCATCCTTCGTAATACGCAGCTTGGTCTTCTTATTATGGATGGCCGCATAGATGATCTGATCAATCCTTACCCTGACGATCTGGCCGTTATGCTGGGCATCCAGATAGGGGATCCGGGCTGAGCGGCGCATTTCATCCAGACATTCGCGGATATCATGGTACAGGGTTTCATCAGGCAATTGCTTTATCAGGTAGCGAAATGGCCTAGCCTTAAAATTATCTGCCGTCGGCTGCATATAACCGGAGCAGAATACGATGATTACGTTGTCATTATTTTTGCGTAGCGAAATGGCCGTCTGGATTCCGTCCAGTTCCGGCATCTGCATATCAATAAAAACCATATCGTGCTGCCTAGTATGATCTGCCAGTAATTCTGTTCCCGAACTGTATTCATAAAACAGTAATTCATCGGCAGCGCTGTCCACTGACGTAACACAGTTTTTTATTTTTCTGATGTCTTCCTGGCTATCGTCACATATTCCGATGCTATACATATGATTTCCTCATTAGTAAGTATCACTATAAGACTAATATTACCAAATTTTACCAATTTTTGCAATATGCTATGTTATTAGATATATACCTGTTACAATGTTACATCATAAAAACAGAGCGCCGATGTATTGTCAATACATGACGCTCTGTCCGTTAGCAATATTGTAATATATACTCTGTTCTTCTTCCTGTTCTTTTTCCTATTCTTCTTCGTTTTCGCCGAGGCTGTTTGCTCTTGCCGCGACTTCTTTTTCCTGGACATCGCTGGGGGCCTGCTCGTAGCGGGCAAACTGATATTCATATTCCCCGCGGCCGCCGGTCATGGAACGGAGGTCGGTACAGTAGCCGTAGACACCGGTCATCGGCATGTCGGCTTCAATGACCTGCTTGCCGTTGGCCGTGGGATTCATGCCGAGCACGCGGCCTCTCCGCTTGTTCAAGTCGCCCATGACATCGCCGGTATAGGCATCCGGAACCGTGACCTTCAGTGATATGATCGGCTCAAGCAGGATCGGACCGGCTTCCATAAAACCTTTTTTGAAAGCCTGGATGGAGGCCATCTTAAAGGCCATTTCCGACGAGTCTACCGGATGGTAGGAACCGTCATACAGTACTGCCTTTACGCCAACAACGGGATAGCCGGCCATCGGTCCTTTGAGTACGGAATCCTGAAGACCCTTATCGACTGCCGGATAATAATTCTTGGGAACGGTGCCGCCGACGACGGTCTGTTCAAAGACATAAGGCATCTCCATATCACCGGAAGGCTCAAATGTCATTTTAACATGACCGTACTGACCGTGCCCACCGGACTGTTTCTTGTATTTGGACTCGACATCGGATTTCTTTTTAATGGTCTCGCGGAAAGCCACTTTGGGCTGGACCAAGTCGATATCTACTTTATATTCATTTTTCAGGCGGCTGGTGATGACCTCCAGATGCATGTCGCCCATGCCGTAAAGCAAGGTCTGGCGGTTCTCCGCATCGTTCACGATCTTGATCGTCAGATCCTCGGCCGCCATCTTCTGTAAGGCCTGGGATATTTTATCAATGTCGCCTTTGTTCTTCGGGATGTAGCGTTTATAAGTATAAGGAACGGATATTTCCCAGCGGCCGTATTTTACCGGTGCCGCCTTGGTTGCCAGGCTGTCGCCGGTCTTGGCTCCTGTCAGCTTGGCGAGGGCACCGATGTCGCCGGCGTGGAGCTCTTTCACTTCAAGAGGCTTATTGCCCTGCAGGACATATAACTTGCCGACCTTCTCTTCAATATCCTGATCGACATTGTAGATCAGCTCATCTGACTTAAAGACTCCGGAATTGACTTTGATCATCGAGTATTTGCCGATGAAAGGATCCACGATGGTCTTCCAGACATATGCGGATTTGGCTTTGGAAAAGTCGTGGTTAGCCGCAAATATCTTATTGGTCTTCATATCAATGCCGGCCACCTCGCGGTTCTCCGGGCTAGGCATGTATTTGACGATGTCTTCCAGCAGCGTGTAAACCCCTTGGCATAAGGTGCTGGAGCCCATGGTCATCGGTACGATCGTCCCGTCGTTGACATTGGTCCGCATAGCGGCACGTATCTCCGCATCGGAGAAGGTCTCGCCGCCGAAGAAGCGTTCCATGAACTCTTCGCTGGTTTCGGCAACGGTTTCCATCAGAGTGTCTTTGTATGTCCGTAGGTTGTCCATGCTGTAATCGGGGATGTCACATTCCACGACGTCTTTTCCCTGCCACTTATGGGCGGTTTCGGCAATTACGTTGACATAGCCGACTAGTTTTTCATTTTCGCGGATCGGGAAATGGAAAGGTGCCATCTTCTTTCCGTACAGGTCCGTCATCTCTTCTACTACCTGGCGGAAGGTCGCGTTATCGACATCCATATTGCTGACGTATATCATGCGGGGAATCTTGTATTTCTCACAGGCTTCCCAAGCTTTTATTGTTCCCACTTCGACGCCTGACTTGCCGTTTACGACGATAACGGCGGCACTGGCGGCGCTGAGAGCTTCTTCTGCTTCGCCGACAAAGTCAAAATAGCCTGGGCTATCCAAGATGTTGATTTTGTGGCCTTGCCATTCGATCGGCACGACTGAGGTATTAATGGAAAACTGTCTTTTCTGTTCTTCTTTGCCGAAATCGCTAACGGTATTCCCCTCCGTAACTTTCCCCATCCGGGAGGTGATTCCCGCAAGATATGCCATCGCTTCGGTCAGGCTGGTTTTACCGCAGCCGCCATGTCCGAGCAAAACTACGTTTCTAATCTTATCAGTGGTGTAAACATTCATAACTAAGTCCTCCGATTCTGCGCTGGTTTTGGTTATTTTATCCGGATCCTGTTGAATAGCTGTCCCGCCAAAAATTTCCCATGTGTACATTTTACTAAAAAGTCTGGGAATATACAAGCGAAATATATGGAATGGGACTGGAAAATATATTGTTAGATTTTCGTTGTGGTTTTGGGTTACGCTTGGTATACTGTGATGAAAGGAATGTTTTGGACAAGTGGTCGTCGCCATATGGATATGTGTAGAAAGGAAATATTATGATTATTGTAATGAAACCTCATGCCAAACCGGCAAGTATTGCTGCTGTCACTAGGTATATTGAAGTGAACGGGCTCTCGGTTCATCTGTCACACGGGGAAGAGGTGACGATCATCGGTATCGTCGGGGATAAGTCTAAGTTATCTACGGACAACCTGATTATGTTTGAGGATGTGGACCGTGTTATGCCGGTTACGGAAAGCTATAAGCTTTCGAACCGTAAGTTTCATCCGGAGCCTACTGCTGTTACGGTCGGCAGTACGGCGATCGGTCCGGGAACGTTGACGATTATGGCCGGGCCATGTGCGGTGGAAAGTGAGACGCAGCTGTTGATGATTGCCCGGGCTGTTAAGGATGCCGGGGCGGCTGTTTTGCGGGGCGGGGCTTATAAGCCGCGTACTTCGCCTTATTCCTTTCAGGGCCTGGAGGAAGAAGGGCTGCGTTATATGCAGAAGGCCAAGGCAGAGACTGGCCTTGCTACTATCTGCGAGGTGGTCAGCCGTGAGGCTATCGAGGCGGCGGTTAAATATGTGGATATGATTCAGATCGGGGCGCGGAATATGCAGAACTTTATTCTGCTGAAAGAAGCCGGGCAGTCCGGTCTGCCGGTGTTATTGAAGCGAGGGCTGTGTTCAACAATTGATGAATGGCTTAACGCGGCTGAATATATTATAGCGGAAGGTAATCCCCGGATTGTTTTGTGTGAGCGCGGTATCCGTACTTTTGAAACAGCTACGCGCAATACTTTAGACTTATCCGCAATCCCGGTCTTGAAGGAAAAAACGCATCTGCCGGTGATAGTTGATCCCTCTCATTCAACCGGATCTTATAAGTATGTTCCGGCGATGGCCAAGGCGGCGGTGGCCTGCGATGCCGACGGACTGATGATCGAAGTACATAATGATCCTGCCCATGCCTTGTCGGATGGGCCGCAGTCCTTAAGTTTTGCGAAATTCAGTAAGCTTACCGAGGAACTTAGGCCTTTTTGTAAGCTGAGCGGCCGGAGTTTATAGGCACCGGCTGCCGGAGTTTATCGGTTCGGCTGTTATAGATACATTAATGTAAATACATGTAAAGGGTAGGTATATGAAAAAATTCTTTTTCGTTGGTCTTGGTTTGATCGGCGGTTCGATTGCAAAAGCGTTGCGCGTCAGGTATCCTTCTTGTCACATCGGTGCTTATGATACTGACCCGCGCGCTTTGGAACTGGCTGTGGCGCAGCAGATAATTGATTATGCCGCGGAATCGGCCGACCGTATTGACGATGACTGCGAGTGTCTGTTTCTTTGTGCGCCGGTAGCGGATAATACTTTGGTGCTAAGTGGCTTGCAAGACCGGATTCCGCTTGATTGTCTGATTACGGATATCGGCAGCGTGAAATCCCCTATCCACCGTCAGGCGGCCCTGATCGGGCGGGAACGGCAGTTTATCGGCGGCCATCCGATGGCCGGCAGCGAGCGGACCGGCTTTGCCGGATCGAAGGCTTCGTTGTTGGAGAATGCTTACTATATCCTGACTCCGGCGGCAGTAAGCGAGGCGGTGTTTTTGGAGCGTTACCGCGAGCTGGTTCTAGGCATGGGAGCGATTCCTTTAGTTCTTTCTTGTGAAGAGCATGATTATATCACCGCTGCGGTCAGTCATCTGCCGCATATCATTGCCGCTTCGCTGGTCAGACTTGTCCGGGACAGCGATTCTGCTGAGGGGGTAATGAAAATGATTGCGGCCGGCGGGTTTAAGGACATAACCCGGATTGCTTCCTCGTCACCGGTCATGTGGCAGCAGATCTGCCTGAGTAACCATCAGAATATTTCCTTGCTGCTGGAAGAATATATTAAGGCCCTGACTTCCGTTAATATGGATATCAAAGCCTTGGAACCGGAGAAACTCTATGGGTTTTTTGATGAGGCCAGGACTTATCGCGAGTCTTTCATAGATACCTCCGGCGGCCCGATCAAGAAATCTTATGCCATATATGTGGATATCCCGGATAAGACCGGGGCACTTGCCGCTATCGTCAGCCTTCTGGCCGGCCACGGGATCAGTATCAAGAATATCGGGATCACGCATAACCGGGAACAGGAGGAAGGGGTGCTGCTGGTAGAGTTTTATGATGAAAAGTCCGTCAGGGAGTCTTGCCTTTTTTTAGACGGTGCCGGGTATATATACCATCGCAAATCTTAAGGATCAGGACGCCGGTGAGGATGCCGGCACTGTCTAGCAGCACGTCTTTCAGGCTGCCGCTTCTGCCCGGCACATATGTCTGGTGGATCTCATCTGCCGCTGCTAGGGCGAGGACAAAAAGGAAGGACGGGACTGGGGTTATTCCTTGGTTTTCTATGTGGTTCCAGCATACGGCAATGCTGTATGACAGCAGGCCTAACAGCGCATACTCGGCAAAATGTGCCGCTTTCCGCACAAATCCGTCCAGCTCATTGAGCTGGACGGATGAATTATTAAAGGGCAGATCTATTGACAGCAAAGCTTCGAGAACCTCCGTCAGCCGCCGGGCTACGGTCGTGCTCTGTAAAGCCGACTGATCGGCCGGCATGGCAGAAAGGCGGAAGACGGCATTATATAGGGTAATAATAAGCAATATGGCAAAGACGGTGTAGATTCGGCCAATTAATTCTGGTCTGCGGCGCGGTTTGGAACGCATCGCTATTTGTCATCCATGGTTTTGGCGGTTGCTTTGATGGTATTGTATACTTCGATTCTTAATGAATCGACTTCGGCCATACCGACAAAGAAAGCGCCGTATTCATAGCGGCCGTCTTTTTCCTCGACTCTGGTTATCTCTAGGAAGGCATGGATGATTTCCATGGTCCAGATCCGCAGATAGGATTCATAGACGGCTCCGATGTTAAGCGTCTTATCGCAGGAAAATCCGATGCCGGATTTTGAAACGTCGATAATATCAATCATGACTTCTTCATGATCGTCTTCGTCGATACGCTTGATAACCAATCGTGATTCCAGTTCCCGGCGGGCGGCTTTTCTCCGTTCTTCCATATGTTTATCCTTTCTATGATATCACTTTGCTGTTATTACTTTGCTTTGTCAAAGGTACTCTTATCGAAACCCTGCAATCAGGCCTTTATGAACGTGGCACCCTTATAGTAATATTTACATAATACTTATTAATTTTGTATTATTAATTTATATACATCATACAATATTAGACCATGAATTACAAGAGTCCATGCCTCTTTCAGGAAATAAACATTGCTTCACCGAAGCTGAAAAAACGGTACTTTTCCCTTATCGCGGTTTCGTAGGCGGCCAGCACCCGGTCACGGCCGGCAAAGGCAGAAACCAGCATCAGCAGCGTGGATTCCGGCAGATGGAAATTGGTGATCAGGCCGTCCATGATGCGGAAGCGGTATCCGGGATAGATGAAAATATCCGTGTCGCCGCAGCAACCTTTGAGAAGGTAATCATGACCTATATCCGCGGCAGCGGTCGGGGGGGCTATATAAGCGGCGCTTTCGACTGCCCGGCAGCTGGTCGTTCCGACACAGATGACCCGGCCGCCGTTTTGTCTGGTTTCATTGATCAGATCGGCGGTTTCGCGGGAAATCTCATAATATTCGGAATGCATATGATGTTCGGTTATACTTTCCACCTTGACGGGGCGGAAAGTGCCCAGACCCACGTGCAGGGTGACATAGGCCAGCCGGACGCCTTTAGCGGCAACGGCCTCCAGCAGTTCCGGCGTAAAATGCAGGCCGGCCGTGGGGGCAGCGGCGGAACCGTCATGGCGGGCATATACCGTCTGGTAGCGGGACTGGTCGGTTAGGCGGTGCGTGATATAAGGGGGCAGGGGCATCTCTCCCAGCCGGTCCAGGATTTCTTCGAAGATGCCCTGATAGGTGAAGCGGATCAGGCGGTTGCCTCCTTTAGTCACCTCAACTACCTGTCCGGTCAGCAGGCCGCCGCCAAAGCGGATGACTGTGCCGGGGCGGGCCTTTTTCCCGGGTCTTATCAAGGTTTCCCAGATGTCGTCATTTCTTCTGCGTAGCAGCAGCACTTCGATTGTGCCGGCACCGCCGGAATCGGCTTTTGAGCTGCTGTCCTCCGGCCCGCTTGCGGTGGTGCCGGGCCGGATATCCGCCTTAAGCCGGGTTCCCATGAGCCGGGCCGGCAGCACTTTGGTATTGTTCAGTACTAGGCAGTCTCCGGCACGCAGGTAGTGAATGATGTTCCGGAAGGTCTCGTGCCTGAGCGCCCCGGACTTTCTGTCCATGATCAGCAGTCGGGAGGCCGCGCGGTCTGCCAGCGGATCCTGGGCAATCAATTCCTGGGGCAGTTCATAGCGGTAAGCGGCGGTCATTACCGACATTATAAGCTGGCTCCTTTAATAAATGCCTCATAGCCTCGTTTGGCTTCATAAACATCGGCTTTGCTGGTCGCCTCCCAAGGAGCGTGCATGTTCAGTACCGCCACCCCGCTGTCGATCACGTTCATGCCGTAGCGGGCCAAGATATAGGCAATCGTGCCGCTGCCGCCGATATCGACCTTGCTCATTTCGGCCGTCTGGAAGCGGATGTTTTCTTTTTCAAAGATCGCCCGGATATGAGCTAGGTATTCGGCATTGGCGTCATTGGACTGGGATTTCCCTTTCGCACCGGTAAATTTGGTGAAAACCAGGCCGCAGCTCACGAAGGCGGCATTATTCTTATCAAAGTTGGTTTTATAAAAAGGATCATATGCACTGCTGACATCGGCGGAGAGCATACAGGATGCCGCGAGGCACCGCCGCAGGCTGAGTTCATTATATTCGCCGGTAAGCTCCATAACTTCCGCGGTCATATTTTCAAAGAAATGGGACTTCATGCCGGTGGCGCCGATGCTGCCGACCTCTTCCTTATCGGTCAGGATCAAGCAGGCGGTCCGGCTCAAGCCTTCTACCTCCAGCATCGCTTGGACGGAAGTAAAGGCACAGATCCGGTCATCCTGGCCATAGGCTAGGATGAGGCTGCGGTCTAGGCCAGCTTCCCTGGCTTTTCCGGCCGGCACCACTTCCAGCTCCGCGGAAATAAAATCTTCTTCTTCAATATCGTAAGTCTCTTTGAGGATTTCCAAGATGCCTTTTTTAACCGAGTCTTTTACGCTGTCCTTGGATTCATCATCGGGTTTTTTGGCTTTTTTGTTATCAATTTTGATCGGCCTGTTTCCGATCACGATATCAAGGTCATCACCTTCAATCACTTTATCGGCTTTCTTATTAAGTTGTTCCTGGGCAAGGTGCGGCAGCAGGTCGGAAATAAAAAATACCGGGTCGTCTTCGTTTTCACCAATATTGAGCTCTATGGTCGTGCCGTCTTTTTTAACGATTACGCCGTGAAGGGCAAGGGGAATCGTTACCCACTGGTATTTTTTCACGCCGCCGTAATAGTGGGTATCCAGATAGGCGATGCCATCCTCTTCATATAAAGGGTTCTGCTTGATATCAAGCCGCGGTGAGTCAATGTGGGCTCCCAGAATATTCATGCCTTCGCTGAAAGGTTTTTCGCCGATCCGGTAGATTACAATGGATTTATTCATCCACACACCATAGACCTTGTCGCCTTTCTTAAGTTTCGTTTTCGCCTTGATCAGTTGATTGATCTCCCGGTATCCGGCATCTTCAATCATATTGACGATGATGTCGACACATTCCCTTTCCGTTTTGCCGTTATCTAAAAATTCCCGGTATTTGCCTGACAGTGCTTCCAGTTCCTTTAGCTGTTTAGGGGAATAGTCTTCCCATATACTCTTTTTTTCCATGTTTACCTCATTTCTGCGCCGATTGCGCCTCTCCTGTTATGGCCTTGTCAGTTCGTGTCAGCTTCTTAATTCTATTCCCATGCTTTCTAACCCGTTGAGGATCTTTTTCATGGCGGCGGTAACGTCGGCTTCGCCGAGCGTCCGTTCCTTATCGCGGAAGGACAAGGAATAAGCCAGCGATTTATAGCCTTCTTGGATCTGGCCGCCTTCATAGATATCGAACAGGCGGCAGCTTTCCATGATCCGGCCGCCTCTCTGGGCGATCATGTCTTCGATGCGGCCGGCTGGGATGTCGTAGGGAACCAGCATGCTGATATCCCGCAGGACAGCCGGATACTTGGCGATGCCTTCGTATTTGCCGGTAAAGCCGGCAAACGGGATGATAGCCGGCAGGTCAAGTACGGCGACATAGGCCCTAGTGCCGATGTCATAGGTGCTGCATACTTCGGGGTGGACTTCTCCCAGATAACCGATCGTCCGGTCCTGATAGCTCATCACGGCCTGTCTGCCGGGGTGCAGGAAGGGTTTCCCGCCTTGCGGGTCATAGGTTATCTTATCTTTCATGCCGATGCTGGTCAAAAATTGCTCGGCAGCTCCCTTCATGGTAAAGAAATCGCCTTCGCCATACATGCCCAGCGAAAACTGCATTCTTTCTTCCGGCAGCTCGGTCATATCCTCATCCTTAGGCAGGTAGATATTGCCCAGTTCATAGAGACGGACATCCTTGTTGCGGCGGTTATAATTCGTTGCCAGCGAGTTAAGCATACCATGGAGCGGCGTCGTCCGCATAATCGAAAAGTCTTCCCCCAAGGGATTGGCAATCACGACGGTATTCCGCAGTCCGTCGTCTGCCGGGATGCGTAGCCGGTCAAAGACTTTAGGGCTTTCAAAGGAATAGTTCATCCCTTGTGAAAAACCGTAATACTCGGCGATGTCGCGAGCCTTTTCCTCAATCCGGAGTTTAAAAGGCAGTTTTCCGGTCATCGTCTCGCCGCTCGGCAGCGTCGTCGGGATCTTATCATAGCCCCAGAATCTGGCTACCTCTTCCGCAATGTCGGCATTAGTTTCAATATCGCGGCGGAAAAAGGGTACGATGATCTCATTGGCGGCCGCATCATAAGCAAGCTCGGCTCTTTGCAGGATCGCCAGCATTTCTGCATCCGGGATCTGGGTGCCAAGCAGACGGTTGATCTTCTCCGGCGCAAAGCTCACCCTGGTCTTATCCTTTAACGGGACACATACGTCTACGGTACCGCTGACCGCCTCGCCGCATCCCAGTTCTTCGATCAGCTGGCAGGCCCGGTCAACGGCTTCCCTGGCATTGTGGGGTTCTAGGCCTTTTTCAAACTTGCCGGAGGCATCGGTGCGTAGGCCGATGCGTTTAGCCGACTTGCGGATATTGGGGCCGTTAAAAGCCGCCGATTCCAAGACCACCGTCTTAACGTCGTCGGTAATCTTGGAATTGTCGCCGCCCATGATGCCGGCGATACCGATGGCCTTTTCGGCATCACAGATCATCAGGACCTCGCCGTCAAGCTTGCGCAGCTGGCCGTCAAGCGTCATGAATTCATCGCCGTCCTTGGCACGGCGGACGATGATCTTATGCCCCGCGACGCTGTCCAGATCGAAAGCATGCATCGGCTGGCCGTATTCTTCCATGACGTAATTGGTGATGTCCACCAGGTTGTTGATCGGCCTGATCCCGCTTGCGGCAAGCCTTCTCTGCATCCATTCGGGAGAAGGCGCGATGCGGATATTGGTGCATACCCGGGCACAGTAGCGCGGGCACAGATCCGGGTCTTTGACTTCTACGGCCAGATAGTCTTTAATATCTTCTCCATTTTCCTTGACTTTTATTTCCGGCGGCAAAAAAGGCCGGTTAAATGTCGCCGCTGCTTCCCTGGCAATACCGAGGACGCTGTTGCAGTCTACCCGGTTGGACGTGACTTCATATTCAAAAACAGTGTCCCGCAGCCCTAGGGCGGCCACCGCGTCGCTTCCCACCGTAGCAAACGCGGGGAAGATATAGATGCCTTCCTCCGGCGCTTCGGGGTACATGTTGCGGCTGGAGCCCAGTTCTTCGATGGAACACATCATGCCCTGCGAGGGCACCCCGCGTAGCTGGCCGGCTTTGATCGCAATCCCTGCTTCGGGCAGCGGCCCGCCGTCATGGCCGCCGGCGACCCGGCCACCGTCCAATACTACCGGCACTTTATCCCCCACCTTTACGTTGACCGCACCGGTCACGATCTGGACCGTCTCCGTCGTCCCGGCGGCGCCGACTTCTACCTGACAGACAATCAGCTTCGCCGCATCGGGATGTCTTTCTATGTCTTTGATCTGTCCGATAATAATCTTCTCCAGATTATTATCCAGCCGCCGGTAACCTTCCACCTTGGTGCCCGAAAGCGTCATGGCGTCACAGTATTCCTGATCGGTGCAGGTTAAGTCCGGTACATAAGCCTTGATCCATGATAATGCCGTATTCATATCTGATCTCCTTTAGATTTCTTCATCTTTATTTTCTTGCCTCTTTTTATTTTTAGTTTTACTAATTGAACCGAAGACTGCACCTAGGCTAAGGCCGATCCATGCCTCCTTTGTAGCCAATCGCTTAAACCGTTATTGTTCACTGTTTTCTTTAAAACTGCCGTAAAAAACGGATGTCATTTTCATAAAGCAGCCGCATATCGTCTATTTCATATTTTAGCAGGGCGATCCGCTCCAAGCCGGCGCCAAAGGCAAAGCCCGAATACTCTTCCGGATCAATGCCGCTCATCTTAAGCACTTTGGGATGTACCATGCCGCAGCCCAGGATCTCGATCCAGCCGGAGCCTTTGCAGAACCGGCAGCCTTTTCCGCCGCATTTAAAGCAGCTGACATCGACTTCGGCACTGGGTTCGGTAAAGGGAAAATGGTGCGGACGGAACTTAACTTTCGTGTCTGCCCCGAAGATTTCCTTGGCAAATTCCGCCAGGGTTCCTTTGAGGTCGGCAAAGGTAATGTTCTTGTCGATCACCAGACCCTCGAACTGATGGAAGGTCGGGGAATGTGTGGCATCGACTTCATCCGAGCGGAAAACCCGGCCAGGCGCTAGGATCCGGATGGGAAGCTGACCTTTTTCCATTTCTCTGACCTGGACGGGAGAGGTCTGGGGGCGGAGCTCGATCTTGTCATTGATATAAAAAGTATCCTGCTCATCTTTGGCGGGATGGTCGGCGGGTATATTCAGTGCTTCAAAATTATAGTAGTCCAGTTCGACTTCGGGCCCTTCTACGACCTCATAGCCCATGCCGATAAATATCCGCTCCACTTCTTCTAGGGCGATGGAATTGGGGTGGCGGTGACCTAGCTTTCGTTTGGCAGCCGGTAAAGTAACATCAATGACTTCTTCCTTAAGACGCGCCTCAAGCAGGCTCTTTTCCAGCTTCATCCGGGCATTTTCCAGAACGCCTTCGATTTTTTCACGGGCGTCATTGACCATCTGGCCGACTTTGGGACGTTCTTCCGCGGTGATGTCTTTCATTCCCTTTAACAGGTCGGTCAGCTTGCCCTTTTTCCCCAAGTAGGTAATCCTGATTTCATTCAGTTTCTCTAAGCCGCTGCTTTCCTCAATCTGCCGCAAGGCTTCGGCTTTAATCTGTTCGACTCTTTCTTTCATCATGGTTCTCCTCTTTGTTCTGGTATATGATTATTATTATATCCTAAGGATATTATTCGTATAAGAAACCAAAAAGCTCACTTGCCGCAATCTTATACATTAAAAAACCCCTGCATATTAACACATGCAAGGGACGGAATGACCGCGGTACCACCCTGATTCCTGTCCGCTAACGGGCAGGCTCTCATTCACTTAACGCGTGTTACGTCCCGGATTACTGAATACAGTCCGTATTGGTTCATCCGGAAAGCTCTGGCGGGAAATTCATATCATGACCTGGACTTAAGGAAGCTTTCAGCTACTGCCTCCTCTCTCTGAAAGAAAATCATGTACTACTTGACACCTTCATCGCTGTTATCTTATAAAGAAAATTATAAACTTTATTTTAGTAAACATGCTCAGGAATGTCAAGCATTATTCAAGCTTTTATCATATCTTATTAAAAGTTTGCAATTGCTGCGTTAAGGCCGCTTCTTTTCGGCAGTCACTAACTCAGAACCGGCTCCCCGCGTTTTTTTACGATCCGCCATATAGACATAAAGAGGACGGAAATATTTATTCATATAGGCTCCCAGCAGGATAACATAGATGCCGATGTAAAGCCAGATCAACACCATCACGATGGTCGTGAGGCTGCCATAGGTGCTGAAACCGTTAAAATAATCCACGTAGATCGAAAAACCGAAACTGGCCAGGTTCCACGACCAGGCCGCCAGAAGGGCGCCGGGCAGCTGCATCCAGAGCTTGGTGCGGATGCCTGGGATATAGGCATAGATCAGTGCCAGACCCAAGGTGATCAGTGCCCATGAGATCAGATAACGGAAATTAAGCAAAAAAGAGACCAGCGGGCCAAGCGACGGGATGTTTTGTAGCAGCAGCCCGATCCATACATTGCCGAAAACCATGATAATGAGGGATAAGACCAAGACCACCAGCACGATCACGGTATAGATCGAAGCAACTAGGCGCAAAAGCAAAGCATGGCGGTTTTCAGTCACCTCATTGATGGCATTTAAACCCCGCATCAGCGCCAGCACGCCTTTGCCGGCCGACCACAGGGTAACGACGGCAGCGAGGGACAGGACGCCGGCCGACTTATCATATACGTCACTGATCATCCCGATCACAAGCGGATGCATGGCCTCCGGAATGATTTCCGTGACGGCCAGCATCAGATCGCCTTCCGTCAGCGGCGTATAGGGAATAATCGCACAAAGCAGGATCAGCATGGGGATCAGCGAAACGAACAGGAAAAATGCCGTACTTGCCGCATATACGTTGACGTTTTTGCGGTTCAAGCGTCTGATACAGTCCTGCGCAATCATAATAATCTTTTTGAACATCTTTCGGTTTCCTCTCAATAAACTTTCTTGACCTCACAGGTTTCATAGAAGCGGCTAAGGATCTCTTCACAGGAAAATGCCTCCTCGCCCAGCGCCTTAGCTCCGTTCTGCGACATCCCGACGCCATGTCCGTAACCACCGCCGGTAAGCCGGTATCCGGTTACGTTGCCCTTTTTAGTTACCATCTCTATGGTCATAAAGGCACTGGGAAGCAGATTGGGTGAGAACACTTCGCTCCCGTCCTGACGGATCACTGGGGATGCCCCGTCATTTAACACAAAGCGGATGGCATTTTCAGAGATGACTTTAAAGGTATTACCGGTAGTGACGATGACGACTTCGTCCATTACCCCGCCCGGCAGACGTTTCGCGCAGTAGATTTCCTTGATATCGCCAACATCCCTGACCGAACGGCTTACATATTCTTCATCACCTTCCCGGGTCAGGATCAGTTGGGAATTGCTGCTATAGCGGGCTTTCAGGTTTTCTGCCAGCTTTTGGGCAGTCATGCTCTTTATCTCCACGCTCCAGCGGTACCACGGTTCGTCATTTTCATAGTCTCCCGCGCGGCTCTGGCTGATAAATTCAGCAAATTCCTCCTCATCGGCCAAGTCATCCGGATCCGGGCCGGCTCCCTCACCGATCGCGGCCGGCAGCAGATAAGAAAAGTCTTCACTGCCCCCGCCTTTCCAGACGTCAGCCGTGGTGCCAAAACCGCAAGAAGTCGAATAATAATAAGTTCCTGCCGGTGTATCGCCGTAATAAAGCATCTTACCAGTGGTCTCTTTCACGGCCTTGGTAGTATTTATATTTTCGACAATGTTATTATATACTTGGTATTCCACGCTGTCGTCAACATGGGCGCCGAACGCGGCCAAGCCGGAACTCAGCAGATAACGGTAGGCATAGGTACGGGCGCAGATGGCTTGGGCTTTTAACGCTTCTAGGGGATAGGAGGCTGGCATTTCACTGGGAACGACCGAATACAGATATTCTTCCAGCAACACTTCGTTCACTGCCAGCAGGCCGTCATCGTTTCGGCTGATTTCCATGGTCCCGCGGTATTGCGGCGTGCCCTGGCTGCGGTTCAGGGAAAGGAATGTTATCTTGCCGGTATTAACCGACGGGGTAAGTATTGCACTGCCTTCCGCCAGATAGCTGCTGCCCGGTTCCAGCTCTAATACCTCGCCGGCTTTAAAAGACCTGACTTGCCGGTTATCATACCGGCCATACGTAAGTTGATAATCAACATCGGCGCTCAGCGCGATCCGGTCATGGTTAAGCCCGGCAAAATCATTGCTTCTTATGGCCACCCTGATATGCTCCATTGCTTCTTTCCGGGCGATGAGAGCACCGCAGACCTGGCCTTCCGCTAAGACAAAATCGGCAAAATCATAGCCAATTGCCAGATCATCTAGGTCGCCAGTCTTAAGACTGTCATATATCCGGTAAACCTGAACATCATCCGCCAGCGGAAAAGTCCCGGCTCCTTCCAAGGTCACCGTCTCTTCGCTGACTGACTTAAGCTTGCCGCTGATCTTTTGATCCTTAACCGCTATTTCTGTCAGCTGCCCTTCTACAAAAAGTAGATCCGCCAGCTGTTCGCTGACCGTTCCGGTAACGTCGGATATCTCCTCATAACTGATCCGCACTTCGTAATCACGGTTAAAATAAAGCAGTTCTCCCGTATCTTTCGCCAATATATACACATTGGCAAGGCTGCTCCTAGTTCCAATATCCCCAGATACCGTCAGTAACCGCCCTTCTTTACATAATGCCTTCAATTCCCGATAATTATACTTCCTGAACTCATCGGAAGCAAACGTGTAGACAAGGCCATCAGCGGTCAGCAGACGGTTGCCACCCAGTGTCTGCCCCTGGATGTCCGCTACCTGCTCCTCCATCCCGGCCAAAAAGACAGTAATCTCTTGGATGTCTCCCTGACTGTCATAAAAACGGCGCATTTCCTCAAAAGCCATCTCCCAGTCAGACCTTAGCAGGAAATGTTCCGGCTGATAAAGCGACTCAAACCGAGGCGTCGAAACCGTGCCAATCTCTGTCATGATGGCCAGATATTCTTCATAGGTAAGCAATGCCGCCGGCTCAAAGCGATAACGCTCTGCCATCCTGTCATAGATATCGCTATCGGCAATATCTTCCATCAGTGCCTCCGTGAGAATCATGACATCCTGAACACGGACATAGGCTCCTTCGGGCTGTGTTATGATCTCATCCTCGCCCTGATCCAATACGAAGAACAAAAATAGTACACTTATTATGATAATGATTATAATCTTTGTCACCATTCTGGCTTGCTTGTTCATTTTCTGCCTTTCCAGTTCCCTGCCTCTAGTTGCCTGCCATGTTATCCAATTATAAGCTGTCCTTCTTTATTGTATTGATTTATTGAGATTTTATGACTGATCATGGTGGATATATATTGTATTTTAAGCGGCAAAAAGCAGTCTTACGACTGCTTTTAAGATAAATCTATTCCCCAAAATGCCGGTTCCTGCATTTTGACTCCTAGCAATGCTAGGTGGGCGACCGCAAACACGTTTCTGCCTTCCACTGCGCAATGATGGCTTGACATCTGCGTGAAAATATAGGAATCCCGATTCAAGTAAATGTAGGTTCAAAATAACAAGAATGATCGGACATTTCAGGTTATTAATATTATAACCAATAATATCTAAAAAAACAATAACAATATATAACATTTCCGGAGGCTATTCAGCTTTTCGATATATATATGAATATATTGCTAACCATGTAAATAGCGGAATTTCTATTATAACAGTAAAAATCATAAAACTAGGCATCCATACGGCGGCTTCACCTATCATCAAAAAATTAAAATCAATTAATTCGTAGAGCAATCCACCTTGCAGTCCAAGTATACCTGAAGGAATTAGGTATCCTATTACTCCGAAATCCTCCGCAAATATGACATCAATAAACAAAGGCGATATGCAGATCGCCGTCGATGCTGGCCAGAATAACAAACTGATTATCCAATGTCGCAAAATAATTAGCCATTTCTTGTGTCATAAGTGACATGTTAGAAGTCATGGAAAATGTCAATTCCTTTTTGTCAAATATTTCTTTAGCATAGTTAATGCAATCTTTTATAAAAGAAAATCTTAATAACGGTTCTCCGCCGTAAAATCCAATATTAACTATTTCTTGATTATGGGAACGTTTATATAAGTCATCAATAGCTCTTTTGGCAACATCAAAACTCATATCCTTATTGCCAAATTCTCTGAAGGATTTATAATCCTTTGAATAAATGCAGTAATTGCACCTAAAGTTGCATCTTTCAGTTATTTCAAGTGTCATCAGTTTCAGATCATTATTCATCATATCTTGGAGAGAATGAACCTGCGGGCCTACCATCGTTATAACTGGTGGAGT
The DNA here is from genome assembly GCA_002293475.1 of Lachnospiraceae bacterium UBA938. Lineage (GTDB taxonomy): Bacteria > Bacillota > Clostridia > Lachnospirales > Lachnospiraceae > UBA935. Next base: position 43,681 of record DBDG01000041.1, read on the forward strand.
CACAATTTATTCTACATATATTATGTCCTATTTACAGTTATAATGACTATATGACGTTTCCAAAGTAACTCTTATGCCCCTCACCATATATTTCAGTAGCATTTGTAATGATCAGGAACGCTGTTTCATCTTCTTCCCTCACGATTTTCTCAGCCTTAGGCACCAGTTGTTTACGCATGGCACATAAGACTACCTGCTTTTGATTTTTATGAAAAGCGCCGCTGCCTTGTAAATAGGTGACGCCTATTTGCAGTTCCGCCAGAAGCCTTACGGTAATCTTATCGGACCGGTCGCTGATCAGGAATAGCAGCTTTGCCTCATCGGTTCCGTACAGCACTTTATCCAGAACCAGCGATGTCGCCAATATGGCAATGGCACTATATAGCATACTGTCGATCTTCCTAAATACAATACCTGACAATAGTACTATAAAAATATCAATAATAAAGAACAAGGTTCCTGACTTAAGGTGCGGATACCTGACCCGCAGGCATTTTACAATAATATCCGTCCCGCCGGTCGTCGCCCCGTTCCGCAGGACCATCCCCATTCCGACGGCATTGAGGACGGCGCCCGCCAAGGCTCCCAATAACGGCTCATTGGTGAGCGCCCCGACCGGTTCGAGAAGATTGGTAAACACCGATACCATTACCGTGGCGTACAAGGTAGAAATAATGAAATTCCATCCGAATTTTATTACCCCCAAGATCAAAATAGGGATATTAAGGATCAAAAACAAGGTTCCCGTTTCCAGCGGTACCATCCGGCTCAGTAAAATACTCAGTCCGGAAATCCCGCCCGGAGCCAAGTCGTTCGGGTCAATAAAGAGACTCAGACCCATGCCGAACAGACCGCAGTACAGGGTTAATAACATATATTCTTTCAGCCATTTCCACATAATAAACTTCCTTTTACAAAAATCCGCATACTGCCGGTCAATGTCATCACCGTTAGTATGCGGATATATCAATTTAGTATGCGGATATATGATCCTGAATTAAAATAGGCGCTTTATAAGGTCAAATATTAGTTCTAACCAACTTCGGTTTATAACCTTCCCTCTCCAGTGCTACAATAATTTCTTCTTTATGAACAGTCCCGAACGCTTCCATCGTAATCCGCAGTTCCACGGCCACATTGCGGTTGATTGACACAAACTGGTTGTGTTCCAGCTTAATGACATTGCCGTTCTGCCCGGCGATAATAGCGGATACCCGGGTAAGTTCCCCCGGCTTGTCCGGCAACAGTACCGAAACTGTAAAGATCCGGTCGCGCATGATCAGTCCCTGCTGGACGACCGACGACATGGTGATGATATCCATATTGCCGCCGCTTAAGATCGAGACTATCCTTTTTCCTTCCACATTCAGGTGCTTTAAGGCCGCCACCGCCAATAACCCTGAGTTTTCGACCACCATCTTGTGGTTCTCCACCATGTCGAGGAAAGCTACTACCAGCTCCGCATCCTCTACGGCGATAATATCATCCAGATGCTCCATAAGATAAGGAAAAATAACCATCCCTGGCGTTTTCACCGCCGTACCGTCGGCTATCGTACTGACCTCATCGATCGTCGTCACTTTTCCGGCCTGTATGGACGCCTTAAGGCAGCTTGCCCCCGCCGGCTCCACCCCGATAATCCGGATCTTCGGATTGAGCAGCTTGGCCAGAACCGATACCCCGGCCGCCAGCCCGCCGCCGCCGATCGGCACCAGAATATAATCTACCAGCGGCAGTTCCTTAAAAATCTCCATCATGATCGACCCCTGCCCGGTTGCCACCGCTAGGTCGTCAAAAGGATGGATAAAAGTATAACCGTTTTCCTCTGCCAGCTGATAAGCCTTTTCACAGGCCTCATCGTACATATCGCCGAAGAGCACGACCTCAGCCCCAAGGTCCTTGGTCCGGTTTACCTTGATCAGCGGCGTCGTCGTAGGCATGACAATAACCGCCTTAACGCCATAGCGCTTGGCCGCATAAGCCACACCCTGGGCATGGTTGCCTGCCGAAGCCGTAATCAGCCCTTTCTCCCGCTCCTTCTCCGTCAATGTGCTGATCTTATAATATGCCCCCCGAAGCTTGTAAGCCCCTGTCATCTGCATATTCTCCGGCTTCAGATACACCTTATTCCCGCTCTGCTCACTCAGATACTCGCTAAACATCAGCTTCGTTTCATGTGTCACCTGCTTAACAATCTCTGATGCCTCCTCAAACCGCTCCAGTGTCAGCATAGCCTCGTTCATATCCATACCATCCATCCGTTTTTCCTCTATGTCTTTCTTCTCTATGTCTTTATTCTCAATGCCTTTATTCTCTATATCTTTATTCTCTATGCCTTTATTCTCTATGCCTTTATTCACTATCTGATTTATACCGCATCTTCCCGATCCGCCCTTACATCAAACAGCGCATCCACAAACTGCTCCGCGTCAAACTTCTGCAGATCCTCAATCGCTTCGCCCACGCCGATATATTTGACCGGTATCTGAAGCTCCGACTGAATCGCCACCGCGATCCCCCCTTTTGCCGTCCCGTCCATTTTCGTCAGAATAATCCCTGTCAGCTCTGTCACATCACCAAACTCCCTAGCCTGGCTCAACGCATTCTGACCCGTGGTTCCATCCAGAACCACTAGGTTCTCCCGGTGCACCCCCGGAAACTCTTTATCAATGATCCGGTTAATCTTGCGCAGCTCGTCCATCAGATTCTTCTTATTGTGCAGCCTGCCCGCCGTGTCACAAAGCAGCACATCCGCCTTCCGCGCCTTAGCCGCCTTGACCGCGTCATAAATCACGCTGGCCGGATCCGCCCCCTCGGCACCGCTGATCATATCCACCCCGGCCCGGTGCGCCCACTCAGTCAGCTGTTCTCCTGCCGCCGCCCGGTAAGTATCCGCCGCCGCTAACAGAACCTTCTTCCCCTGACCTTTTAAACTGCTCGCCAGCTTCCCGATTGAAGTAGTCTTCCCCACTCCATTGACCCCGATAATCAAAATCACCGACTGCCGGCTCTCAAACTCATAAGCCGCCGTCCCCGTCGTCATCTGTTCCCTGATACTATCGATCAAAACCTGCTTACAAAGCGCCGGCTCCTTGATATGCTCCTCCTTCACCCGGTGCCGTAGGCTTTCTAATATCGCCCCCGCCGCATGGATCCCGATATCCCCCATAATCAAGATCTCTTCCAGCTCCTCATAAAATTCCTCGTCAATCGCCGAAAATCCGCCGAAAACTGCATCAATCCCCCTGACAATATTTTCTCTGCTCTTTGCCAGCCCCGCTCGCAGCCTCCCAAACAGCCCTACTTTTTCCTTCTCCATACCTGCTCTGCTTTCCTCTCACCACATAAGTAACATCTTAAACGTCTGCCGCGACCTTAATCATCCAGCTCCTTATCAATCAGCTTCACGCTCACCAGCGCCGAAACCCCTTTCTCCTGCATCGTAATCCCATACAGCCGGTCCGCCCTCTCCATCGTCCCCCGGCGGTGCGTGATCACGATAAACTGCGTATTCTTCGTTAATTTATGCAGATACTTCGCAAACCGTCCCACATTGCTCTCATCCAGTGCCGCCTCAATCTCATCCAGCAGACAAAACGGTGACGGCTTCAGATTCTGAATCGCAAACAGCAAGGCGATGGCTGTCAAAGCCTTCTCCCCGCCCGACAGCTGCATCATATTCTGTAGTTTCTTCCCCGGCGGCTGGGCAATAATCCGGATCCCTGCTTCCAGCAGATCCTCGTCTTCCATCAGCTCAAGCGTCCCTTTCCCGCCCCCGAACAGCTCCTTGAATACCTTATCAAACTCTTTCCCGATCTCCGTAAACTTTTCCTGAAATTGCCGGCGCATAGCCTGATCCAGTTCTTCAATAATCCCGCTCAGTGTCTTCTCCGCTTCCACTAGGTCGTCATGCTGCGTCTTTAAAAAACCATAACGCTCCATCAGGTTCCGGTAATCCTCAATCGCATTGACATTGACATCCCCAAGCCTCTTGATCTGCTCCTTCAAGGCCGTAATCTGCTTCCGCATCGCCGCGGCACTCACTTCTTTATCCGCCGCTGCGCCGGCTTTATCTGCGGTATTAACTATATCATCCGCCGCATTTCCTGTTTCATCCGCCGCACCAGCTTCATCCGTACCGGCTGCGTCGGCCTCGCTCTTAGCATCCCGCATGGCAGCTACGTCTGACAGCGTTATTTCATATTCATCCCACATATAATTTATCTGGGCTTCGATGGCCTCCTGCAGCTTTTCCTTCTGCGCGCCCAGCCGGTATACTTCCTTATCAAGAGCCGTCATCCGCTCCGCCATGGCTTCCCTTTCCTCAAAAAAGTTCTTCTGCCGCGACGTAAGCTCTTCCTTACGGGTCATGTCCCCTTTCAGCCGGCTCTCCGCATCGCCCTGGCTAGTATGCGATTCTACTATTGTCCTGTCAATCACCAAGATGCTTTCCTGTTTAGTCCGGATATCTTCTCGGCTTTTAGCCAGCCCATCTTTAATCTCTTTTAACTCAGACAGGTAACGGTTGAGCTCAATGTCGATACGGTCGGCATTCTGCTGGTGGAAACCTTGCTGCTGCAGTCTCTTTTCCATCTCGACATCATGCTCTGATACCTTGGCCATTCGTGCCGATTCTTCCTCCCGGCAGTTTTCCAGTTCTTTCTGGAGCCCCTTAATCTGATCCTCGGTCTTTTTTTCTAAGACTTCCGAATCGGTCAGTTCCTTCTGGATCATCACCTTGTTTGCTTGGATATCCTTAATCTGGCTTTGGATTTCCTGTTCTTCCGACACTAGGGCAGCACTGCCCTCCTCTGCTTCCTCTTTCCGTTCGGCCGCTTTGATGACATTGAGCCTGGCCGTATTCTGTTCGATAAATTTGTGCTGGAGGCTGTTCCGGGTTTCTTCAAGCTGAAGCCGCAGGCGATTTCGCTCCGCCTTTGTTTCTTCGATGCCGGTCAGCAGCCGGTCGATGCCGGTCAGAGATTCTTTTACCTTTGCTGCCAGCTCTTCCATCTCCCGGCGTCTTCCTAGCAGATTGCTGCTGTTCTTAAAGGTACCGCCGCTGATTGCGCCGCCGGGTACCAGCAGTTCCCCCTCCAAAGTGACCATCCGGATGCCGTAGTCATATTTCCTTGCTATCCTGACGGCATGATCCACCTGATCCACGACTATGATCCGGCCCAGCATCGCGCGGGCGACATCGGCGTATTTTTTATTTACATTAACCAGATCGCTGGCAATACCGATCACGCCTTCTTCTTCCAAAGCTTTCTGATTAGTGAACCGTTGCGGGTTGACGATACTGGTCAGCGGCAAAAATGTCGCCCGCCCGGCCTTGTTATCCTTAAGAAAACGGATCATCTTTTTGGCAGTTTCTTCGTCGTCGGTAATAATATTCTGGATATTGGCGCCTAAGGCGATTTCAATCGCCGTTTCGTATTTCTTGTCTACCTTGATGACGTCTGCCACAACACCGATAATACCGCTCTGGCGGTCTTTTAGCTCCATCACGCTTTTTACGCTGCCGCCATAGCCTTCATAGCGGTCGATCAGGCCGGATAAGGCTTCCAGCTTGGATTTTTCCTGATGATAGATAACCTGGGTATCGCGGAGTTTCTGGTCTTTGCCGGCCAGCTCCTCACGCATCAGTCCCAGTTTTTCTTCGATATCCGCCTGCCGGTCGTTAAGCTCTTGGATCTCATGGCTGATCTTCCCGAACTCTTCCTTAAAGCCGGCAATCACCGACTCCTGCTCGATCTCGTCCGACTTGGCGCGGAGCAGGCGGGAGGTCAGTTCGGCCTTACGGATATGATTCTGCTCCAGCATGGTATCATAGCGGCCGATTTTCGATTTGATCGTCGCCCGCGAATTCAGTTCATTGATAATGGTATTTTTGCCTGCTTCAATGAGGTTATTCAGCTCTTCAATCTTTTTCTGGACAGATAGCAGCTGAGCCTTGGCCTCGCTACGGACTGTTTCGCCTTCAGCTACCTGGATGTCAATCGTCTGCTTGTCATGAAGAATCGCTTCCTTATCAACTGTTTTCGTGTCGATTTCGGCTTGCACCGCCTGCTGACGGGCCATCAGATGGCTTTCATTGCCCTTGGCGGAATTGATCTGCTCTTTGAGGACGTTGATCTCACCCTCCAGCTTGCCGCGTGTCATGCCGGTGTCGGTCAGGTCCTGTCTGGTTCTCGCGATCGCTTCCTCTAAGACCTCGATCTGTCCTTCAATCTGATGATATTCCGCCTTGATTTTTTCATATTGGGAGGAGGTCGCTGCCAGTTCTTCCCCGGCCGCCTCATGCTTTTCACCGATGGCTTCCAGCTGCCCGGTCATTCGGTTATAGTCCAGCGAAAAAACCGCCACGTCAAGATTTTTTAATGATTCTTTTTTCTTAAGGTATTCTTTGGCGGTCTCCGCTTGTTTCTCCAGCGGTCCAGTCTGTTTTTCCAGTTCGCCCAAGATGTCGCTGACACGGACTAGGTTTATCTTCTCATCTTCCAGTTTTTTTTGAGCCGCGTTCTTTCTTCTCTTAAACTTAACGATACCGGCGGCCTCATCAAAGAGTTCCCGCCGGTCTTCCGGCTTGCCGCTTAATATCTTGTCGATCTGGCCCTGGCCGATCACTGAATATCCTTCCTTGCCGATGCCGGTATCATAAAACAGCTCATTCACGTCTTTCAGCCGGCAGGGCGTCCCGTTCAGCAGATATTCGCTTTCACCGGAACGGTATATCCTTCTGGCCACCGTCACTTCATCATAATCTATCATCAACTGATGATCGGAATTGTCTAGGGTGATCGCCACATAGGCATAGCTCAGCGGCTTTCTGGTTTCCGTGCCGGAAAAAATGACGTCCTGCATGGAAGCGCCGCGCAGCTGCTTGATCCGCTGCTCGCCGAAGACCCATCTGACAGCATCGGCAACATTGCTCTTGCCGCTTCCGTTCGGCCCGACAATACCGGTTATCCCGTTATGAAATTTAAAATTAATGCGGTTGGCAAATGATTTAAAGCCCTGAACTTCAATATTTTTAAGATACATGATATCACCCTTCAGATATGGTCAGCACAAGACTCAGAACGGTCCGTTCCGTCTTTCTGGTCCCTGATTTTCAGCAAGGCATGATAGGCCGCCTGTTGTTCCGCTGCCTTCTTATTCTTACCGATGCCGGTGCCTTTTTTTTCATTCTGCAGATATAGCTCCACATAAAACTCTTTGGCATGTTCCGGCCCGGTTTCCGCCACCAGTTCATAGCGGAGGCTCCCGATACCTTCCTGCTGCACATATTCCTGTATCATCGACTTACTGTCGTGAAATAATTGCCTGTCCTCCAAGCCAAACAGGATATATTTATTTATAAAACATCGGGCGACTTCCAGTCCCCCGTCCAGATACATTGCCCCGATGATCGCTTCAATCACATCCGCGATAATAGAATCCCGCTTACGGCCGCCGGTATTTTCCTCGCCCCGTCCCATCAGGATATAAGCTCCCAGCCCGATATCCCTGGCACAGTGGGCCAGCGACGGCTCACAGACCGCCGCCGAGCGTAGCTTCGTCATCTGCCCTTCAGCCATGTCCGGGTAAGTCTCAAAAAAAAACTGACTGGTAATCAGTTCCAGCACCGCATCGCCCAAAAACTCCAGACGCTCATAATTGGGGTAACGGTTGATCTTCTGTTCATTAGCAAAAGAACTGTGAGTCACGGCCTGTCTCAACAGCAATTTGTCCTTAAACTGATATCCTATTATCTGCTCCAGCTCCGCTGTCCTGTCTGCTGTCATCCGTACACGTCACATCCTTTCCTGATTAGCAATCGTTATGAGCAAGCTTTGACTGTCAGTTCCTTGACTTCTTAATGAGATTGACGGCTTGTTCTACGGTGGTGATATGTTCCGCTTCCTCGGCCGGAATCTCAATATCAAATTCTTCTTCAATCCCCATGATAATCTGGAAAATATCTAGGGAATCAGCTCCCAGGTCATCCAGAAAGGTGGTCGTCATCTTTATCTCCTCGGCATCGACATTCAGCACTTCAGCTATCACCTGTTTCAGTTTTTCAAATTCCATGTCCGTTCTCCATGAGCTTATTATTGGTAAATCATTAGAGCGTGATTTTTTCTTTGATTTTTTCGTTTATCTTCTGTTCGGCAAAGGGTATACATTGAAGGATTGAATTTTTGATCTCGATTGCTTTTGAACTTCCGTGCGTCTTGACAACCAGTCCATTCAGCCCTAAAAGCGGTGCTCCGCCGTGCTCTTCCGTACTAAATCCTTTCAGAGTCTGCTTCAGTGCCGGTTTAACCAATAGGGCGCCGATCTTGCTTCGGAAGGTTGCTGTCAGGCCTTTTTTGATCATGCTGACCAAGGACATTCCGACGCCTTCATACAGCTTCAGGATGACATTGCCCACAAAAGCTTCACAGACAATCACGTCGGCGGCTCCGCTGGGGATGTCCCGCGCTTCGATGCTGCCGGTAAAATTGATCTCCGGGCAGTTCTTCAACAAAGGAAAGGTCTCTTTTACCAAGGCATTGCCCTTTTCTTCTTCGGCACCGATGTTTACGATGGCCACTTTAGGGTTTTTGATGCCGACCACGTTTTCCATGTATACCGATCCGATCTTAGCAAACTGCACCAGATGCGAAGGCCGGGCATCCACATTGGCACCGCAGTCGATCAGCAGAGCCACCCCTTTTTCGGTCGGTATCAGGGGAGCCAGCGGCGGCCGTTCCACTCCTTTGATACGTCCGACCAGCACCTGGCCGCCGACCAAGACCGCGCCGGTGCTTCCGGCCGAAACAAAGCCGTCGCAGGTTCCGTTCTTGACCAGATTCAAGGCCTTCACCAAAGAAGAATCCTTTTTATTACGGACCGCCAGCACCGGCGGTTCCGCCGTTTCAATGATTTCCGTGGCATTTACCACTTCAATCCGGTCACGTTCGTAAGTATATTGCTCCAGTTCCTTTTCCAGCACTTCCTGCACGCCAGCCAGATAGACCTTAACCTTGGCCGATTCCTGGACCGCCTGCACAGCCCCCCTGACGATCTCTGCCGGGGCATTATCTCCGCCCATGGCATCTACAGCGACATTTATTCTGTCTGACATAATGACCTCCCTCAATCTTAACGCAATCCCCTCACCGGGATGCTTCCTCGCTTTACAACATACTTTACAACATACTTTACAACATGATTTACAACTTGCTATCAACAGCCTATCAACTGCCTATTCAGCATGCTATACAACACAAGATTACTATACTAAACCAGTTGGTAAAAATCAAGTTTTTTAGAAATGATCTGCTCAGACAGTGAAATTAATTCTGAATACCAACGTCAACATTAACTAAAAGATAACCTCCGGCTTCAAAACAATTGTTCCGCAAGCAAGAGGCTGTCTCATATCATCATATTCACACTGAAACCATAGGATCAGTCCATACTGATAATTTCTTTTTTATTGTAAGACCCACAAGCCTTACATACTCTGTGAGGCACCATCAAAGCTCCGCATTTGCTGCATTTCACCAGAGTCGGGGCGCTCATTTTCCAGTTGGCACGACGTTTATCTCTTCTGCTCTTGGAAGATTTATTTTTGGGACAGATTGACATTATTACACCTCCTTATGTGTATAAAAGATATCTTTGACCGCCGCCATCCGTGGATCCGGTATGAAAGTATCACAGCCACATTCCTTTTCATTCAGGTTCTGCCCGCACTCCCGGCAGATTCCCTTACAGTCCTCGGCACACAGCACCTTAGACGGCAGATTTAAGATGATTTCATGGAAGATTAATTCTTCTACATCGAGCTGGCCGCCCTCCACGTAGAGTATCCCTTCCTCGGCAGCCTCTTTAGCTTCAAACTCCGGCATCTCCTCAGATAGCACCGCGCGGTACGTAAACTGCAGTTCCAGCGGTACTGCCACGGCCTGTAGACACCTGTCACAGGGTATCTCCAGCAACGCCTCGACCTGCCCTTCGATCAGCACCTTGTTCATCCCGATATTGGTAAAAACAAACTCGGCCTCGGAGCTGTTGGTAATGGGATAAACTGCCCCGCCGTAAGCTGCCTGTTCCAGAGCAACCGGAACCCGTGCTATCCGTTTCTTACCTTCCGATGTCAGAACATCAAGTAAATTCACTAACATGAGGGAACTCCTTATGGAATATGCAATAGAAGCTAACATAACCACACTTAAACAATTATACGCAGGTGCGGGACGTTTGTCAATAAAAATATGCGGGCAAATCAGGGTCACCGCATTTACTTTACTCACTCGCAAAGAGAACTCTTTCTAAGAAAGATGAGTCCCAACCAGCAAGTTTCTGTAAGTTTTTCAAACTCATGCCACCATAAACTTGTTTTTTCAAATGTTCTAAGGCGAGT
>DBDG01000060.1 GCA_002293475.1 Lachnospiraceae bacterium UBA938
GCTTACAGCGAAAATAATTCTATCCGACAAAATATTGACTGATGCGATTACCGAAGCAGGGTATGAAATGGTAAGGATTTATACTAAATTGTCAATTTTGTGTCGTAAATTTGTGCAAAACCGATAATTTATTATTAATTATTTCATTTTATTATTTATTTATCAGTGTATTTATGTTAATATATTGATGTATGACGAACTAGTTATTTTGTTCCTGAAAATAGGCTATAAAGCTGACGAGAAGGTAAAGCGTATGAGAAGAATCCCTTTAATGATGCTAACTCCAGATATGAAACTTGGTAAGTCCATATATAGCGAAGCTGTTATGCTGCTTAGAAAAGGCACAGCCAACTTGAACCGCTATATCAACAAGCTGAGTGAATTGGGCATCGACACCGTTTATGTCGATGATAAAGTCAGTGAAGGTATCGAAATACCCGACGCAATCTCGGAAGAAACCCGTAAACAATGCAAGGAGGCATTAACAGATACCTTTTTACATATTCAGCAAGGCGGCAGCCTTGAAAGTAAAAGATTATCCGAACTGGTGTCACATCTAATAGAAGAGATTGTGGGCCAGCCCAATATCATCGTCAGCCTTCATGACATCGGCAGTTCCAAGGATGAAACCCTGCTACATTGCGTAAACACGGCAGTCTATGGACTGATATTGGCCAACCGGGTGGGCATGAGCGAGATTTCCCAGCGCGATCTGGCCCAAGGGCTTTTGCTTCACGATATCGGCAAGATTGCCCTTGACCAGAAGATACTGTACAAAAGAGAGCGGCTTACTGATGATGAATTTGCCCATATTATGCAGCATCCGGTTTTGGGCTATGACATCCTGAAAAAGGATCCGCTTCTTACCGAAGCGACCAGGCGTATCGCCTTAAGCCACCACGAACGTCTGGACGGTTCCGGCTACTTAAACGGTGCCAGCGGCGGCGAGCTTAATTATCTGACTAGGATTGCGTCAATCGTGGACGTTTACGACGCATTGACCGTGAACCGCTGTTACCGTAAGAGCTTTACGCCAAGTAAAGCGGCGGATATCCTGATGGCTGATGCAGTGGAAAAACTGGATGCCGAGCTGACCGCCAACTTTTTCCAGAGCATTGCGATATATCCCAACGGTAATCCGCTGATTCTGTCGGACGGCAGCATGGCCATCGTAAAAGAGCAGAACCCAGGGATTCCCTTCCGGCCGGTCGTGCGTGTGGTCGAATCAAAGAACGGCAAGAATATGCCCGGCGAAGACATCGACCTGTCCACCGTGCTGAACATCACTGTTATTGAGGACGATCCGGAGATTATCTCCGCCATGCAGATGGCAATGTAGACTGGGGGCGAATCTCCTTGACAAAGCTTTTTTCGACAGCTATATTTAATAGAAAGAGCAGCAATAACACGCCCTTTGCCGAAACCGGTAAGGGGTTTTTTGCTCTAAGAAACGAAAGCTGCCAGTCAGCGGCCTTTAGAGCATATTAGATACAATCTCATTGACCAAGAAAGGAAATCACCATGAGCAAAGAACTAGCCAAGACCTATGACCCCAAAGAAATGGAAGAAAAATTATACCAGAAATGGGTAGCAAAGCGGTATTTCCACGCCGAGCCCGATCCTGCCCGTAAGCCTTTCACCATCGTCATCCCGCCGCCGAATATCACCGGCCAGCTTCATATGGGGCACGCGCTTGACAACACCATCCAAGATATCCTCATCCGTTTCCGGCGGATGCAGGGCTACAATGCCCTATGGCAGCCCGGAACCGATCATGCCAGTATTGCCACGGAACTGCGGATCCGGGAAAAACTGAAAGAAGAAGGCATTGACCGTTATGATCTGGGCCGCGAAGGTTTTATCAGCCGCGCCTGGGAATGGCGGGAGGAATATGGCGGCCGCATCATTGAACAGCTTAAGAAGCTCGGTTCTTCCTGTGACTGGGAACGTGAACGTTTTACTATGGATGAAGGAAACAATAAAGCCGTCAATGAAGTCTTCTGCAAGATGTACCATAAAGGCTATATATACAAAGGCAGCCGGATGATTAACTGGTGTCCGGTCTGCAACACCTCTATTTCCGATGCCGAAGTCGAACATGAGGAACAGCAGGGCCATCTCTGGCACATGAAGTACCCTCTGATCGAAGCTGACGGTTCCCTAAGTAAGGACACTTTTGTGACCTTTGCGACTACCCGCCCGGAAACAATGCTGGGCGATACCGCTGTAGCCGTCAACCCCAAAGACGCTCGTTACCGTGGCCTAGTCGGCAGAAAGGTCATGCTGCCCTTAATAAACCGGGCTATCCCGGTCATTGCCGACGACTATGTTGACATGGAATTCGGAACGGGCGTGGTTAAAATCACCCCCGCCCACGATCCCAACGATTTCGAGGTGGGCCGACGCCATCAGCTGCCCGTGATCAATATTATGAACGACGATGCCACCATCAACGAAGCCGGCGGCCGTTTTGCCGGTCTGACCCGTGAGGAAGCCCGAAAAGCCATAGTCCGGGAATTTGCCGCGATGGATCTGCTGGTCAAAACAGAAGACTATGCCCACAGCGTCGGGATCCATGACCGTTGCAATACGACCATAGAACCGCTTATCAAGCAGCAGTGGTTTGTTAAGATGGAGGAACTGATCAAGCCGGCGATACAAGCGGTCAAGAACGGGGAGATCCGGCTGGTGCCGGAAAGGGTGGAAAAACTCTATTATAACTGGACAGACAATATCCGTGACTGGTGTATCAGCCGTCAGCTCTGGTGGGGGCACCGGATCCCGGCTTATTACTGCGGCCAGTGCGGCGAGACCGTGATCAGCCCGGAGCCGGTGGAAAGATGCCCTAAATGCGGGCAGGAACATATGGAGCAGGATCCTGATACCCTGGACACTTGGTTCTCCTCAGCCCTATGGCCGTTCTCGACCCTGGGATGGCCGGAACAGACCGAAGACCTCAAGTACTTCTATCCTACCGACGTACTGGTCACCGCTTACGACATCATTTTCTTCTGGGTCATCCGGATGATTTTCTCCGGTTACGAGCACATGGGAGAAAAACCTTTCCATACGGTTCTGATTCACGGGCTGATCAGGGATTCGCAGGGAAGAAAGATGAGCAAGTCGCTGGGAAATGGCATCGATCCCTTGGAAATCATTGATAAATACGGGGCCGACGCGCTGCGGTTTGCCCTGATTACCGGCAACTCTCCGGGCAATGATATGCGTTTTCATATGGAGAAAGTCGAGGCAAGCCGTAATTTTGCCAATAAGATATGGAACGCCTCCCGCTTTATCATGATGAATATGAACGACATAAGCAATGCCGCCTCTCTGGCAGCAGCAACGGCAGACACAGCCGCTCCGGCAGCAGCATCGGCTTTCTTAACAGCATCCGTTCCTGCCGACGCGCTGCAGCCGGTAGACAAATGGATATTGTCCAAATACAACCGTCTGGTCAAAGAAGTCACCGAGCAGATGGAAAACTTTGATTTGGGCATCGCTGCCCAGAAGATATATGATTTTATCTGGGACGAATTCTGCGACTGGTATATTGAGATGGTTAAGCCAAGGCTTTATGCCGGAACTGGCCAGGCCGAAGACGGCAGCCTTCCTGAACCTAAGGATGCGGGCAGTCATTCCGGCCGTGAAACTGCCCTGTGGACCCTGACCACAGTTCTCACCGGAGTGTTAAAGCTGCTCCATCCATACCTGCCTTTTATCACCGAAGAGATATACTGTACCCTAAAGCCCGCTGAAGCATCCATCATGATTTCGCGCTGGCCGGAGTATCAGGAGGGGTGGAATTATCCCCATGAAGAAAAGGAAGTCGAGACCATCAAAGAAGCCGTCAGGGGGATAAGGAACATCCGGGTGGAAATGAATGTCCCGCCCCGCCGCAAATCCAGCATATATATAGTCAGCGAAAAAGAGGAAGTCAGGGATATTTTTACCGAAGGCCGCCTTTTCTTTGCGGCACTGGCCAATGCTTCCGATATTTATCTGCAAACGGATAAAACCAGCATACCCGAGGATGCGGTCTCGGTAGTAATAGCCGATGCGTCTCTCTATATTCCCTTTGCCGAGCTAGTTGACATCGCTAAAGAGATTGAACGTCTTACCAAAGAGCAGAAACGCCTTGAAGGTGAACTTGCCAGGGTTGACGGAATGCTGGCCAATCCAAAGTTCCGTTCGGCGGCTCCGGCGGATAAAGTGGCGGCAGAAGAAGAAAAGCAGTTGAAATACCGGCAGATGAGTGAACAGGTCAAGATGCGCTTGCAACAATTAAGAAATTTGGGTAAAATGAAGTAAGGGCTATCCCTTTGGTGCTAAAATCTATTTTGCCAACGCAGGAGAATTTCATGGACAATGACGGCATGCTTCCGCAAGGCACTGATCCGGCCACGACGGAAAGTATTATGGATAAGGCTTCCTCGGATACCATGCTTCCACGACTCGATATCAACCGGTCTTATGCCAAGATTGAAGAAGACAGTATGAGAGCATGGTTATATTTAATGCCTCCCGAATCCGGAGATATCAAATATAGCAAGCAGGAAATCAAAGACTATCTAAAGCGGAGCGGAATTGTCTTCGGATACCATGAATCCAACATCTCCGCTATGGCCAACAAGGGCGTTTACTGCCGGGAGATCGTGGTTGCCGAGGGGCGGCAGCCGGAAGAAGGTGAGGACGGTTATTTTGAATATACTTTTGATGCCGAAGTAAAAGGCCCACAGATCATGGAAGACGGAACGGTTGACTATACGGCGGTCAATAAGATAGTCAATGTCCGTGTCGGGGATAAGCTTGCAACCTACCGTCCGGCCAGACAAGGTTTTGATGGCAGCGATATACTGGGCAATCTCATAAAAGTGGCAGTGGCTAAGGAACTGCCGATACTCCGAGGAGCCGGTATCAGCAGGAGAGATACTGAAGATATCTACTACGCGGAAAAAGAAGGCAAGGTCGAACTGCGCGACGGTAAGCTTGATATCAAGAGCACCCATGAAATATTCGGCGATGTGGATCTGACCATCGGCAAAGTAGAATTTTTCGGTGACATAGTAATAAACGGCAACGTATTGTCCGGCGTATTAGTCCGTGCCGGAAGAAATATAGAAATTAGAGGTTCTGTCGAAGCGGCCTCCCTGTTTGCCGGCGGCGACATCATAATGCAGCGGGGCATCCAGGGGCAGCAGCGTGCCAAGGTATCCGCTAGGGGCAGCGTATTCGCCAAGTTCATTGAGCAGACGATCGTAACGGCCGGTGTCGATGTGGTCGCCGATAGCATCATGAACTCCCGTATCGTGGCCGAAGGCATGGTCAAGCTGTCCGGGAAGAGAGGTATCATCGTCGGCGGCTACACCCACGGCCTGCTCGGGATCGACACGGTGACTGTGGGCAATGATGCCGAAACCCGAACCGTGGTTCATGCCGGCTGTGAAGCGGATATGTTTGACAAAGGCATGGAGCTGAAAAAGCGGGAAGTACAGGTCAGGCGTAATATTGATGAACTGCGGGAGACCTTGGAGGAAATCGAGAAAAAGACGGCCATATATGGCGATAAGGTGCAGACGATGGACTCATCGGCTTTGAGGGCCAAGAATCAGGAAAAGGAGCTGCGCGAGGAACTGTCGATACTTGTCAGTGACCAGCAGGACATCCAAGCTTATATTCAGAGGGGAAAAGGGGCTCAGATCCGCATCGACGGCAATATCTACCGCGGGACAGTTATCTGTGTGGCACAACTGCAGATGCCGATTGAGAAGAATACCAGTTTTATGAATTATATTGCACAGGGGGGGGCGATTGTCGGGAGCGTTATTGTGCATTAGGTGGGCAGGCGACGTATTGCCGTTTTGGGTCATCGGCGTATTGCCGTTGGAGGGTCATCGGATTTTGCCGTTTTGGGTCATTGGCGTATTGCCGTTGGAGGGTCATCGGATTATTGCCGTTTTGGGTCATTGGCGTATTGCCGTTGGAGGGTCATCGACATATTGCCTAGGCATCATCGGCTCCGGTTCCGGCTCCCGGAAATAAGTACAACTAAGTTTCTCACCTTGCAGTTTTGGCTGCGGCCGCTACCGGCGTTCAAGCGCCATCCATGGCGCGTGAAGCCTTGGCCGGACCTCCGTGTCCGGCCATAGCTAGGTTGTTTTGACGTGAGAAACTAAGATGCACTAATTTCCTCTCGCAAGTCACCTAAGCCGATGATGCCTAGGCAATATGTCGATTCGGTATCGCAACTTGACGGTTGGAAAACTTATGTAACGAAAGGAATCATTAAAGCTGTGAGTAAAAATTCTTTTGGTATTGGATTTTTCTTTATTATTGCAATGTTGACACTTACGGCCTGTAGTAGCCGATTGTCTGATACCGGTGAGAGTAGCTCTGATGACATATTACTGCAATCTATGGCAGCGACAGATTTACCCGGTCAAGTATTAACCCCAACGACACTGGCAGCAACACCAACTGATATAGTAGAAACCGTCAGCTTTGTTGATAAAAATTTTGAGTCAGCTGTACGGGAGATAATCAACAAACCAGAAGGTGACATAATGCAAGAGGACGTAGCGGAGATAACCTCTCTTGTTATTGACAAACGTAAAATCACTGACATGACAGGCATTGAATACTTCATAGCCCTGACTGAGCTGACATGTTCCGGTAACCTGTTCACATCAATTGATTTGCGCAGCAATGTTAATCTTACGTACCTTGACTGTAATAACAATCCGCTTTCTGCCCTTGATATCTCCCAAAACACGGCTCTGACCTATCTTGACTGCCGCTATATTCAGCTTGAGGAGCTTGATGTCTCTCAAAATACGGCTCTGACATACCTTGATTGCGGTTATAACCGGCTTTCTTCTCTTGATCTGTCAAACAATAGGGTCTTGACCCACCTTGCCTGTGGCCCCCACAATCTGCTGACTTCACTTGACATAAGCCAAAATACAGCCCTGTCTTATCTTGATTGCAGCATTAACTGGCTGTCATCGCTTGACATATCTAATAACCCGGCCTTAACACACCTGAAATGTAGCAATAATTACCAAATGACTGAACTGGATGTATCTACCCATACGGCTCTTACTTACTTGAACCTCAGTTATAACCAAATCCCTTATCTAGACGTATCCGCAAATATCAACCTGCAATCTCTTTATTGCGATGCCAATGGAATCACATCTATTGATGTATCTAAGAATACTGAGCTGCTCTGGTTTTCCTGCGGATTTAACGAACTGACTTCACTTGATGTTAGCAATAACACTAAGCTGCAGTCACTTTGGTGTTTTGATAATCAGTTACAAGCCCTTGATGTCACCCAGAACCAAGAGCTCACTTTTATCAACTGCGAAAATAATAAAATGAAGGATCCCTCCGCTGTTGTCGGAGTAAATGAGAACAAGACAGAGCTAATCTTTTATCACGTATAATATAGCTATTATTATATAATATTTTTCCTTCCGCCAAAACTAATGAACCTGACCTTCTAAAAACCACCAGTTGGAATACCGAATCGTCATATTGTGCCAGCATCATCGGATCAGGTGAATCCGGGAGAAAATTAGTGCATCTTAGTTTCTCACTAAAAATAACAGTGATGGGCGGCCAAGGATGGCCGCCCAAGGCATCACGCGCCATGGATGGCGCTTGATGGCGGCACGGGAGCAGCCGATACTTTGGGTGAGAAACTTAGTTGCACTTATTTTCGGACGACTGAACCGGAGCCGATGATGCTGGCACAATATGACGATGACCATAGAACGATAAAGTAGAATAAAGTAGAACGATAAAGTAGAATAAAGTAGAACGATAAAGTAGAATAAAGTAGAACGATAAAGCAGAAGGATGACAGTAAAAGGATGACCCAGATAACCTACAGCGAATGTGTAGAATATATCCTCAATATCCCCAAGACAAGCCACAAACATACCACCTCGGGTTCAACATATACCCTGGCGGACATCCGCGATTTCCTTGCCTTTATGGGTGATCCTAGCGTGAAGAAGCACATCATCCATGTGGCAGGTACAAACGGAAAGGGCAGTGTCTGCGCTTATCTACGCGGTATCCTTACAGAGGCGAGAATCACTGTTGGGATGTTTACCTCGCCGCATCTGGTCACGATACGCGAACGCATTGTGATCGGGGACCGGCCGGTAACAGAAGATGAATTCACGGCCGCCTTTCGTGATGTCAAGGAAGCCGCCGAACGTTTTTCACAGCAGCGCAACGCCGCTTTCTGCCCGACCTTTTTTGAATTCCTTTTTTTTATGGCCATGAATGTTTTTGCCAAGCATGACATCGAATACATTATTCTGGAAACCGGCCTGGGCGGCCGGCTGGATGCCACCAACGCGATTACTGCGCCAAAGCTCGGCGTCATTACCCCGATAGGCTACGACCATATGGAATATCTGGGCGATAGCTTGGCAGCAATCGCTGGTGAAAAAGCGGGCATCATGAAGCCAGGAGTCCCGGTGGTGATATGGGATGAAAGAGAAGAAATTACCCGTAAGCTGCGAGCGGTTGCCGCGGAAACCGGCTGTCACCTTTTTCCGGTTCAGCCAGCCGACATAAAAATAAATGAAATAGAAAATAAAACCATTGATTTTTCTTTTCATTCTCGTTATGATAGGTATGTTAGGCTATGCTTGTCTACCACGGCATTGTATCAGCCGGGCAACGCCGCTTTGGCTGTCCGGGCGGCAGAATTGCTGGAAGATAGGCGGATTTCCTGGGATAATGTCCGGGTCGGATTGTTAAAAACCGCTTGGCCGGGCCGTATGGAAGAGATTGAGGCAGGGATATTTTTGGATGGTGCCCATAATGAAGACGGGATCAGGGCTTTTTTGGATTCTGTCCGTGCCGACGGCTGCCGGGGAAAAAGGTTTCTATTGTTTGGCGGGGTCAGGGAAAAGCAATATGGCCGTATGGCCGCTATGCTGATCTGTTCGGGGCTGTTTGCCGAAGCTGCCGCGGTGCCGCTGGAGAATAGCCGCAGCTTATCTAGGGCAGAACTGGCGGAAGCATTTGACGGGGGCGGGGAACTGCCGGCCGCTATTTATGAGGATGCCGATGAAGGGCTTGCCGCCCTGAGGCGGAAGAAAAAAGACGAAGATGTGATTTATATTACCGGTTCCCTTTATTTGGCAGGACAGATAAAACGCGGTAAGGAGAAAATCTTATGATAAATTTTGAGGATGAATTAAAGAAATTCCATCCCAGCCTTGAGGTTGAAGACGCTGAGGAGGCCATATATAATCAGGATCTCACGGACATGACCGATATATTGATCAAGATGGTTAAGAAGGCAGATATTGAGATCGATTCAGAAGAATAAGGAGAAATATCATGGTATGTTACCAATGCGGACGCCGTTTGTCAGAGAATGATTTCTGTACCGGCTGCGGAGCGGATGTTTCCCTATATAAGAAGATACTATCCGCTTCCAACCGTTTATATAATGTCGGGCTGGAGAAGGCAACGGTGCGGGATTTATCCGGCGCGGCCGCTGTTCTGCGTCAGAGCCTGAAATGCAACAAGAACAATATCGAGGCCAGGAACCTGCTGGGATTGGTTTATTTTGAAATGGGCGAGGTCGTGGCGGCTTTAAGCGAGTGGGTCATCAGTAAGAATATCCGCCCCCAGAAGAACATTGCCGACGACTATATCACGATGATCCAGACGAATCAGAGCCGGCTGGACACTATCAACCAGACCATCAAGAAATATAACCAGGCGCTGGCTTACTGCTGTCAGGATAGCAAAGACTTGGCGATTATCCAGCTGAAAAAGGTGCTTTCTTATAATCCCAAGTTTGTCCGGGCTCATCAGCTGCTGGCACTTTTATATATCAGTACCGAAGACTGGGAAGGAGCCAAGAGCGAGCTGCTAAAATGCAGTGAGATAGATACCAATAACACCATAACCCTGCGTTATCTGCAGGAGGTAAATAACTTGGCGATGCCGGAGGAAGCCGTAAAGGGAGGCGTGGCTAGGAAGAAGAGTTCACGAGAAGCCATCCGATACCAGAGCGGCAATGAAACCATTATTCAGCCGGGCAAGACTAGGGATCTCAAAGGGGCGTCAGCGTTATTCAACATGGGGCTCGGGGTAGTGATCGGACTTGCCATAGCATGTAGCCTGATCCTGCCGGCTCAGATCCAGAAGGTCAAGGCGGAGACGGAAGATAAAGCCCGGTTGGTAAGCGAAGAGATGGACACCAAAACAGCCACGATCGATGAACTGGAGCAGAATGTCAATGTCCTGACGGCGGAGAACGAGCGCTTGGCGGCGGAAGTGGCGGAATATGAAGAAGCCGAAAGTAATACGGCGGCTGTTGACAACCTGCTGATGGCATCCAGCCTATATCTGCAGAATCCGGAGGATCTGGAAGGGATCGCCAGCTATATGGATATGATCACCTTGGAGGAGATTGCGCAGTCTTCGGCAGCCTTTGCTGATCTGTACGAGAGCATGCTGGGGGCAGTCGGACAACCGCTGGGGGCGATCTGTTATGAAGCCGGCCATGCCGATTATCGGGCGGGAGAGTACGATAAAGCGATTCCGAATCTTTTAAAGGCCTTCCAATATGACCGGGAAAATGGCGAAGCGCTGCTTTATCTGGCCAATTCTTACCGGGAGACCGGCGAGACGGATAAGGCCAAGGAGGCTTATGCGCAAGTGATTGAATTGTTCCCTGATACGGAAAAGGCCAATAGAGCGGATAGCTATCTGGCGGAGATCAGCACATCAGGAAACGGATAAGCAACGATCGGATAAGTTAAATAAAGGGATAAGCAACGATCGGATAAATGAAATAAAAACTACTAAGGAGAACATAGCGGTCGGCTATGTTCTTCTTGCTTGCGGTAGATGACGATAATAGCGGTAAAGGAGTATCTTGCATGGAAATAGGTTTGAATGACTTTAAGGTAATAGATAATTACCTGATGGTGAAGATGCCGGAAGAGATCGACCACCACAAATCCCAGGCCATCAGCCGGATAGCGGATGACTTTATTTTACAAGAGCAGATCGGGAATGTTGTCTTTGATTTTGAGGACACCCTTTTTATGGACAGCTCCGGTATTGGGATCATCATGGGGAGATACAAGAAAATCTCTTTTTTTGGCGGCAAGGTCTATACAATAAATACCAATTCTCGGATCAAGCGGACACTGATGATTTCTGGCTTACATAAAATCATTGAAATCATGGAATAGGGACTTACCAGGATGACGGGAATAGCAAGAGTAAATAAAAGTGGAGGAGCCAAATGAACAGTAAAACAGAGGAACAATTTTTAATCCAGAAAATGCGGGAGCGGGAAGCTTATGGTAAGCGGAACGATAAGGAACACAATGAGATGCAGATAGAATTTGACGCGGTTTCCACCAATGAAGCGTTTGCCAGAACGGCCGTTGCCGCTTTTCTTTCCCCGCTGAATCCGACGTTGGAGGAGATTTCCGATGTTAAGACAGCCGTATCGGAAGCTGTCACCAACGCGATCATTCATGGTTATGACGAAGAGTACTTTAAGCAGTACCGGATGAAGATGGAAAGCCAAGGGGAAGAAGCGGGAATGAAGGCAAAGGTGTTTATTCACTGTGTCTTGGAGGGTGATGTTCTTCATGTGGAAGTCTGGGACAAAGGAAAAGGGATCGCCAATATAGAACTGGCCATGGAGCCGCTTTATACCTCCAAGCCGGAGCAGGACAGGTCGGGAATGGGTTTTGCCTTCATGGAAGCTTTTATGGATGATCTGGAAGTAATCTCCGAGCCGGGTTACGGAACCACTGTGCTGATGAAGAAAAAAGTCGGGGTCAGTTCATGGATCGAGCATGAGGAGTAGCCTATGGAAGAACTCTCAGTACTGATTGAACGCTCACAGGCAGGAGAAAAAGAAGCAAGAGAAGTACTGATAGAGAAAAATCTGGGGCTGGTGCATCATATCGTAAAGCGTTTTCTGGGGCGAGGCTGTGAAATGGAAGACCTGCTGCAGATCGGGACCATCGGCTTGATGAAGGCAATCGACAAGTTTGACTGCTCTTATGAGGTGAAATTTTCCACCTACGCCGTGCCGATGATCAGCGGAGAGATCAAGCGGTTTTTACGGGATGACGGCATGATCAAGGTCAGCCGTTCGATTAAGGAGAACGGCTATAAGTTAAGACAGGCTTCAGAGCGGCTACAGCAGCTTAACGGCAGAGAGCCTACCTTATCGGAGCTGATGGAGGAGACCGGGTTTCTGGCAGAAGATATCATGATGGCGCTGGAAGCCGGCGCAGAAGTAGAATCGATCAATAAGGCGGTGTACCAGGCCGACGGCAATGAGATTTATCTGGCTGACAAGCTGTCCGATCCCGACAAGTCGGAGCATATCGTCAACCGGCTGCTGTTAAAGCAGTTGCTGTCCGAACTGGAGGAAAATGAACGGGAACTGATTCAGCTGCGGTATTTTCAGGACAAGACGCAGACGGAAGTGGCCGGGAAGCTGGGCATATCGCAAGTGCAGGTAAGCCGGATGGAAAAGCGGATCCTGCTTTCGATGCGGAAGAAAGTGACGGGCTGAAACTTTAAATTTGTTTTATGATATTATTAATAACGTATTAATTTTTATTTTTTTTGGTAGTTAAGCTTTTCAAAGTCGGTCACCTGATATAAAATCAGTAGGAGAACTTGTTTTCATAATTGTATTACTAACTGAAATGAGTAAGTATAATTATCAAAGACATACCGATGGGAGCAAAAGATGAAAAAAAGATTGATTATAGCCATGGTACAGATCGGAGCGGTACTGATACTCCTGCTCATAACGATACAGGTTACCCGGGAACACAGCAGGGGCCAGACAGAGGGCGAAAACAGCCGGCTGGATATGGCGGCAGAGGATATGAACGGGCAGGGAGAGCTGCCGGAAGACACAGCGGGCAGCAGAGACAGCACGGCCGCACCTGATGACGGTGACGACAGTGAGGTAACCGTTTGGCCGGACATGGCCGACGGAGGCACATCGTCTGCTCCGGGAACCTCAGCGTCACCGGCTCCGATATATCAGAATGTCGAGTTTGAGATCGACAGCCAGCTGGGCGAGATCCAGTATTACTGGGACGATAATAATATGCGGGCGATTACTGAGCTGGCTTTTCTGGAACACAATAAGGCCATGTCCTATTCCCTGACCGGCACGGATGACTATTATTATTATGGGGAAGCCGATGTTGCCGGGGTGCCGAACGGACAGGGGATTGCTGTTTATGCAGACCACTGTTATTATTACGGATCTTGGAAGGATGGAAAAAGGAACGGGGAAGGAACCTTCCTGCATTATCATATCTACGAAGTGCAGAAAAACAGGGATGAGTACAGCTATCATTTTTATACGGGCGGCTGGGCCGACGACCGGCCGGAAGGCAGCGGGGCGGAGCATTTTGAGTTTAATATGCACAATCTTGAGGACGGTCTTGCTTACAACAGCAACCTGATTGGCACTTATCATAGCGGGCTGTATCACGGCGATTTTTATATTACGACATTATCCAGCGACAATAATGTCAAGGAATGGGACGCAGCGGCGCAAGACGGTGTTTTCCAGTACTATAGCGACAACCGGGATACGAAGGGCAGAAGAACAGTCATGGTTGACCGGAAAAATGACGATAACTATATCTGGATGTTGCCGGCGGACAATAAAAACCTAGGCGTGATGTGCCTGAACGTGAGCGGGCAACGTCGGATGGAACCGATAAAATAATACCCGGCCGGGTCAGAACGACAGGAGGTTACCAAAGAATAATGATGCAGAATAAAGACATCAGTCACAAGGCATCGCAGATCCAACTGCACAATAATATGCTGATTGTATGGGACGACAAATACAATTTAGGCATCCCTATCCTCGACGAGCAGCACCGGGGAATCGTCACGACTATCAATTCCTTACATTTTGGCATCCAGAATCATTTTATCGACAGCATGCTTATGCCGGTAGTTCATATGTTGAACGACTACTCGAAGATCCATTTTAAGCTGGAGGAGACCTTTATGGAGCAGATTGATTATGTCCATGCCAAAAGGCACCGGGAATTACATGATGAACTGCTGGAGCAGCTGGCATATGTCGGAAGGCAGAGCCTGATGAATCACGATCCCCGGCAGTTATTGGATTTTCTAAAAAGCTGGTGGATAACCCATATCTGCAACGAAGATCTGCAGTACCGGGATCATCTGCTGGCATCGGCCGCCAATCACGGCCATATGCCGGAACGGAAATAAACCGGTTCCGCGCGGTGTTTTGCGCCCGAAAGCGGGCAAAAGGATTGACACTATAAAGTAAAAATAGTATACTTTTCGATGACCGGACGGAACCGTGTTACGGACGTCGGGACTTATGAATGGAGAGAATACTATGGGCAATAAAGTTTATTATTTTCAGGACATCGTACTTAAACTGCAAAAGTACTGGAGTGTTCAGGGCTGTTTACTTGGATATCCGTATGACATTGAAAAAGGGGCCGGCACGATGAATCCTAACACATTTCTCAAGACGCTGGGGCCGGAGCCTTGGAACGTGGCTTATGTGGAGCCTTCCCGTCGCCCCAAGGATGGCCGCTACGGCGATAATCCCAATCGCCTGTACCAGCATCATCAGTTTCAGGTCATCATGAAGCCAAGTCCGGATAATATCATTGACCTTTATCTTAACAGTCTTTCAGAGCTGGGCATTGAGCCACGGAAGCATGACATCCGCTTTGTCGAAGACAACTGGGAGTCGCCGACGCTGGGCGCTTCGGGTCTGGGCTGGGAAGTCTGGCTAGACGGCATGGAAATCACCCAGTTTACTTATTTCCAGAAGATCGGCATGTTTGAATGTCGCCCGGTTCCGTCGGAGATTACTTACGGGCTGGAGCGTATCGCCATGTATCTGCAGGATGTGGACGATATCTTTTTGATCAAGTGGAATGAAAAAGTCACGTATGGCGACATCTTTAAGAAGCCGGAGTTTGAAAACTCCCGTTATAGTTTCGAGACATCGAATCCCGATCTGCTTTTTGAGCTCTTTAATAAATATGAAGCGGAGGCAACGCGACTTTCCGAGGAAGGCTTAGTCGTCCCCGCTTATGATTTTGTGCTTAAGTGCTCACATTCCTTTAATGTGCTGGATGCCTGCGGTGCCATCAGCGTTACCGAGCGGGTGCGGTTCATCGGAAGGATAAGGGCATTGGCGCATAATATTGCCGCGCTTTATATTGAGCAGCGCAAAGCGGCGGGTTTTGCGATGGCTGCTAATAACAATAATAATGAACTTGAGGAGGGTGTCGTCAATGGATAGGAATACATATCTCCTTGAAATAGGGGTGGAGGAACTGCCAGCCAAACAGATTACCCGGGTCATCAAGGCTTTTAAGGAGACAGTCAAGACCGAGCTGGAAAAGGAAAAACTGCCCTATGCTGAACTGCATGTCTGGTCTACGCCGCGCCGGATCACCGTCTTTATCGACGGGATTGCCGATAGCCTGCCGGAGGAGCATGTTACGGTCTCCGGGCCGGCGGTTTCCATTGCCTATCAGGACGATGAGCCGACGCCGGCCTTATTAGGTTTCCTAAAAAAGAATTCGGCAGATGAGAGCGAAATCATAGTCAGGCATAACGGTAAGTTCGATGTCGTTATGCTGGAGAAAAATGTCGCCGGGTCTTGTTCCCAAGACATTCTGGCGCGGATCGCCTCGGACTGGGTCACTAAGGCCAGCTTTGACAAATCGATGCGCTGGCGGGATTACAATGTGATGTTTTCCCGTCCCATCCGATGGATATTATCTCTTTACAACGATGAGCACCTGCCGCTTGCGATCGAAGGACTTGCTTCCGGTGTGGTGACTTACGGGCACCGCACTTTGGCCAATCAGTCTTTTACGGTGGATAGGGCCGGGGCTTACTTGGCGGTCATGGAAAGCGCCAAGGTGGTGGTGGAGCCCGATAAACGCCGGCAGCTCATTCTTTCCCAGATCAGCCAGATCGAAAAGGAGCAGGGCTTATCCGTCCCGGTGGACGAAAAACTGCTTGATGAAATCATCAATATCGTGGAGTTCCCGACGGTTTTTATCGGTCATTTTGATGAGGAATTCTTATCCTTGCCGACCCCTGCCATCGTAACGCCGATGAAGGATCATCAAAGGTATTTCCCGGCCTATGATCAGGACGGGAAGCTCGTGCCGCGCTTCCTTGGCGTGCGGAACGGCGATGATTACGGCATGGAGACTGTCGCTAAGGGCAATGAGAAAGTCCTGCGGGCCAGACTGAAGGATGCCCGTTTCTTCTATGACGAAGACCGGAAAAAATGCTTGGCAGACTATGTCGACAGCCTGAAGACGGTGGTCTATCAGGTCAAGCTGGGCACGATCTATGAAAAGGTCATGCGGATCGATGCCTTATCACGGTTTATGGCCGCCCAGCTTAATCATGAGGAAGTCTGTCGGAAGGAAGGCATTAATGAGGAAGTCTTTATGGAGACCCTGCACCGTGCAGTAATGTTATGCAAGGCCGACCTGAATACTTCGATGGTCAATGAATTTGATGAGCTGCAAGGGATTATGGGCGCCATCTACGCCTGTGAGGATAAGGAAGCAGCGGCGGTCTATAAAGCGATCGAAAGCCACTACCTGCCGCGCTATTATGGCGACCGCCTGCCGGAAGATACTATCGGCAAGATCATCAGCATCGCCGATAAAACTGATTCGCTGGTCGGCTCTTACGGGATCGGCATCATGCCCAAGGGCGGGAAAGACCCGTTCGGCCTGCGCCGGATGATGATCAGCATCCTGTCGGTGATGATGGCGGACGAGGCGCTTTCTTTCAGCATCGCCGGGCTGCTCAGGGAAAGCGGCAGCTTACTGGCTGGCCGCATGGAGGTCAGTCCCAATGACGTGAGCAGCCTTCTTGCCGAAGCGTTTCACCAGCGGCTGCGTGTGATGATGGATGAAAAGGGCTGCCGTTTCGACGTGATAGAAGCCTGCTTAAGATTCGCGATGGAAGACGTCCAGGCTTTCTTGCGACGCTGTGAAGCCTTGAATCAATATGACCGGGAGAAGCTGGGCGCCATCACCACCAATATGTTGCGGCCGCTCAAACTGTCGGCCCAGGCCCAGGCGGAGGGAACAGTGAATACCGCCCTGTTTGCGACTGCCGAGGAAGAGGGCTTTTACGGAAGGATCAGCAGGCTGCTGCCGGAAATAAACAGTGACCTTGCGGCTGCCGATATTAAAGATGCAATTGACCGGCTGGAACAGCTGGGCGATGCGATTGCCCAGTTTCTTGATAAAATCATGGTTATGGACGAGGATCCCGCCGTTCGGGAGAACCGCGTCCAGCTGATGAAGATGTGCGCCGATGTCATCCGCCAGGTGGCTGATTTTGAGAAACTGCAGTTTTAGGATAAGGTTCTGTAGGCATCGATGTAGACGGTAGAATTGGAGGCAGGCAATGCAAGATGTTTTTATTACGGCAATCCACATTGATAAGGTGAGGCATCATTCTCAGTTGTCGGAAATATTTGCCGATTATATCTGACCAGTCAACCACACCCAAAGAAAGCGAAACCCGATGTCCAAGCTCCGACTGCCCGAAAACTACCCATACCTATATGAAACCCACATGCACACCACCAATGGCAGTATCTGCGCCTACAATACCGGGGCAGAGATGGCCATGGCCTATAAGGAGGCCGGATATACCGGCATCTTTGTCACCGAACACAACTGGGGCGGCAATACGGCAGTACAAAGGCAGTTGCCGTGGCGCCAGTGGGTTGACAGGTTTGTCCGAGGGTATGAGGAGGCTAGGGCATGGGGACAGCAAAACGGCCTGGCGGTTTTCTGGGGCTATGAGGCGGGTTATGACGGAACCGAGTTCCTGATCTACGGCATTACCCCGACATTTTTAAAGGAACACCCGGAGCTAAGGCAGGCTTCTGTCAGCGAGCAGTACCGGATCATCAAAAGCGCCGGCGGCATCGTGGTCCATGCCCATCCTTTCCGGGATGCCCGCTACATTCCTAAGATCCGGCTTTATCCCGAATATGTGGATGCCGTTGAAGGGATCAACGGATCTCATCATAACCGGTTCCAGGCCGGCGGACATTCTGACCATGAAGATTTTAATCGGAGCGCAGTTGCCTATGCCCGCGAGAATAAGCTGCCACTGACGGCCGGTTCGGATATGCATAACACAAGGCTTATCGGAGCGGGGATGGCCTTTGTAAGGAAACTGACAGGTGCTGCCGATTTCTGTAATAGCATACTGACCGGGGAAGATTATCTTTTGACAGATGGGATCTGCTGGTATGACAGAAACGGGGAAACGGTAGCCCAAGTGATATGGGAACAGGAATAAAAATCGCGCCTCTGTAAGATAGCTACAGAGGCGCATAGATTATGGCGACAAATCTATTTAGGGTACCGCTTCAGCCGGGGTCAGCAGTTCAACCATACTTTTCAGTTCGTTCAGGGCAGTCTTTATATCAGCGAGTTCAGAAAGTATCTGAGCGGAACTATCTGTTGCAACTTCTTCTCCCGAGGCGTTCCTAATACCGATAGCGGTTTCCAGTCTGACTTTCAGGCTCAGCAAAGTGCCGGTCAAGTTGTTGATCGTATCGCGAACTGAGTTCAAGGCGGAGCTGCTCAGTTCGCCTATCCCAGTAAGGCTGATGCTGGTGATATCCGACATAATGGTGAGAAATTCGCCCACAATTCCGCCCAAGTCTATTCCTGACGCAAGGGCAGATGCAATTATGGAGGCTATCTCAGCCGCGTCACTGACCAGGGAGCTGAACTCCTCCTGAATCTGGGAGACCAGGTCATCGGTACTGGGAATGCATGCGGTCAGCGTTGAAAAAGAAAGTACCAGTATCAAGATAATAGCGAGTGCTTTTTTGATCATTTATCCAATCCTTTCAGTATAGTATAGTATAATATATGAAAAAATGACAAAAAGTGATAATTTTCAACTGTTTACATCTACCCGCAGTCGTAGAACAGCTTGACCCTGCGGTTACAAGTGCGCTATAATAATACGGTGACAAGGTGGCACTGACGCAGGCGGTGTCTTTAGAAATACATGGGGTGTAAGATGAAATATGATGTTATCATAATCGGGGCCGGTCCAAGCGGGATATTTTGTGCTTATGAGCTGAAAGAAAAGAATAAGGAATGGAAGGTGCTGATGATCGAAAAAGGCCGTTCCATCGAAAAAAGGCAGTGCCCGAAGCGCACCACCAAAAGGTGCATCGGCTGCAGCCCCTGTTCGATCACTACCGGTTTTGCCGGCGCCGGAGCTTTTTCGGATGGAAAGCTTTCTTTATCTCCGGATGTGGGCGGCAATCTGCCGGCGATTCTGGGATATGAGGAGACCCGTGCGCTCATCCAGGAATCCGACAGTATTTACCTGAAGTTCGGAGCCGATACCGATGTATATGGCATCGACAAGGCGGAAGAAATCCGCGATATACGCAAAAAGGCGATCAACGCCAACTTAAAACTGGTCGAATGTCCGATCAGGCATCTCGGAACGGAAGAGGGCTACAAGATATACTCCAAGCTTCAACATCATCTGGAAGCAGCCGGGGTAGAGCTTATGTTTAATACCAAGGTAGAGCAGCTGCTTATCGAAGGCGGACGGGCCGTCGGAGTGGTCACCGACAAGGGCGAAGCCTTCTACGGCGCGGAAATAGTCGCGGCGGTAGGCCGGGAAGGGGCTGACTGGTTTAAGGACAAGTGCGGGGAGATCGGTATTGAGACCACGCCGGGAACGGTCGACGTGGGCGTCCGTGTCGAGGTAAGGGACGAGGTCATGCAGTTCTTGAACGAAAACCTCTATGAGGCGAAACTGATCTACCATACCCCTACCTTTGACGATAAAGTGCGTACCTTCTGCACCAATCCTTCCGGCGAGGTGGCAACCGAATATTATGAGGGTGGCTTGGCGGTGGTAAATGGACATGCCTATAAATCCGGCGAGTTCAAGACCAACAATACCAATTTTGCCATCTTGGTCAGCAAGAATTTTACCAAGCCCTTTAAGACGCCGATCGAATACGGCAAGCAGATCGCCCAGCTGTCCAATATGCTGTGCGGCGGCAAGATACTGGTCCAGACCTTCGGCGATTTCCGCAGAGGGCGGCGGACGACGGAAGAAAGGCTTTGCCGCAATAACCTGATCCCTACCCTGAAGGACGCGGTGCCCGGGGATCTGTCGCTGGTATTTCCACACCGTATCATGGTGGATATCGAAGAAATGATCTTGGCGCTAGATAAGATAACACCTGGCATCGCAGGTGACGAAACCTTGCTGTACGGCGTGGAGGTGAAGTTTTATTCTAATAAAGTCGTGGTCGATAAGAACTTTGAGACTAGTGTCAAAGGACTCCGTGCTATTGGCGACGGCGCCGGTGTTACCAGAGGTCTGCAGCAGGCATCTGCCAACGGGATCTGTGTGGCAAGGAGCATACGGCGGGCGGCTGCCCATCGTAACGAAAACCGGCAGTAAGGGCCGGAAGCACCGGCCTGACACTTACCGGCAACAGATAAAGGCAGCAGATAAAGGCAGATTAATAAAGTGGAAACTATGAAAAGCAAACGATTATTGACAATAATATTGTGTGTCATAATGTTAAGTGTTCCGTCTGGGTGCGGGCGGGATGAGGCGGATACGAAGGTAGTCCTGACGACCGGCTTTGAGAAGGACGAGATCTTCCGGATCGAAAAGATGTCCTGCACCTTGCCGGAGATGAGAGTGTATCTGACCAATGAGCAGAACCAGTATGAGAGTGTATACGGCAGCCAGATATGGGAAATTGATTTTGACGGGATTACTTTGGAACAGAGCGTCAAGGAAACCGCTCTGGCTCAGATCGCCCAGATAAAGACGATGAACCTCTTGGGTGAATTAAACGGGATTGCCTTGGAACCGGAAGAACAGGAAAGAGCGGCGCAGGCAGCGGAGACCTATTATAACTCGCTTAATGAGACAGAAAAAGAAATGATGGGCGTCACCGAAGCGGTCATCGTAAAGCTTTATACCGAATATGCCTTGGCTGATAAGGTCTATCATGATATTATCAAAGATATTAATCCGGAGATCAGCGATGACGAGGCTAGGACCATAACCGTCCAGCATATCCTGATCAAGACCTATGCGCTGGATGGCACCGGCAAAAAGGTCGATTACACGGAACGCGCCAGAGCGGATGCGCTTGCGAGGATCCAGGAGATCATGACTCAGATAGAGGCCGGGGAAGAATTTGAAAAACTGATCATGCTATATAGCGAGGACGATCAGGCCGTGTACTCATTTGGCAAAGGCGACATGGAAGCGCCCTTTGAAAATGCCGCTTTTTTGCTGGAAACGGGTCAGGTCAGCGACATCGTGGAAACCAGCTTCGGCTATCATATCATTAAGTGCATGAATACTTTTAACCGGGAAGAGACCGATGCCAACAAGATCAGGATCGTAGCGGAGCGCCGGGAGGAAGTGTTCGGCCAGGTGTACAACGAGTTTGTCGGAACGCTGACGAAGAACCTGAATGACGAACTCTGGAGCGGAGTGTCCTTTATCCATCACGATGAAGTGACGACAAAGGATTTTTTCGATGTTTACGAGACGTTTTTTGGTGCAGGATAATGTTACTGTGTTCCCCATATTTATTTTTATAAAAATTTTATAAATGTGAAAAGTCGCGGAAACAAAGGCTTTCAAGCCAATTACTAGCACTCAGGACGTATGAGTGCTAATTTCATCTTGACATTTACTGACAGCGGAATTACAATTCAATACAGAGATTATGACTTGCGGACAGCATTTATTCCCACAGGACTTACGGTACGCAGTGCCGTTAAAAAAAGGGGAAGAGTAACTGATATCTAGTAACATTAATAAGAAAAGGAGTGACTATCGTGGAAAAGAGACAAGGAAACCTATCAATTAACAGCGAGAATATTTTTCCCATCATCAAGAAGTGGCTTTACTCGGATCATGACATATTTTTTCGGGAGCTGATATCCAATGGCTGTGATGCCATTACCAAACTGAAAAAACTGGATATGATGGGGGAATATGCCCTGCCGGAGGGTTATCAGGCGAAGATTTCGGTTATGGTCAATCCGGCCGAAAAGACTTTAACGTTTACCGATAACGGAGTCGGGATGACCGCCGACGAGGTGGAAGAGTATATCAACCAGATCGCTTTCTCCGGGGCCACCGACTTTATCGAAAAATATAAGGATAAGACCAATGAAGACCAGATCATCGGCCATTTTGGCTTAGGCTTTTATTCAGCCTTTATGGTGGCTGACGAAGTGCATATCGATTCGCTTTCCTGGCAGGAGGGCGCCAAAGCGGTACACTGGGAATGTGACGGCGGCACCGAGTTTGCGATGGAAGACGGCGACAGGCAAGAAGTCGGGACGACCGTCACCCTGTTCTTAAATGACAACTGTCTAGAATTCTGCAATGAATACAAGGCCAAGGAAGTGATCAAAAAGTACTGTTCCTTTGTTGCCACGGAAATATATCTGTCTCAGAAGGACACCACCGATACCCAGACTATCAACGCCGAGGAAAAGCTGGACACTGATAAGGTGATCGAAGAGATCAAGCCGGAAAAGGAAGAGGACGGGCTTAAGCTTAAGATAGCTAAACGCCCTGAGCTGCTGAATGAGACCAATCCCTTGTGGATGCGTCATCAGAACGACTGTACCAAGGAAGACTACCTAGCTTTTTACCGCAGTGTGTTCCAGGACTACAAGGAGCCGCTGTTCTGGATCCACCTGAACATGGACTATCCGTTTAACCTTAAGGGGATTCTCTATTTCCCCAAGATCAATACGGAATATGAATCGATCGAGGGAACGATCAAGCTCTATAACAACCAGGTCTTCATCGCCGACAACATCAAAGAAGTAATACCGGAGTTTCTGCTTTTATTAAAAGGCGTCATCGACTGTCCCGACCTGCCCCTTAATGTGTCCCGGAGTGCCCTGCAGAATGACGGCTTTGTTAAGAAGATCGCCGACTATATCGCCAAGAAAGTGGCCGATAAGCTGTCCGGCATGTGCAAGACAGAAAAGGAAGCCTATGAAAAATACTGGGATGATATCAGCCCCTTCATTAAGTTCGGCTGCTTAAAGGATGACAAGTTCTGCGTTAAGATGACCGACTACATCCTGTTTAAGAACCTGGACGGCAACTACCTGACCCTGCCGGAATGTCTGGAGGTCAACAAGGTCGATCCCGACGACGAAACCGAAGAAGGCGAGGCTGCCGCCGGAGAACCTGCTGCCGGAGAACCTGCCGCCGTTGAGCCCGCTGTCGGAGAGCCTGCCGCCGGTGAAGAAGCCGCTGCAGTTGCGGAAGATGCTGACGCAGAAGTTGTCGCTGCCGGCGGGGATGCCACTGACAAGCCTGAGGTTGTAGAAGCCGAGATCGTCGATGATGAAGGCAATCCCATCGTCGCAGACGATGACGAGGAGGAAGCCGAGGCAAAGGAAAAAGTGATCTACTATGTTACCGACGAGCTGCAGCAGAGCCAGTATATTAAGATGTTCAAAGCGGCAAAGATGGATGCCGTCATCCTGACACATAATATTGATCAGCCGTTTGTAACCCAGCTGGAGTCCAAGAACGAAGGCATCAAGTTCCAGAGGATCGATGCCGACCTGACTGACAGCTTTAAGGCCAAGACCTCCAAGAAGGCTGAAAAAGAAATGGAAGAACAGGCCGAACAAGTCGCCAAGATCATGAAGAAGATCCTGAAAAAAGACCAGATTACCGTCAAGGTGGAGAAACTTAAGAACAAGAAGATTGCCTCCGTGATCACCCTGTCGGAAGAAAGCCGCCGGATGCAGGACATGATGAAGATGTACTCTATGCCCGGCATGGATATGGGAATGTACGGTAAAGAAGGCGAAACCCTGGTTTTAAATGCCGGCCATCCGCTGGTACAGCATGTGCTGAATAACCAGGACGACAAAAATGTCGGGATGATCTGCGAGCAGCTATATGACCTGGCCTTGATCCAGCACGCCCCGCTGGAAGCGGAAGCCATGAGCCGGTTTATCGCCCGCAGCAATGACATCATGCTGCTACTGGCAAAGTAAGGCCATATGAAATATAAACATTAACAGTCAATACATCAATATATAACAATCACAAATACCTCTGCATAGTATAAGTTAAATATATATGCAGAGGTATTTTATGCCTAACGAAAAAGGCCGCTTACAGATCAATGTAACTTCATCTGATGGGTTCCTCCCGATTCAGGATGCCGTTATCACCATTTCCTTTACCGGAGAACCAGACAGTACAATAGAAGAGCTTACCACCGATTCTTCCGGGCAGACGGAAGAGATCGAACTGCCCGCTCCCCCGATAGACTACAGCATGCAGCCGTCGATGGAGCAGCCCTACAGCGAATGTAATATCGAGGTCAATGCCCCGGGATATGAGCCGGTGCTGATATCCGGCGCGCAGATCCTGCCGGAAACAAAAGCGATTCAGCCGGTCACGATGCATCGGCTGGAAACGGAGCAGAGGGGAGAAGCAGTGGCAATACCGCCGCATACCTTGTACGGGGATTATCCGCCCAAGATTCCCGAAGAGGAGATCAAGCCGGTGGATGAAAGCGGGGAAATCATCTTGGCGCAGGTGGTAGTTCCCGAGTACGTCGTCGTCCACGATGGGCCGCCGAGTGACACGGCAGCCCAGAATTACTATGTGTTATACCGGGATTATGTCAAAAATGTGGCCTCAAGCGAGATCTATGCCACATGGCCGGAAACTACAATTTACGCAAACATATTGGCGATCATGTCGTTTACCCTGAACCGGGTATATACCGAGTGGTACAGGAGCCAGGGCTATCCGTTTACTATTACCAGCACCACGGCATATGACCATAAGTTTATCTATGAAAGGAATATATACAGCAATATTGACTACCTAGTGGACAGCGTATTTGCCAACTACCTGTCGAGGCCGGGCGTAAGACAGCCTATTTTGGCCGCTTATTGCGACGGGGATAAAGTGAAATGCGACGGTCTCAGCCAGTGGGGCTCAAAGGATCTAGGCGAGGCCGGCTACACGGCAATCGAGATATTACGGAATTTCTATGGAAACGATATGTATATCAACACCGCCGAAAGAGTGTCGGGCGTGCCTTCCTCGTGGCCGGGTTATGACCTGTCTACCGGTTCGTCGGGGGAAAATGTCAGGGTCATCCAGCATCAGCTTAACCGGATCGCTGTCGCCTATCCGGCAATCCCCCGGGTGGCCGAGAACGGCACCTACGGACCGGAGACGGTGGAAGCTGTGCGGAAGTTCCAGAGTATTTTTGACATGCCGCAGTCGGGGAGCGTGGATTATCCGACATGGTATAAGATATCGTATATCTATACGGCGGTTGCCAGGCTGGCGGAGCTGCAGTAAAGGGGAGCCGTTTAGTAATAAACAGCTGCTTTTAAAGGAAATCAAAAGTTTAAGATGACTGGCTCCGCGGCCATCGTCAGATTGCCCGGAGCCGATGAGACCCGGGCAATCTGACGATTCGCTATCCCGGCCGGCAAGTTAAACAGCGCAAAAAGCCCCGCGGTTATGTCTGAACAATAACATTCCCGGGCTTACAGCTTATATGGGAAATTTCTTTTATTTACATCCTTTGCATGGATATGCTATGATATCAGCATGCAGCAAGCTATCCGATAAGAATAATACAGTGAGGAACGTAAAATGAAAATGATCAGAAGATTCACGAAAGTAACTGCCGCTTTTATCCTGACCGTCGCAATGGCTATGATGCCGGCGATGTCGTCACTGGCGGCAGTGGGGCCAGGTTCGGCCATTGCCACGGGCGTGGATGTGTCCAAGCATAACGGGGCGGTGAACTGGCCGGCGGCGGCGGCAGCTGGCGTACAGTTTGTTTTTATCAAGGTAGGCAGCACCAACAGCGGGATAGATCCTTATTTTCTGTCTAATATCCAAAATGCTAACAATGCCGGCATCCGCACCGGAGTGTATATCTACTCATACGCCACCAATGTGGAACAGGCCGTTAACGAGGCCAATCTGGTGCTGGAATGGATAAAGGACCAGAACGTGACTTACCCGGTGGTCTATGATGTAGAGGACGCTGTACATAGGAATAAATCAAAAGAAGAGCTGGCGGCGATGGCCAATGCATTTTGTGCGGTGATCGATGCGGCCGGTTATTATCCGATGGTCTATTCCAGCAAGAACTGGTTCGAAGGCCGGATCGGCACGGTGAATTATGATAAATGGGTAGCCCAGTACAATGATGCCTGTTACTATAACGGCGCCGTGAGTTTCTGGCAGTCCACGTCCCATGCCTACATAAACGGTTTCAATGGCAGGGTGGATTTTAATTATCAGTACAAAGATTACTCCAGCCTGATTATTCCCGAAGGATTCTTGGAAAGAAACGGCAATATCCGTTTCTACCGGAACTGGCGGATGCAGAGGGGCTGGGTGGATTATGGGGAAGGCCGTTATTACCTTGATGCGGCAGGCAATCTGCAGAAGGGCTGGTTTGCGGATCCGTCCGGCACCTATTTTCTGACCCCGGAAGACGGACGAGCCGCCAGAGGCCAATACCCCGTAGACGGCAAGGATTACTATTTTACCGCTGAAGGGAAGAAAACCGTCGGCTGGGTCACCATCGGCGAACAGAAGCTGTATTATGATCCCGCCGCCGACGGCGTGATGAAACGGGAATGGTACAGTGACGAAGCCGGCCGCTTCTACTATTTTGACAAGACTGACGGACACATGCTGACCGGGGTGGCGACAATCGACAGTAAGAATTACTTTTTTGGCGACGACGGCGTAAGATACAGCGGCATCCGCGCCCTGCCGGAAGGAGCCTGGTATTATGACCCAGCTACCGGAGCGATGCTGACTGGCTGGATCAATGCTGGGGAGCAGACCTATTATGCCACGCCGGAAGGCAACCTGGTAGTGGGTCTATATACGATAGAGAAAAAGGAATATTATTTTGATGCCAGCGGTATCTTGCTGCGCAGTCAGGTTGTGGATGTGAACGGTGTCCCTTATGTACTGGATGAACAGGGCGTGGCGACGGTTCAGCCGGCGCCCGAACCGGTGGCGGAATAATGATTATTATTATAATATAAAATATTTTTCTGTTATATGAACTTTCACTTGTATTCTCATTTGCGCTATGGTATCATATGATAGATTTCTTTTACGGTACAGGAGATTACTTCAGTGACAATTGTTCATAATAAGATGTGATATAAAAGATAACGAAGAATTGAACTAAATCAATACATAGGGGAAAGAGAAATGCGCTTTCTGGGAAATAAGGAATCTATAAAACACGAGATTTATAGCCTTTTAGAAGATAAAGAATTGAATAAAAAAGGGCTTAAGTTTTTTGATGCCTTTTGTGGTTCTGGTGTTGTGGCAGATTCTGTTAAGGGAGATTTCGATATAATTATTAATGACATACTATCATGGTGTGTTATTTATACTAAGGGGAAGATATGTGCAAAAAGTTGCGATTTTGCAAATCTCGATAATGATCCATTTGTCTTTCTGAATGATAATAAAGAAATGAAGCAAGGTTTTATTTTTAATAATTATTCTCCCGGTGGTTCTAATAGAATGTACTTTACCGCAGAGAATGCAAGTCGCATTGATTATTTCCGTTATCAGATTGAATTGTGGAAGGATTCTAATAAGATCAATGATAATGAATATTCATATCTTTTAGCTTGCTTGATTGAATCTGTTTCTCATGTTTCTAATACGGCCGGAGTGTATGGTGCGTTTCTCAAGAATTGGGATGCAAGAGCGTTAAAGCCTATTCAATTCATAAGCGTTGATTCATGTGTTGAAGTATATCATGGGGTTGAGTTCCATAATAGAAGAATTGAAGATATTATTGCTGAAGTTGAATGCGATGTTTTATATATAGACCCGCCTTATACGCAAAATCAGTACGGAACACAATATCATCTTCTTGAAACACTTGTCTTAGATGACAATCCTAAAACAAGCAAGATAACAGGTTCTCGACCTGTAACTCCTATGCGCTCTGACTGGTCAAAGGAATATAAGGCGAATATATTGTTCGATAAAATCATTGCAAAAACAAAGGCAAAACATATTGTTTTTAGCTATAATACTGATGGCTTTATGTCAAAAGAATTTATTGAATCATGCTTAAAGAGATATGGAGTAGCTGATTCATTAATTTGCAAAAAAATATCCTATAAAAAGTATAGGAATTGGAAAACGACCAGAGATAACGAACACTTTGAATATTTGTTTTATATTGAGAAAAATGATGTAGAAAAAATTGTATATGAATGCCCGTTAAACTATGTCGGCAGCAAGGCTAAGATGATGCCCGAAATAAAGAATTTTTTACCAAAACAATCAAAAAAACTCGTTGATGCTTTTGGTGGCGGCTTTAATGTCGGAATCAACTTACCTTTGACACAAATTGTTTATAATGACATTAATTATTTTGTAACCGAATTAATTAAGTCGTTCAGAGATTATGATACATATGAATATTTGCTTTATATACGAAAGATTACAAAAAAATATGATTTGAAAAAAGGAAATGGTGTAGCTTATATAAAGGCTCGTGAGGCGTATAATTCGCAACAAATTGAAAAAAGAGATCCCCGTTTCTTGTTCACCCTTATACTTTATGGGTTTCAGCAGCAAATTCGCTTTAACGGCGACCACGGATTTAATAATCCGGTAGGAAATCGTTGGTTTAATGATAGAGTGTTAGAGAAAATGATAAGCTTTTCGCGACGGATCAAGGAACTTGAGTGCGTCTTTTATAGCCGTGACTTCAAAGAACTTGATAAGATCATAGATACTGATACTTTCGTTTATATCGATCCGCCGTATAGATTGACATGTGGGGCATATAATGATGGGAAACGTGGGTTTGATGGGTGGACTATAGATCACGAATCTGCGCTATTTCAATTCCTTGATGAACTAAATTCACGGAGGATTCCTTTTATGTTTTCATATATACTAGAAAACAGTCACCTCACGAATGGACATATACACGATTGGTTAAACCAACGCAGCAATTATTCTATCATAGAGATTTCAACCGGCCAGGGAAGGTATGGTGTTCGCAAGGAGGTATTAATTTTAAATGATGAACTTACCGCATTTTACAATTAAAAATAGATTTCAAAAAAGACCTGATTTATATCAAGATATTTTAACCCCTCATATTTTAGCAGATGTCTGTCAAAGAATAACAGGTGAAATCGAATATACATGCACCTTTGACAATAGTGGTTATAACAAGGGTAGAATGGCCGTACTGCAATATAGAGGTGGCGTGTCCTATATTTCGTTTTCTGACACAGAATCGGCTGGGCGAAATGCAAGTATGCAAAGTGTACCGAGTGCCTTAATGAGTTATTATGAGGAAATGCGTCCACAAAAGCAAATATACTTCTATTTTTTACCATCGACTGGAAACCATGAAACAAGTTATTTTTATTTTATGTACAGACTTATGCTTACCGCAGGGGTAAAGTTTCTAAATCATAACGATTTTTTAACGCAGCCGCTACATCCATTCAATTCGGTAGAGGATGTTATTTCAGCACGGAATATTAATAGGGAACGAAATCAAAGCAATAATTCCTCGTATGTAACCAAAAGCAATAACCATGTAATTCAAATCTTCGGGAAAACGTACGGAGCTAACAAATACGAAACTACTTTATTTTGTATTGCTTTTTCTCAAATATCAACCAGTAAAATCGAATTATATCAAATTTGTGAGCAGGATTTGAAAGCTATTCCACAACGATGCTCAAATGTGATAAATTCACTTGGCAATGTAAAAATAATACAGACAGACCTCGTTATGGAGCGTAATAATTTCGAGAGAAACGATAGTTTGCGTTCGCCAAGATATATATACAATTTACTTGCAAGACTGGGAGCAAAAAAATGTGCGTTATGTGGGTGTGAAATACCTGAAATAATCCAAGGTGCTCATATTTGGCCTGTTGCTGCGATAAAGCGTGAAGCAGGTATAACTTTAGAACAAAAGCTAAAATATGCAACAGACGGTAGTAATGGAATATGGCTATGCGAAAATCATCATAAGATGTTGGATGAGGATATCATAACAATTGATGTGTCAGGGAATGTTCGCTGCCGAGCAGATATGAAAGGAGCAAATAAAGTTTTTATTGATTGGTCAACAACAACAAAGAAATTAGCACCAGAAATTATGACAGCATCATTCAAGACATATTTAAAAAAGCGATATATCTTATCGGCTTAATGATTTGCTGTAGTCTCCTTGAGTATAGGCGTTAGAATATCCTACAAAGTGATGTAACATATACTCAATAAGGTGTTGTGTCAATAATCCGCCATCTCGCATAACAGTTGGTTATTGATTAGTTACGTTTCCGTTGGTTCCGCAGATGCATATAAACGGTATTTTTAGAAATATTCAACTGCTCAGCCACTTGGATCACGGCATCCTTAATATTAAATATGCCCTTTTCTTCCAGCCGGACCACAATTTCTTTATTCTTGTTATTGAGGGAAATATCGTCATCATCCATGATTTCCTTCTGAATCTCGGCAACTGCTTCGGAAATCAAGT
Organism: Lachnospiraceae bacterium UBA938; assembly: GCA_002293475.1. Classification (GTDB taxonomy): domain Bacteria; phylum Bacillota; class Clostridia; order Lachnospirales; family Lachnospiraceae; genus UBA935. The sequence goes on from DBDG01000060.1 coordinate 30,722, forward strand.
CATCCACATTCTGAGAGAAGCTTTCAATCATATGCGGGCCTTCATGCTCACGATGGGGATCCGGCAAGAAATGTGTCAGAAAATCCCCCAGCGCAATATCCATATAAAAATTAAGACATATTAGTCCGATGATCCGCTCCTGTTCACCGATAACCGGGATGGTACAGGATTTAATAGTAATCCCGTTCTTATTGACATTAAAGTAAGTCTTAGTTTTTTTCTCACCGCTTCGCTCCATGTCCTCCAGCATCTCCAAGGCTAGGTTGGTGATGGGTGCGCCCACCTGCCGGCCGGAATGATGGCCGTTAATAACCTCGACCGCCGAAGCCTGAAGGTTTTCTAGGCTGTGAAGAATAACTTCACAGCCTGCCCCTAGGTAAGCACCCAGACCCACAGTAAGGATTTGCATAGATTTTAGAATCTGTTTATCAATTTCTGTCATGATAATTTCTTTAGTTGGCATAATCTACCCCTTAATTTATAATAACCGTTCCCCTACAAAATCTCACCGTTTGATTGTATCACTTTTTGATACCAATAGAAACTGTCTTTTTTATATCGCTCCAGACTCCCGTTTCCTTCATTGTCCTTATCGACATAAATAAACCCATACCGCTTTTCCATCTCGCCAGTAGACACGCTCACCAGATCAATGCTGGCCCAGGGGGTATAGCCGATAAGTTCAACTCCGTCGCCGATCGCTTCCTTCATCTGCTCAATATGCTCCTTAATATACTGGATCCGGTAATCATCATGAATCTGCCCGTCTGCTTCCAGCACATCCTTCGCGCCTAGGCCGTTCTCCGTCACCATAACAGGAATACCATAGCGGTCATAGACATGATTTAACGTATAGCGGAGTCCTTTGGGATCAATCTGCCAGTTCCAGTCGGTGGCCTGCAGATAAGGATTTTTGGCCCCGCCCATCACATTCCCGGATACCTTCGCGCTGTTCTCGTCAGAACTGATACAGTTCGACATATAATAGCTGAAAGAATAGAAATCAACACAGCCCCTTTGGATATCATTTAGGTCTGCTTCGGTAATCTCGAACTGAATCCCGTTTTTCTCGAAATATCTCTTTATGTAGTAAGGATAGACTCCTTTCACCTGAACATCCCCGCTGAAGCAGTTGCGCATCATATCTTCCTGCTGTGTCAGGATCACGTCCTCTGGCTTGCATGTCAGCGGATAGACCGTTATATGGCAGATCATCGTCCCGAAGCAGAACTCCGGATTAATGGATTTCCCTAGCTGAACGGCCTTGGCGCTGGCAACAAACTGGTGATGCAGTGCTGCGAAACGGGCATTCGGCTCATCAACCTGAGAAGTAAAGTACTCCGTACCTTCATTCAGGATGCCGGCATGGTTCCAGTTCCCCAATTTGGTGGTCAGACAGTTGATCTCATTAAATGGGATCCAATATTTCACTTTATCCTTGTAACGCTGGAACAGCACTTCGCAGAACCGCAGATAGTGATCGATGCAGTCACGGCTGGCCCAGCCGTTGTGTTTCCCCGTCATGGCAAAAGGATTTTCATTATGATAGATTGTAACCAGTGGCTCGATCCGGTATTTGCGCAATTCGTCAAACACCTTATCATAGAATTCCAGCCCTTTTATATTAGGAATGCTTTCGTCGCCGTCCGGAAATATCCGCGTCCAGTTAATAGACATCCGGAAGATAGTAAACCCCATCTCCGCGCACAATGCGATGTCTTCCTGATAGTGATGATAAAAATCCACGGCTTCATGGGAAGGATAATAATAATTCTCCTTGTCAATAACCGGAGTGATCCGCCGTGGCGTCTCATGCGTGCCTCCGGTCATTACATCAGAGATGCTGACTCCCTTTCCGTCAACATCCCAGGCTCCTTCACATTGGTTGGCAGCGGTCGCTCCGCCCCAAAAGAAACCTTCGGGAAATTTTTTCTCAGCCATGTATTACCTCCTTTTATGATTCATAAAATATAATTCACTAATATAATGAAAAATATTTTAGTGTCAAATCAAAAATAACACATAAAAATTAAAATTTCAAGAATAATATTCAAAATATTAGTAAAATTTTTATTGACTGAAATAAATTTTAGTGATATGATGGATGTAAATAAAATAAAGTTCATCATAAGGAGGGTGGAGAATGAAGGAAATTTCATTGACAAAGATAACTTCCGAAAAAGCACCGCCGGCCATCGGCCCTTATTCGCAAGCGGTGATTGCCGGCCAGTTTCTGTTTACATCCGGCCAGATACCGCTTGATCCGGCCACTGGCGCGGTAGCCGGGGAAGACATTGAACGGCAGGCAAGACAGGTCATGGAGAACTGCAAGGCCATACTTACCGAAGCGGGATATACCTTGGAGGATGTTGTCAAAACCACCTGCTTCCTGAAGGACATGAAGGATTTTGCGGTATTTAACCGGGTATATGGGGAGTATTTTCCCGGTCGGCCGGCTCGCTCCTGTGTGGCGGTGCGGGAGATACCCAAAGATGTCCTGTGTGAGATGGAACTGATAGCGTACAAATAATATGGGGAGCAAAGAGAGGAGGATAAATAACTATGAAGTACACAGAAACAGTAAAAGCGATTGTAGAACACACGGGAGGAAAAGATAATATTTCCGTGGCTACGCATTGCATGACCAGGCTCCGCTTGGATCTCAAGGACTCATCTAAAGTAAATGAAGAAGCCTTGAAAAAGGTCAGCGGCGTTATGGGAGTCGTTAACAAGGGCCGTCAGACCCAGATCGTGATCGGTGCGGCCGTCAACGACGTCTATGCCGAGTTCATCCGTTATACGGGCCTTAGCGAGGAAGCGCCGATCGATCAGAACTTAGATGATCTCAATACCGTCAAGCAGGACCTGAAAAATAAGAAGGGCAATCTGCTGACCGGCTTCTTCGAGACCATCGCAGGTATTTTTAACCCCATCGTCCCGGCCCTTGCCGGAGCCGGTCTGGTCCGTGCGGTGCTCACGATTGCCGTAGTCTTAGGCTTGGACAATACCGGCAACACCTATACCGTAATCAACACCGTCGCCAACGGAATCTTTACCTTCCTGCCCTTTTTACTGGCGGCTTCCGCAGCGAAACAGTTTAAGATGGATATCTTCGTGGCCATGACGATCTGTGCCGGTATGCTGTCTTCTTCATGGGCGGGTCTGATCAGTGAGGGCGTGACCAGCTTTTCCTTCATCGGCATCCCCTTTACGGTCGTCAACTATTCCTCTTCGGTGCTGCCGATTGTATGTGCCGTCTTCTTTGCCTCCTATGTGGAAAAAGGGTTCCGGAAAGTCATCCCCGGCGCACTGAAGATTATCTTCGTTCCCTGTCTCACGTTACTGGTTGCCGCTCCGGTTTCTCTGATGACAATTGGCCCGCTGGCTACTTGGGTCGGTAACCTGTTAGCGAGCGGCGTCTCGGCACTGTTTGAAATGGGCGGAATTTTTGCCGGTCTGATCTACGGCGGCATCTATTCGTCGATGGTTGTATTGGGCATCCATCACGGCATGGTTCCCGTGCTGGTACAGGGCATTACCAATCAGGGTTTCAACTATCTTTCCCCGGCCAGCGGTTCAGCTAACATGGGACAAGCCGGCGCAGCCTTCGGGGTCTGGCTGAAATCCAAGAACAAAAAGAACAAAACCGTTGCCGCTTCCGCCGCCATGGCCGCCATTACCGGCGTAACCGAACCGGCCATCTACGGCGTCAACTTTAAGTACAAGAAACCCTTCATGGCAGCAGCGATCGGCGGAGCCTGCGGCGGTGCCTTCACCTCCATATTTGCCCTGAAAGCCTTTGCCATGGGCGGCCCTTCCTTCCTGAACTTTGCCATGTTTATCGGTGATGATCCGAAAAACATGTGGCTGGTCATGGCCGGTTTTGCGATTGCCTTTGCCGTTGCGTGCGTTATGACTATTGTATTGGGATTCGATGAAGAAAACACGAAGTAAATCTAAGGCGGCTTAGTACGCCGAAGCGTTAAATTAATTAGTGTTGTTATTAGCTGAATAGTATGATAGTGAGGGGCTTGGATATGAAGTCGAAGATGACAGCAGCGTTTAGAAATGCCAATGGCGGTTTGTTTTCGCAGGCGGGAAAAGCCGATGTGGGTAATGCCTATCAGGAACTGGAACGGCAAGGCGTTGCCTTGATGGGATGGGCGGATCCTTTTATGCCGGATTTTTCTTTGCCGGAACATCTTAAGGAAGCTACGGCGGCTGCTTTGGAGTTGGCGATTGCCCCGCATTATACGGCTCCGGTCGGCAATGTTGATCTGAAATATGCGATTGCCGCTAAGTTAAGAGAGAAAAATCAGCTTAGCGTCGATCCGGAGCGTAATATCTTGGTTACCCCCGGCTCGGATGCGGGACTATATTTTGCTATGCTGCCCTTTATTGAGGCAGGCGATGAAGTCTTGGTTCCGCAGCCGAGCTACCCCAATAATATATTGAATGTTTCCATGATGGGGGGGCGGGTAGTTCCGGTTCCGCTTAGGGAAGAAAAAGGCTATCAGCTTGATATAGACGACCTAGAACAGCGGGTATCGCCGAAAACGAAGATGGTTGTCCTGACCCATCCTAACAATCCGACCACCACGGTGTTTACGAGAGAAGTGTTGGAAGAACTGGCGCGGTTTGTTATCGGGCATGATCTGATCCTCGTCTGTGACCAGGCCTTTGAAGACTTTTGTTATGAGAATGAGATGGTGACGCCGGCTTCTCTGCCTGGCATGTTTGAGCGGACGGTGACGGTGTTTTCTTTTTCGAAGGGCATGGGGCTAAGCGGTTACCGGGTCGGTTATCTGGTCTGCCATGACGTGATTATGGACTCTTTGTTTGCCAATGCGGTTGCTGTGCTGGGAGCGACCCACACTGCTGCCCAGATGGTGATGACGGCGGCGCTTCAGGACTGCCGTTTTATGAAGGAGTTTGAAGCGGCGTTTGACCGGCGGCGGAAGGCTGCCTATGAGATCATTAATTCGGTTCCGGGCATCAGCATGCTGATGCCGGAATCGGGATTTCTAGGATGGGTCAATGTGGCGGAATTAGGAAGTTCTGCTGATATCGTCGCTTACCTGTTAAGGGAAGCTAAGGTGTCAGTTAATGACGGCATCCATTACGGAACCGGCGGCGAGGGGCATTTCCGGATTGTTCTCGGGGTCTTCCGGGAAGATGCCCGCGTGATAGATGCCCTGACCCGTATCAAAGAGGCATTGCGGCAGTATCCGCGAACCTAGTGTTCTGACACTTCAACCGATCTTATATCCTTAGTCGATCCAAACATTCTGTTCTTCCATGTCTTCGGCATGGCGTCCGATCATGACAGTAAATTCGCCATATTTGTTTAGAGAAAATCCGATAGTCTCATAAGATAATAGTAAATAACTCGCATGACTGTCAAAGGAATGCTGAAATACGGGGTTTATATGGTTATAAAATCTACAAATAGACGGATTTCCCGGACTCACGTAGATTTATTTGACGGGGAGCGGCCCGAGAAGGCACAGGTCTTTGCCGCGGGTCTTAGCTTTTACAAGCTTTTCCTGCTTTTTTTAATCGGTTCCTTCTTAGGCGATATTATTGAGACGGTTTCCTGCCGTATTAATCTGGGAGTATGGATGAACCGCAGCAGCGTTGTCTGGGGACGTTTCAGTATCGTGTGGGGGCTGGCAATTGTCTTGGCTACCCTTTTGTTATACCGGTGCCGCCATCGCCCGGGTATTTTGATTTTTGTGGCAGGAACCGTTCTGGGCGGCATATATGAGTTTTTTAGCAGTGTTTTTCATGAAATAGTCTTTGGTAAGGTCTTTTGGGATTATAGTCATTTTCCATTTAATCTGAACGGCAGGGTAAATCTGCTATTTTGTTTATACTGGGGTATTGTCGCCGTGATCTGGATCAAAAAGCTATATCCGCTTTTTTCAAGACTTATTGAAAAAATCCCGCCACGGCCCGGTGTCGCCCTGACTTGGATATTGCTGGCATTCATGCTGATAAATATCGCAGTTTCCAGTATGGCAATGGCCAGATACAATAGCAGAAGTGATGGAGCCATAGCAGAGAATGTCGTGGATGAGTGGCTTGACTTCCATTTTGACAACGCCAGAATGGCGGCCACATATCCTAGCGCCGAAGAACGATAGAAGACAGATTGTATACGATGTCCTTCCGCCGGACATAATATTAAAAACTTTATATTAAGGTAATAAGGAAAATGGACAGCCACGACAAGCCTTCCGTTCCAGCCGGACTTACGATGCAGGAAATGTTTATGAAATATCCGGTCGGAACTAAGTTGGACGGAAAAACAGTGACAGGTTACCGCCAGACAAAAAGCCAAAGCTCGGTAGTGACAAGTGACAACAATACCTATGATGTCACCAATGATTATCAGCCGATAACTCCAAACCCAATGGCATCAGAATCTTAAACCACGAATATCAAAAAATATCCCTTTAAATATCCTGCCCCCTCCTTGCACACAGACAGAAAAAAATGGTATACTATATCGAACGCAGACTTATCCATTTATCAGGGGGCAGCAATGAGGGAAATTATCGACCGCATACTGGAAGGAGAGTTTCAGCCGGATACCGGTGTCTTGACTTTTTCCTGTACCACGATTGACATCCGACTGGCGCCGGGCGCCGATTACGAAGGTACTTTCGAAATATACGGTTCCGCCTGCCGCCTGACCGAAGGCTATCTATATACCGACAGCCTGGAGATGGAATGTCTCACCCCCCGGTTTGCCGGTTCCGTATCGGAGATTGTTTACCGTTTCCGCGGCCATAACACCCGCGAAGGTGACGTGTGCCAAGGCGAGTTTGTCATCGTATCCAATCACGGTGAATACGCCATACCCTATAAAATATCCGTTGTTCCGGAAGAAATTACCTCCTCCCTAGGAACCATCAAAAATCTTTTCCACTTTGCCAACCTTGCCCGGACCAACTGGGAAGAGGCCGTGAGCCTATTCTACAGCAGCAGCTTCCGTAAGCTGTTTTACGGTGCGGACAAACAGTATTATCCCATATACCGGGGACTTTCCGGCCTCCACCGCAGTCAGGCCAAAACCGAATACCGCAATGAACGGAACGTCGAAGAATTCCTCCTCGCCATTAAGAAAAAACAGCAGATCACCTATCTTGTCTCCGAGACCGAGATCAAGACCGAGGCGCATGAGCGCCCCGCCGAGTATTATCTTTCCGTCAACCGCAACGGCTGGGGCCATACCTTCCTGCAAATAGAAACCGAAGGCGTTTTCCTGAGCGTGGACAAAGACACCATCCGGGAAGAAGACTTCCTCGGCAACTTTTACCGTCTGCCCTATTACATCGCGGCCGATCAGTTACATGCCGGCCGCAATTACGGCCAGATCCGCCTCTACAATGCCGATGCCGACATCATCATACCGGTCACCGTCATCAGCCGCAGCGTTCCCAAACAAAAGAAAAGCCACATCCATGAGAAAAAACAACATATCCTCCAGCTAATGAACCTCTACACCGCCTTCCGCACCAAGAAAATCTCGTCCTCAGCATGGCGGAAAGAAACCGCCGCTCTGGCCGATGCGATGATTGCCGCCGATGACAGTGATCTTGCTGCCAAGCTGTTCCGTACCCAGCTCCTGATTACCGCCGAACGCTACAACGAGGCCAGCTGGATGCTGGATCATGCCGCCGCCCGTCTTAATGAAGATGAGAACTGGCAGCCGGCGCTCTGGTGTTACCACCAGTACCTGACCACCTTGATCAGCGGAGAAAATGAATATATAGACGAAGTCGCCGCTCAGCTGGAAAGAGTCTTCACCCAATATAACGACGACTGGCGGATTGCCTGGCTTCTGACCTACCTCCAAGAAGAATACCGCCGCTCTCCCGCTAGGAAATGGCAGCTCTTAGAAGAGCAGTTTATGCGCGGCTGTACCAGCCCGGTCATATATATCGAAGCCCTGCACCTGCTGAAACAGAACCCGGCTCTCCTAATGAAGATGGATCAATTCGAGATCCAAGTACTTACCTATGCGGTCAAAAAAGACTGCCTAGACACAAACAGCCCGGCCAAAGACAGCGTCCACCAAGGCTTGATAAGCCAGATTGTTTACCTGATTTCCCGTTGCCGGGAGTATTCCGGCTTTTTGCTGCGCATCCTGGAAGCCTGCTACCGCAGTGTTCCTTCCGACGAGGTCGTCAAAGCCATCTGCGCCCTGCTCATCAAGGGAAACCGCACCGGTACGGAGTATCTGACTTGGTACCGTCTGGGAATCGACAAGGAAATCCGCGTGACCCGCCTCTTTGAGCACTATATGATGTCGGTAGACCTAGAACACGAAGAGAAACTGCCCAAGATGGCTCTGATGTATTTTGCTTACCGTAGCGAACTGGATTACCGCTATAATGCCTACCTCTACGCCTATGTTCACAAATACCGCGAAGACTTCCCTGAGCTATACGAAAGCTACCGCGAAGCCATCGAACGCTTTGTCGTCCGCCAGATGTCCCAAGGCCGTATCACCAGATGGCTTGCCTACCTATACAAGAACTTTGTCTCCCCCGAAATGATCAACGAAACAACCGCCCAAGGCCTAGCCGATGCCCTGTTCACCGTGACCGTGCGTGACTGTACCAGCAAAGCTGCCCGTGCGCTCATCGTCATATATGACAAAGGAAGAACCGAAACCGCCCATCCCCTGACCGGCCGGCAAGTCTCCCTGCCGCTATACGGCAGCAACTTCCACATTTTCCTGGAAGATGCCGCCGGCAACCGCTATATTGATGACGGCAACTGCATCATCGAAAAATGGCTCCGTCCCGACAAGCTGGGCCGCTTAATCGCCCCCTTCATCACCGCAAAGACCGGCTTCGACATGTGGCTCTGCGAAAAAGGCGACGAAATCGCGCCGGTAGCCGCCCATAACCTATCGGCCATGCAACGCCTCTTAAACTCCGAGTTCGTCAGCGAAGAATACCAAAAAACCATCAGGTCCAGCCTGATCCGCTACTACTACGAGCATGACATGATCCCCCAGCTGGATGAGATCCTAGAACATCTCACCGCCGCACAGGTAGACAGCGATGATTATGCCGAAATCCTCAAGCGGATGATCTCCCGTTCCCTCTATCAGCAAGCCTACCAATGGCTCGGCACGGTAAACAGCAAGGCCCTTGACGCCAAGCTGATCCTCAGGGTACTAAACAGCGTCATCCCGGAAGATGCCATAACCGATGATAAAACCATGACCACCTTGGCCCACATGGCCTTTCATGCCGGCAAATACGACGAAAAGCTCCTGCGCTACCTGGCCCGTTACTACCACGGATCGATCCGCCGCCTCCGGAATATCTGGAAAGCCGCTGCCGACTTCGGCATCGAAACCTATGACCTCAGTGAAAGACTGCTCATCCAGATGCTCTATTCCGCCTCCTTTGTCGGTGAGCAGATGCAGATTTTCCGCGACTATGTAGCCGGCGGCGGCCGGAGCAATGTTGAGATGGCATTCCTCGCCCAATGCGCCCACGATTATTTCGTCAACGATAAAATAACCGATAATTTCATCATCGACCAGACCGAAAAACTCCTGAACCAAAAAGAAGAACTCCATCCCGTCTGCCGGTACGCCTTCGTCAAGTACTATGCGGAAAACCGCAGCGAGATCACGGACAAAGTCCGCCCATCCCTGGAGCTTCTGCTAAAACAGATGATAAGCCAGAACATAACCTTGTCCTTTTACAAAGAATACATACCGCTCTTCCCTTTCATGGAACACTTCCTCGACAAGACCATCGTGGAATACCATGCCAAGCCGGGAAACAAGGCAGTGATTCACTATCTCATCGAACGCGACGGAAGCGACAAAAGCGAATACGTCCGCGAAGAAATGAAAGATATGTACGGCGGCATATGCGCCAAGCAGTTTGTGCTGTTCTTCGGTGACCGCCTGCTTTATTATATCGCCGAGGAAGAAGATGAAAAAGAACATTATACGGAAAGTGCCGGCCTCAGCTATAGCGAGGCCGTGAGCGAGTCCCATGATTCCAAATACAGCCTCATCAACGATATCGAGATTGCCAGGAACCTCCAGGATTATGAGACGGTTGACAGCTTGATGTACGAGTTTTATAAACGGGAATTTGTAGTCGCCCGCGTATTTCGGATGGTATAAGCAAAAAACCTACCAGTTGGGCTATATGGCGACGCCCCCAGAGGCAATACCCCAGAGGCAGGAGAAGTGATATGGAAAGCAGAAAGAGCAATAAAAAACCAAAACGCAATAGCGGTTCAGTCCTGATCGGCTATGACCTAGGTAACCTGAATTCACAGATCAGCTACGGCAAGCCCGGCGCCACTGAGCCGGAAACCGTCTCGGCCGTAATGGGGACGGAGCAGTACAACATCCCTACCGTGCTGGGCAAGAAACCCGGCGCCAGCCAATGGTCCTATGGCAAAGAAGCCTTGCGGTGGGCCGATATGGAAGAAGGGATTCTGGTGGAAAACCTGTTTGAACTGGCACTGATCGGCGAGTCGGTCCTGATTGACGGGGAGGGCTTTGATCCGGTGGCGTTGCTGACCCTGTTTGTGAAACGGAGCCTGTCCTTACTGTCTATGGAAATGAGCCTGCCGTCTGATCTGGATGCGATTATGTTCACGGTCGAGAAATTAGATATGCGGAGCATTGAGGTACTGAGCGCGGTGGCGGAAGGCTTGGAACTTCTGCCGGAGCAATATTTCTTTCAGAGCTACCGTGAAAGTATTTATCAGTATATTGTGCATCAGCCCAAGGAGCTGTGGAATCAGCATGTGCTGATATTTGATTATAGTGTCTTTCTTAAGGCATATGTATTGGAGAGTAACCGAAAGACCACGCCGATGGTGGTTTTTGTGGAGAAAATGGAATATCCTCATCTCATCAGGACTTATGGGCTGGCGGAAGAAAAACGGCAGGAATGGAGCGAAAGATTCCTGGAGATTGCCGAGCAGCTGGGTTGCGGACGGATGATTTCGGCAGTTTTTCTGCTGGGCGACGGTTTTAAGGAAGCGTGGACCGGCGAGTTTATGAAGTTTCTGTGCCGTGGCCGTCGTGTTTTCCAAGGTAATAATATGTATAGCAAGGGCGCCTGCCATGGCGTGATGGAGAAGCGGAAGCCTTCGGAGATTGCTGTTTCTCAGGTGTTTTTGGGGGAAGATAAGCTGAAGGCCAATATTGGGATGAAAGTCTTGCGTCATGGGGCAGAGTCCTATTTTGCCGTTCTGGATGCCGGGGTAAATTGGTATGAGATCCGCAATCAGTATCAGCTGATCATGGAGGAAGGGAATGAGCTGTCGTTTATTGTCACTTCTTTGACCGGCGGTGTGGTTACGGAACAGATCATTACCTTGGAGGGGCTGCCGGAACGGCCGGCGCGGACAACGCGGCTGCTAATTCAGATCCGGATGCTTGCGGCGAAGAAGGCGCAGGTTACGGTGACGGACATGGGATTTGGCGCGTTGTTTCCGGCCAGCGGCAAAAAATGGGTCCGGGAACTGGATGTGACATCTTAATTTTACCCCAGATAGGAGTGCTGATGAAAAAGCCATTATTGTGTGTCGGACAATATGCGGAAACCCCTTATTATTTTCCGAAGTTATGCGTTCATATTCGTTCCGCCGAGGAACTTTGCTATTTATTTAAGACCAACCCTTTTATCTTGGATCAGGATATTGTCGATAAGAACTTGGCGGACTGGCTGGCTTATGAATGTGGGCTGACTGAGCTCGGTCACAAGCTCGGCGAATTTTTGCGTAAGGTCGGTTCGACCAGCATGTTTGTGATGACCATCCTGGATTATGTCAATTACTGTACAGATGCTGAAAGGGAAAAGATTGCGGAGATCCTGCAAAGCAATGTCGGACTGAACAGTTATGAAAAGAAGAAGAACCGGGCTGATTTTCTGGTGGAAAACGGCAAGTATCTGCTGGCACTTAGGGAGTATGACCTGATTCTGGATATGATACCGGAAGGGGAGATTTTGATCGGCGGCCGGGTTTTTCATAACCGGGGGGTGGCCTTGGCGCACCTGTTCCGGTTTGAGCGGGCAGCGGAAAGCTTTCTTAAGGCCTATGAACTTACCGGCAGTGAGGAAGCGGGGATCCAATATCTTTGCGCAGTAAGGAAGCAGCTTGCAGAAGGGGAATACATCCGCTTTATTGCCGACCGGCCACGGTTCCACAATCTTTCCTTGCAGGTTGAGCGATTACTGGGGCAGGCCGGAGAAAGTTTTGAAGAAACACAAGAGAGCCGCCGGTTATTTGCCTTAAAGATGTATAAAGAGGAAGGGAATGTCAATTCCTATTATGAGGAGATAGGACGCCTTGCGGAAGAAATCAAGCGGCGTTATCGGGAGAGTGTTTTGGAGTAGTAGGAATGATTGGGGTCAAAAAGAATGGCTGGAGATAAACGGAGCGGGAAGATGGGATTGTTCAAGAAGATATGGCAGCGGATCCGTAGGGATAACGATGAAGAATATGAGTTTGAGGCATGGAATGAGGTTGTCTATGACCGGAACGATGTCCAGATCCATGATAAAGAACAGCGCCGGGACTATGTCAGGAGTTGCTTAGAGCAGATCGGTGAGGCCACAAAAGAGGTTGAAAGCCTGCAGTTCGAGTATAATGTCGTGACCTCTTCGCTGAAGGACATGGAGGAGATTGAGGCACTGCCGGAAGAAGAACGTCAGCAGCTGGACGAGGCCGCAAGACGGATCGAGAAGCTGGAAAAAGACCGGTCCGGTTATCTGAAGCGTACCGAGCGGATGAGCGAAGCCCAGTATCACAAGCTGGAGTCTTTATCAGATGAGATTCAGGAAGGCTATGGCAAGCTCAAGGAAGCCGAGGACTATCATACCCTGGTTAAGTCCGACATGAAGAGGCTGGGTAATGAAAAAGAAGCTTACCTCTTCCGTAAGCATGAGCTGCAGCGGCTGATGGAAGATCTGCGGGGCATGATGATCATCTGCATTACGGCGGTTATTCTGTGTATTGTCTTGCTGCTTATCCTGCAGTTCGGGTTCCGGATGAATACACAGATCGGTTATCTGCTGACAGCAGCTGTGGCTGCGGTAGTGATTTTTATTGTTTTTATCCGGTATACTGATTCCGCCCGGGAGCTTAAGCGGGTGGAAAAAAGCATCAATAAAATCATCCTGCTGCACAATACGGTGAAGATCCGCTATATCAACAATACCAATCTGCTGGAGTACCTGCGCATCAAATATGCCGTCTCCGGCGCCAAGGAACTGGATCAGCTGTGGAAGCAGTATCAGGAGGAAAAGGAAGAGCGGGAGATATTCCGGAAGACCGAAAAGGAACTGGACTCCAGTGAACAGGAGCTCCTCCGCATCTTGCGGCGGTATCAGGTAAAGGACAGCGCCGTCTGGCTCCATCAGACGAAAGCCCTCCTCGACAAGAAGGAAATGGTGGAGATCCGGCATGATCTGATTATCCGCCGGCAGTCGCTGCGGCGGCGGATGGACTACAATAAAGAAGTCGTGGCGCACAACGCCCAAGAAGAAATCAAGGACCTAGTGGAAAAATATCCGCAGTACGCCGGCGAGATACTGAAGCTGGTGGCGGCTTATGAAAAGGAATTTAGCGGATGACAAGCTAGAAACTAGATTTGACAGTTAATGCTTATTCTGATAGACTTTAGTATGCTAATGTAAGAAATATGATGGAAGATTATGAAGGAGGACGTTATGAAAAATCGAAAAGTTTTATTATCATTCATGGCAGTTTTTATTATGACATTATCCTTGCTGGCCGGCTGTGCCGGTACCGATACGTTTACGGTCGGATTTGACGCGGGATTCCCGCCGTACGGCTACATAGGCGATGATGGGGAATATACTGGCTTTGACCTGGAGCTGGCAGCGGAAGTGTGCGAGCGCAACGGCTGGGAGCTGGTGAAGCAGCCGATTGACTGGGACGCCAAGGACATGGAGCTTTCATCAGGCAACATTGACTGTATCTGGAACGGCTTTACAATTAATAACAGAGAAGATGAATACACCTGGTCGGTGGCTTATGTTGACAGTTCCCAGGTATTTGTGGTCAGGGACGATGCCGGCATTATATCTTATTCAGAACTTGCCGGCCGGTCGGTAGGCGTCCAAAGTGACTCTTCGGCCCTGACGGCTCTAGAAGACAATGCAGAACTCATGAACAGCTTCGGTGAACTGGTACAATATCCTGACTATAATACGGCTTTTATGGATTTGGAGGCCGGAGCGATCGAAGCATTGGCAATTGATATCGGTGTGGCGGAAAGACAGATCAATGACCGTGGTGCCGGTTTTACCATGCTTGCGGAAATACTGGCATCAGAGCAATATGGAATCGGCTTCCTGAAAGGCAATACCGAGCTGAGAGATCAAGTGGAATCAACCCTTATGGAGATAGTTGACGACGGAACCTTTATGGAGCTGGCGGTTAAATATGGCCTAGAAGATGCTGTCTGCTTAGGGAAATAGCAGCTAACTATTATCAATGACAAGTTTTTGTAACTGCAGAAAGGCGAAGAGATGAGCATAGCAACGATGCTGCTGCGACTGGCAATAGGTTTGTTATCAACAATAGAGATATTTTTGCTGACCCTGCTATTCTCTTTGCCTTTAGGTCTTCTGTTTTCCTTTGGCAGAATGTCCCGCAATGCGCTGCTAAGGAATCTGACAAAGACATACATAGCTGTCATGCGCGGCACTCCCCTGATGCTGCAGTTAATTGTTGTATATTTTGCTCCATTTTACATATTTAATTTTACTTTAGCCGGTTTTCGCTTTCCGGCTATCATTATTGCCTTTTCCTTAAATTATGCCGCCTACTTTGCTGAAATATACCGTGCCGGCATTGAATCCATTCCGGTGGGGCAATATGAAGCCGCTAAAGTACTTGGTTATGGAAAGGGTCAGACTTTTTTCAGGATTATCATGCCTCAAGTAATAAAACGTATCATTCCGCCGGTCACTAACGAAACCATCACGCTGGTAAAGGACACCTCACTAGCTTTTGTTCTGGCTCACGCTGAAATGTTTAACCTTGCCAAGCAGATCGCCGCCGAAGCTTCCAATATCATGCCCTTAATGGTCGCTGGCTTATTTTACTTTGTATTTAATCTTTTGGTCGCCGTCCTTATGGAACGTCTGGAAAAGGCCACCAGCTATTACCGTTGAGCCGACTTTAATATAACATAATCAATTATAACTTATAACCCTTACAGGAGCCGCTATGAATCTACTGCAGATCTCCCATATGAAAAAAAGCTTTGACGCCCTCTCCGTGATCCAGGACATCTCCCTTACCGTGAATGAAGGTGAAGTACTGGCCATCATCGGGCCTTCCGGTTCCGGTAAGTCTACCTTGCTGCGCTGTGCTACGCTGCTAGAGCGCATGGACGGCGGAAGCTTAAGCTATCTCGGCGAAAAGGCGGCCTGGGAAGAAGACGGCCGGTGCGTTTATGCCGATAAGAACCGGCTGAAAGAAATCCAGCGGTACTTCGGTCTGGTCTTTCAGAATTTCAATCTCTTTCCGCATTACAGCGTCATCAAGAACATTACCGATGCCCCGATCCGCGTTGCCAAGGCTCCCCATGCCGAAGCCTATGAACAAGCGGAACAGCTGCTTGCGCAGCTTGGCCTGCTGGATAAAGCCGATGCCTATCCTTATCAGCTTTCCGGTGGCCAGCAGCAGCGCGTATCCATTGCCAGGGCGCTGGCGCTTAAGCCGCGGCTGCTTTTCTTTGATGAGCCGACATCGGCTTTGGATCCGGAGCTGACTGGCGAGGTACTTAAGGTTATCCGGCAGCTGGCGCGTTCGCACATGACCATGATCATCGTGACCCATGAAATGCAGTTTGCCAGAGAGGTTTCGGACCGGATAATTTTCATGGAACAGGGAAAGATTCAAGCAGAGGGGACACCGGAGGAGATTTTCCGCTCTGACTGGGAGCGGATAAAAGAATTTATCGGTAAATACAACTGACAGCAGGAGGAAATAATGGGCGGATTTTTTGGAGTTGCCGCAAAAGGCGATTGTTTATTTGATCTATTTTTTGGAACGGATTATCATTCTCATCTGGGAACCAGGCGCGCGGGGATGGCGGTTTATTCGCCGGAAAAAGGGTATGACCGGGCGATCCACAACATTGAAAATGCTCCTTTCCGTACCAAGTTTGATCGCGATGTGAATGAAATGCAAGGAAATTACGGCATCGGCTGTATATCCGATTATGAGCCCCAGCCTTTGATAATCCGCTCCCATCACGGAACATACGCCATCGTCACGGTGGGAAAGATAAACAACCGTGAGGAGCTTACCGATGAGATCTTACAGAAGAGCCATTCACATTTTCTGGAGATGAGCGGCGGCGACATTAACAACACCGAACTGGCCGCGGCGCTGATCAATCAGGAAGCGCAGCTGGTCGAGGGAATCCGCCATGCCCAAGAAGTGATCGAAGGCTCCATGACAATCTTGGTAATGACAGCGGACGGTATCTATGCGGCTAGGGACCGTTTCGGCCGGACGCCGGTGTCGATCGGCCGCAAAAAAGATGCCTACTGTATTTCTTTTGAAAGTTTTGCCTACCTGAATCTCGGCTATGTTGCCGAGAGGGAATTAGGCCCAGGTGAGATCGTGCTGGTTACCCCGGAAGCGGTAACGACAGTGGCACATCCCGGCGAGCAGATGAAGATCTGTACTTTTTTGTGGGTTTACTACGGTTATTCCTCGTCCTCCTATGAAGGGGTCGGCGTGGAGGAAATGCGATACCGGTGCGGAGCATCCCTCGCCAAGCGGGATGATGTCCGGACGGACAATGTGGCGGGCGTGCCCGATTCGGGCGTGGCGCATGCTATCGGCTATTCTGGGGCATCCGGGATTCCTTTTTCACGGCCGCTGATCAAATACACGCCTACTTGGCCGCGTTCTTTCATGCCGTCCATACCGGAGCAGCGGGATCTGATCGCCAAGATGAAGCTGATACCGGTTCATGAGCTGATCATGGATAAGAGCCTTCTGATCATAGATGATTCGATCGTCAGAGGCACCCAGCTTCGTGAGACCACTGAGTTTTTATATGCCAACGGAGCCAGGGAGTTGCATATCCGCCCGGCCTGCCCGCCGTTGCTTTATAGCTGTAAATACCTTAATTTTTCCCGCTCCAGTTCGGAGATGGAACTGATCACCAGACGGGTCATCAGGGAAATGATAGGAAGCGATAAAGAACCGGATCTGACGAACTACTCAGACCCGGAACAGCCGGAGTATCAGGAGATGGTCAAACGGATCGAGCAAAAACTGAATTTTGACTCGCTGCGCTACCACCGGCTGGACGATATGCTCGAGGCTGTGGGTCTGGAACGTTGTAAACTGTGTACCTATTGCTGGAATGGAAAGGAATAAGTAAATATGCAAGGTTTTTGGAGACGTTTCGGCTGGTTCTGGATGAGTACGCTGCCGGCTGTGGCCTGTATGGCGTTGCAGCTATGGGCAGTTTTACAGCTTGTGTGGACAACCACATTCATTATTGCGATCCGGGCAGCGGCGGTCGGCTTACAGTTTAATCAGGAAGAACTGGCGGAGCGGCTGAATCTCATATTAATGGATGTGGCTTCGCTGGGTGTGCTGAACTATCATGTGATCGGCATCGGCCTTTTTGGGATGTGGTATGCTTTGATCAGTTATAAATACCGCAAGCAGAAACGGGAAACAACGGCGAAACGGAAGGCGGGGGTCGCGGTACGTTATGTCTGGCCGGCAGTGTTGGCGGTTTTTCTGGGAATAATGCTAAGTGCTTTTACGATACAATTATTGGAAGTAGGTTATTATTTAGTGCCCAGCGTCATCGACGACTATGCCCAGCTCGTGGATCAGTCCGGAGTGGGCAGCCTGTTTATCGTGTTCGCGGCGGTTTTTCTGGCCCCGGTCGGCGAAGAACTGCTCTGCCGAGGCGTGATACAGCATTATGCCAGTAAGGTTTCCCGGCGGTTCTTTATCGTGAATGTGATCCAGGCGCTGGGGTTCGGGATCATGCATGGCAATCTGGTGCAGGGTAGCTATGCCTTCCTGATTGGGCTGGTATTGGGCTGGCTGCGGTATCGCTATGATTCCTTGTGGATCCCGATGGTCATTCACTTTGTGGTGAATCTGTGCTCATTATTTCCGCTGGAGCGGGTCTTGGGGCTGTTTCCGGAGCATCTTTCGATCGACGCCGCTTTATTGCTGATACTGAGCGGCCTGATGGCCGGAGTACTGATTCTGGTTGAATTATTGCTTAAAGCTAAGAACAATGAATATTAGGAACCGAAACTATGCAAAAGAACTGAATGAAATATTAGGCCAACCGGACACGGCCGGCAAGAAGCTGCTGCTGCATAGCTGCTGTGCCCCTTGCAGCAGTTATGTCCTTGAGTATCTGAGTCCTTTCTTGGCCATTACCGTTTTTTACTACAATCCGAATATTGCGCCTGCGGATGAATATCAACGGAGGAAAGAAGAGCAGAAACGGCTGATCGGTCTGATGAATGAGACGGCGGCCGGCACGGGCAGGCTACCCGTTCAATATATCGACGGCGACTATGAACCCGCCCGCTACGCTGAAGCGGTTGCCGGCACGGAAGACAGTGAGGAAGGCGGCGAACGGTGCTATCGCTGTTTTGCGCTAAGGCTTAAGAAGACAGCGGATAAAGCCAAGGAGATGGGAGCCGATTATTTCACCACCACTTTAAGCGTCAGCCCCTTGAAGAACGCCACTAGGCTGAATGAGGCCGGGGAGCGAGCCGGTCAGGAAGCCGGCGTTATATTTCTGCCGGCGGATTTTAAGAAGCAGGACGGGTATAAGAGATCGCTTGAATTATCTAGGGATTACGGCCTCTATCGCCAGCAATACTGTGGCTGTATCTACAGCATACCGTCAGGAGGCAAGCAGAAGTCAAGATATGATAGTAATAAGGACAGTCCGTTCACCCCAATATGAAAGGAGATGACATGACATGGGAATTGATCATATTGCTGTTTATGTAAAGGATCTGGAGAAGACGAAAGCTTTTTACGTAAAATACTTCGGCGGAAACCCGAATGACTTATACCACAATCCGCGGACCGGTCTCCAGACCTATTTTATCACCTTTGGGGATGGCAGCAGGCTGGAAATCATGCATAAGCCGGACCTGCCTGCCGGCTGTGGCACAGAGGAGGCTTACGGATATACCCATCTGGCTTTCCGGGTTGGCGACAAAGAAGCGGTTGACGAGCTGACTGCCCGTCTGCGCAGTGACGGCTATACAGTGTTAAGCGAGCCGCGGCTTACCGGCGATGGTTCTTATGAGAGCTGCGTTTCCGATCCGGATCATAACCGGATCGAGATAGCGGAATAAATTACAGTCTGTCTAAAACAATCATTCATAGTTTGGTTACTTACTTAAATTCATCGAGTTCGTAGTCAATTCGAATTCCAAAAAGCAGTTTTCAAAGAAACGACGGTTTGATATTCTCACATCAAAGCCGCCGTTACTGATTTACTATATCTTGTAGCTTTTCGGACCTTCGGTCATGCTGAACGTCTCTACTTCAGCAACGTCGATGTAAAAGAGTACGAAAGTCGGGTCGTCAGGCGATTTGTAAACAGCCTTGACACTGGGGTTCTCGTTGATCTTATCACTGCTTTTAATATCAACTTTCCCCAATTCCCCCTACCTCGCACAAACTGAATATTATTACGCCGATTATAAGATGTAATGTTTACTTTATATTTGGATTACTTTGTTCAGTCAACAAAAAGGCTGCTAACATGGGCGGTTTTAAACGTATTGACACCACCGGCATAGGTGGTTTATAATGTACTTAACAAGACAGCCGATAAGATAGATTAGGCCTATCCGTTCCGGCGAATAATGACTAAAAAATAACTGTCAGTCTGCCAAGATCAGGACGGTTATTTTTTATGCTTCAATAAAGTAATTATCGCACATAGCATGATTACGAATGTAAATAACTCCATATATGTAACCATCTAACCACCCCCTTCCCAAGATCGGATCGAGATGGCATTACCGCCCTATCGGCTGCCCTGTTAAATATATTATACTGTCAAGGTACTACTTCCAGTGACGATGACGAGAAGGTAAAAGTTGGCCCTAAACAATACTTAGGGTACAAATAATGATTGTATCCTTTACGCTTTATTGTTGATGTTCACCGTCATGTGACGGATTGACCGTCATCAAAGTGCCGGCCAATCGTCTGCCTGGAGATTCCGGTTTCATGGTTACCCATCCGGTCGCAACGGTAGCACCTACCAAGTTAGAAGATTACCAGAACCACCAATACCCCCATCTGATAGTCAAATAGCTGCCGCTTTGAACATAAACCTTATACAATTAGACCGGCTTAGAAATGATGCTAATTTACTCAAAATAGTCAGTATTAACGTTCCGGTCGGTGAGGATAACGAAAGTACATTAGTTGAATTTATCGCTGATACCTTACAAACTTTGATTGAAAGATTGACAGATGAAGAGAAGCAGATAATTAAAGGATATTATTATGAATGCCGGACTACTGAAGAACTTGCTGGACAGCTTTCAATAATTAATTCCGTGTTGTATTTCGTGTTGCATAGTGAAGCAAAACAGATCAATTTTAGGAAATATATAAGCATTGAAAAATCCAGTAAACAAGCGGTTTTTGATATAAGTGGCTTATTTACTGGATTTATCACAGAGTAGCGAGAAAGGGACTTGAACCCCCGACACTGCGGGTATGAACCGCATGCTCTAGCCAGCTGAGCTATCTCGCCATGTATAACGAATGTATGAAAGTGTATGAATATGATGGGACCTATAGGGCTCGAACCTATGACCCTCTGCTTGTAAGGCAGATGCTCTCCCAGCTGAGCTAAGATCCCGGGAACAACGCAAACAGCCCTTAAATGACCTGCTCTGCTAGTATACAATTGAAAGACAGGCTTGTCAAGTTTTTTTTAAGGAGAATTATTCCCCCTTGAATGAAAAAGTAAATTCCGCCCTCATTTAGTAGGGGGGGGCTATTCGTCAGATGTGAAAATGAATGATTACGGTTTTAAGATCATCTTTGAAAACTGAATATCAGTAATGCCGTCAGCCATTTAACGTTCTAAGCTTAGAAAATATTCTAGCAGCCGGCTGCCGTCAGGAAGAGAGCTGACGGCTCGATCAAAACACATCCTTTCCGGGTGCCACTGTACGCCAATGACCGGCAGCGTATCATGGCACAGTCCTTCCACGACCCCGTCTTCCGCATATTGGACAAAAGATATATTTCTCCCCGCCGTCCCCAGGCCCTGATGATGGGCACTGTTTACAGAAAACTCACGCCCGTACAAGGATGCCAGAAAAGACTTATCGGCAGCGTGGGTTTTATGTACCTGATCGCGCCCGCTGTATTCATGGCTCTTATAGCTGGGAAGATGCTGGATCAGATCGCCGCCAAAGAAGATGTTGATCAGCTGTATCCCCTTACAGATACCAAGAACCGGTTTCTTCCCCCAGACAAATTCTTTCAGTATCATCAGCTGGATGCGGTCAAGAGCCGCATCAATATCCCGCGAACCGTTATTCATCTGGCCGAAAAGAACCGGATCAATATCGCCGCCGCCCGGCAGCAGCAAGGCATCATATTCATCCGGACAAGGAACATGGAGGCTGGTCACCGGACGGGCACCAATATTCGTGAGCGCTTTTTCATAATTGGCTGTTTTAGCCGCATGGCCGGCTATCAATACTTTCTTCATGATTATACCCATGCATTCCGCAGGTTTCCGGCGGAACTGCTGAAATAAGTATGGTTGAAAACCCCATACACTTGTTTTTTTATCATATGTCACTTTGACAAAGATGTGAAGCTTCCTGTTTATGACCATGTTGGCCGTCTGCATTTACAGTTTACATACCCGGTTGGATAAGCTATACTTATTTGAGAAAAGAATCGACTGTCAGAAAAGAACCATAAGAAAATCAAAATATAGGAGAAACGGAGAATACAAAATGAGAATTGGAACCGGTTATGACGTACACAGGCTGACCGCCGGCCGACAGCTGATCATCGGCGGGGCAGAGATTCCGTTTGACAAAGGCCTGCTCGGTCATTCCGATGCCGACGTGTTGAGCCATGCGATTATGGATGCCCTGTTAGGAGCCGCCGCCCTGGGGGATATCGGCACCCATTTTCCGGATACCGACCCTGCTTATCAGGGCATATCTTCTTTAAAATTATTAACTGAGGTAAGTCACATGCTGGCAGAGCATTTATTCTTCATAGAAAATATTGATGCCACCGTCATTGCCCAAGCCCCCCGGCTGCGCCCTTTTATTGATGCCATGCGGGAAAATATAGCCCGGGCGCTGGGGATTTTTGTCGAGCAGGTCAATATCAAAGCAACTACGGAAGAAGGCCTAGGCTTCACCGGCAGCGGAGAAGGAATTGCCGCCCAGGCCATCTGCCTGCTTGCCACCCCGGTCAATGCAGAAGACCGGAAGGATTCCGGCTGTGCCGGCTGCCAAGGCTGTCCACGGGTATCGTCCGGGGAATCTCCTAGGGTATAACACGGCGGTGGTTATTTGTTATTGACAAAACAGTTTTTTTTGCATATCCTATAGTTAACGTCATAATTTTTGCCCATGACGCTACCTATGACAAGAAAGAACCAGTAAGAAAGAACCAGTAAGAAAGAATCAGTAATAAAGAATCAGTAAAGGCTGTGACCGAAGAGAGTATATTATCAGAGATCCCAGAGAAGAAATGCCATAGGCTGCAAGCATTTCCGGTCAGAAGATAATAGAAGTGCCTTCGTGAGCTGTTTCGGAGAACCCGGCCGGCAGTATCCGAATCCGTCTGCACACGTTACGTGCTTTGAGTGAAGGACTATGTCCTTAAGAAGAGTGGAACCGCGGATAATTTCGTCTCTGTTATGAGAAGTAATTATCTTTTTTTGATTTATCGCTAAACTGTCAATATGGAGGCTTCCCAATGGGTTTCTTGAAAAGAATAAAAGAAGAAATAGCCGTTATCCGGCAGCGGGATCCGGCGATTCACTCCCCGATGGAAGTATTCCTCTATCCCAGCTTCAAGGCCATGCTGCATTACCGTCTGGCTCATAAGCTATACCGGAGCCGGCATTTTTTCATGGCAAGGTGGATTTCCCAGCGGGGAGCGCATAAAACCGGGATAGAGATTCATCCTGGCGCTGATATCGGCAAAGGCTTTTTCATCGATCACGGCAGCGGCGTCATTATCGGGGAAACCACGGTTATCGGCGATGATGTGACACTTTATCAGGGTGTGACCCTTGGCGGTACCGGCAAGGAACAGGGTAAGCGCCATCCGACTATAGAAAACAACGTTATGATCAGCGCCGGTGCCAAGGTCCTCGGTTCCTTTACCATCGGCGCCAATTCCAAGATCGGCGCCGGCAGCGTGGTACTGGAAGAAGTCCCGCCCAACTCCACCGTGGTCGGTGTTCCTGGCCGGGTCGTGAAACGCAGCAATGCCGCTTTCCCCCAAGAGGACATGGATCACATCCATCTCCCCGACCCGGTCAAAGAAGAACTGCTGGCATTAAAGCAGGCCAATGCCAAGCTGGAAGCCCGGCTACAGCAGCTGGAAGCCCGGCTAAATTCCGAAAACTAGCTTATGAAAGGATCACTATGAAAATCTACAACACCCTTACCAAGAACAAAGAAGACTTCATCCCGCTGGAAGCCGGTAAGGTCCGCATGTATGTCTGCGGCCCCACCGTCTACAATCTGATCCATATCGGCAATGCCCGCCCGATGATCGTCTTTGATACCGTAAGACGCTATATGGAGTACAAAGGACTGCAAGTCAATTACGTCTGCAATTTCACCGACGTTGATGATAAAATCATCAAGAAAGCGCTGGCCGAGGGCGTCACTTCCGACGTGATCTCCGAACGCTACATCGCCGAATGTCAGAAGGACATGGAAGCCATGAATGTCCGGCCCGCCACGGTTCACCCCAAGGCCACCGAAGAGATTGACGGCATGCGGGATATGATTGCCACCCTGATCCGAAAGGGACATGCCTATCCGGCGGCTGACGGAACGGTCTATTTCCGCACCGCCAGCTTCAAGGATTATGGCAAGCTTTCCCACAAGAACCTTGACGACCTCCAGGCCGGCAACCGTTCCCTGCTGGTATCCGGTGAGGATCAGAAAGAAGACCCCCTCGACTTTGTCTTATGGAAGCCCCGCAAAGAAGGCGAGCCCAGCTGGGAGTCGCCTTGGTGCGCCGGACGGCCGGGCTGGCACATTGAGTGTTCGGTGATGAGCAGGAAATACCTAGGCGATGAGATCGACATCCATGCCGGCGGTGAAGACCTTATTTTTCCCCATCATGAAAACGAGATTGCCCAGTCAGAGGCCGCCAATGGCCGGGCTTTTGCCCGCTATTGGATGCACAATGCCTTTTTAAATATTGACAATAAAAAGATGTCTAAGTCCGATGGAAATTTCTTCACCGTCAGGGATATCAGTGCAAAGTATGACTTACAGGTCTTACGTTTTTTCATGCTTTCGGCCCATTACCGCAGCCCGCTTAATTTCAGCGCGGAACTGATGGAAGCCGCCCAGAACGGCTACGGGCGGATCGTCAACTGTGTCGATAATTTAGGCTACCTGTTGGAAAAAGCTGCCGCAAAGCCGCCGGCCGAAACCGAGCTTTCCCTGCTGGCGCAAGCGGAAGCTTTCACCGGCCGCTTTGAGGAAGCCATGGAAGATGATTTTAATACCGCTGATGCCCTCGCCGCTGTTTTTGACCTCGTCAAATTCGCCAACACCAATGTCGATGCGAACAGCTCGGCACCCTTCCTTGCGTCATTAAAGGAACAGATCGTAAAGCTTGCCGACATCTGCGGTCTGCTGGTAGAAAAAAAGACGGAAAACCTTGATCAGGAAATCGCAACACTGATTGCGCTGCGCCAGACGGCCAGAAAAGAAAAGAATTTTGCCAGAGCCGATGAGATCCGCAACGAACTGCTGGGAAAGGGGGTGATTCTGGAGGACACCCGCGAAGGGGTAAAATGGAAAAAAGTGTAAGCTGGCTGGCTCAGATAAGAAAAGAATTTGCCTGCGGGGAAGTGAATCTAAAGGCTTACTCGCCGCTGACGCTTGCGTATATCGGCGACAGCGTTTATGATGTGATTATCCGCACTGTCGTGGTAGGCCGAGGCAATAAAAGTGCCCATGACCTGCATAATACCGTCGTCGGCTACGTTAATGCCGGAACCCAGGCAGCAATCATTGATGCTTTATGCGAGAGTGAAGCGCTTACGGAAGAGGAAACCGCAGTATATAAAAGAGGCAGAAATGCCAAGTCCAATACCGTGGCCAAGAACGCTTCGGTCATAGAGTACCGCAAGGCAACTGGGATGGAGGCGCTGCTAGGTTATCTGTACTTGCGGGAAGATTTCAGCCGGATCATCGAATTGATACAGACCGGTTTACATAAGATTGGAAAAGCCTTATAGCCCTATTGATGTCAAAGTACTATGATCAGTTCATAATAAGACCAAAGAATAAGACCAAAGAATAAGACCAAAGAATAAGAACAAGAAATATAACAAGGAATATAAACAAATAACACCGACAAAGATAAATGGAGAAAAGAATGGAAGAACAGCAAAACACCAATTCCGAAGCCCCGGTGAGCATCATTGAGGGCAGAAATGCAGTGATGGAAGCCTATCGGGCAGGCAGGACCATAGACAGGCTTTTAGTAATGGACGGCTGTCAGGACGGGCCGGTGACATCCATTAAAAGAGCCGCCGCAAAGCAGGGAACCCAGATAAAATACGTGGAAAAAGTCCGCCTAGACCAGCTGTCGGAAACCGGAAAGCATCAGGGCGTGATTGCCTATGCCGCCGCCTACCGCTATGCCGAGCTGGCGGAGCTGCTGGCGGCAGCAGAGCAGAAAGGTGAGCCCCCGTTCTTTATCCTGCTGGACAATATAGAAGACCCGCATAACTTGGGCGCTATTATCCGGACGGCGAACCTGGCCGGTGCGCATGGAGTCATCATCCCCAAGAACCGGGCGGTCGGCTTGACGGCAACCGTGGCCAGAACCTCAGCAGGGGCTCTGAACTTTACCCCGGTAGCCAAGGTGACCAACCTCGGTAAGACCATCGAAGAACTAAAGAAAAAAGGCCTGTGGTTCGTCTGTGCCGACATGAAAGGTACGCCCATGTACGATCTCGACCTTAAGGGCGCAATCGGCCTAGTCATCGGCAGCGAAGGGGAAGGAGTCAGCCGCCTAGTAAAGGAAAAATGTGATTTTGCCGCCGCTATTCCGATGAAAGGCCATATTGATTCACTTAACGCTTCTGTGGCCGCCGGTGTCCTCGCCTATGAAATCGTCCGGCAGAGAATGTCGTAGCAACGTCATTATAAAAAATGTCACAAAATAAATATAGAGGACAAAAATAGAGGACAAAAAGACAGTGAATGATTTCTATGGACAGTACAGCGATGAAGAATTGATCGTCCGCCTGCGTGACGGCGAGGAACAGATCACCGATTTTATCATGGAAAAATACAAGAACCTCGTCCGCAGCAAGGCCAAGACCATGTATCTGCTCGGTGCCGACAGCGAAGACCTGATCCAGGAAGGCATGATCGGGCTTTTTAAGGCTATCCGGGACTATGACAGCGGCCGCGACGCCAGTTTCTTCACCTTTGCCGACCTCTGTGTTTCCCGCCAGATATACACCGCGATCCAGGCCTCCCGCCGTCAGAAGCATGCCCCGCTCAATACCTATATCTCCCTTTACGGCTCCGCAGAACGGGGCGAGACAAACGGGGAGGAGACCGAGCTGATCGATGCCATAGTTTCCGGTACCGACCGAAACCCCGAAGACCTTCTGATTGATAAAGAAAACGTCGCCGACATCGAAAAAATCATCGAAAAGGAACTCAGCAGTTTTGAAAAACAAGTCCTTGACCTATATCTGATCGGCATGAAATATACCGAAATAGCCCGTGTCCTCGGTAAAGATGACAAGTCCACCGACAACGCGCTTCAGAGAATCAAAATAAAGCTAAAGAAAGCTTTCCGATAACATGGCCGGTCAATTCTGAAGCTTTTCCCAAGAATCATTTCACAAAAATTTAATATTTATTCCGTTTTACATAATTGACTTACTGTATAAATTTCCATATACTTAAGCATAGACGAAACCGACCGACCGGTCGGACGGACGTGCAGACAGATGGACATACGGACATACGGACAGACGTACACACGGATAGAAGGACAGACAGACCACCGGCCGGAAGGACAGACCGGCCTTTTAAATGAATGAAAGAAAACCTGCCTGATAAAAACCCTCAAAGGAGTTTTAAATAATATGATTGGAAAATTCAGTGTCAAAAAGCCCTACACAGTTCTGGTGGCAGTCATTATAGCTATCATTCTCGGCGTGGTATCCTTCACAAGGATGACGACCGATCTGCTTCCCAACATCAGCCTCCCCTATGTGATCGTCATGACTACATATGTGGGTGCCAGCCCGGAAACGGTGGAAACCGTAGTCACCGAGCCGGTAGAAGCGGCTATGGCCACCGTCAGCAATATAGAAAACGTCAGTTCCACTTCCAGCGAGAACTACTCACTGGTAATCTTGGAATTCTCCCAGACCGCCGACATGAACTCCGTATCCCTCGAGATCCGTGAGAGCCTTGACCAGATCGAAAGCTACTGGGACGAAGGTGTCGGCAGCCCCATCATCATGAAGATGAACCCTGACATGTTGCCGGTCATCATTGCCGCCGTCGGCGGGGAAAACATGACCTATTCCGAAATCAGTGAGATGGCGGCCAATGAAATCGCCCCTGAGCTGGAAAGCCTAGAAGGCGTCGCTTCCGTCAGCACCTCAGGTCTTCTCGAGGAGAGCGTCAACGTCATCATCCGCCAGGAAAAAATCGACGCCATCAATATGCAGGTATTCGGCTATATCGAGGGTGAGATGGCGGATGCCGCCCAGGATCTGGAAGAAGGCAGAGCCGATATCCTGGATGGGGAAAAGGAGCTTAACGACGCCCAGGCTGAGCTTAACGAAAGCCGGGCCGAACTGGCCGACAGCAAGCAGGAACTGGAGGACAGCAAAGCCGAACTGGCCGACACCAAGAAAGAGCTGGAGGATAGCAAGGCGGAACTGGCTGACGGTAAGGCCGAGATTGCCGAAGGCAAGGCTGAGATGGAGGACGGCAAAAAGCTGCTGGAGGATAAGAGGCAGGAGGCCATTGATCAGCTGGCAGAGGGAGAAAAGCAGCTGCTGACGGCCAAAGCCGACCTAGAAGCTGCCAAGATCCAGCTTACCACTGAGATTGCGGCGATTGAGGCGGCTCAGGCAGGTTATGAGCAGCAAAGCTCAATGCTGGATGATTTGGCGGCGATTAATCCAGCTTTACTTACTACACCGATAGGCGATCTTCTTCTTGCTTTAGAGTCTATGCCAGGTATGGTGGATGATGCCGTGGTTGATGCCCTGCGAGAACTGGATCCAGCTAAGACGCTGCAGGGGCTTGCTGAGGAAATGGAAGCCGCCATCAGTGCCGCCACCATGACATTGGGTGCCGAGGCATACATTGACACCTTGGAAACCAGTCTTCAGGAAGTCAACGACAACATCGTCACCGTTGACAAGGCCCTTGTCGAACTGAGCAAAGGCAACCTGACCGCCGCTATTGAGCTGGCCAATGCCCAGGCAATGATCGACCTAGGCGAGATGCAGCTCAACTTGGCCGAAACCCAGCTTGAAGCCGGCGAAGCCCAATTGGAAGCCGGTGAGAAGCAGCTAGAGTCCGGCGAGGAACAGATCGCCGCTGCTGAGGAACAGCTTATCGCCGGGGAAGAGCAGCTGGAATCCGGACAGGAACAGATCAACGACAACCTAGAACAGTTAAAAGACGCCATGGAACAGATCGAGCAGGGCGAACAGGATCTAGCGGACGCCAAAGAAGACGCCATGAATGAAGCCGATATGCACGGCATCCTGACGGCCGAGACGGTCAAAGCCCTTTTGGCCGCCCAGAACTTTTCCATGCCGAGCGGCTATGTGACGGAAGAAGGCGTCGATTATCTGGTAAGGGTCGGCGATAAGCCGGATGATATTGAAGAGCTGAAGGCCATGCCCCTGATGAATATGCAGATGGAAGGCGTGGATATCATCACGCTGGGCAATGTAGCCGATGTCTTCATGACCGACAATTCCGATGAGATATATGCCAATGTAAACGGCAATAACGGCATCCTGCTGACGATCCAGAAACAGACCGGTTATTCTACCGGCGAGGTGTCCGACCGGCTGCTGGAACGCTTTGACGAGATGATGGAAGAAGATGAACAGCTCCAGCTGGTAACCTTTATGGATCAAGGTATCTATATTGATCTTGTCATGAATTCCATCATCAACAATATTCTTTTTGGAGCGATGCTGGCCATCGTCATCCTGATTATCTTTCTGCGGGATTTCCGGCCGACCTTGGTCATTGCCTTTTCTATCCCCATCAGTCTGGTGA
This sequence comes from Lachnospiraceae bacterium UBA938, assembly GCA_002293475.1. GTDB lineage: Bacteria > Bacillota > Clostridia > Lachnospirales > Lachnospiraceae > UBA935. The sequence goes on from DBDG01000060.1 coordinate 60,328, forward strand.
CGGCCATCGTATGCATGTATTTCAGCGGCGTCACCCTGAATGTCATCTCCCTTTCCGGTCTGGCGCTGGGGATCGGGATGCTGGTCGACAACTCCATCGTTGTCATCGAAAATATCTACCGGCTCCGCAGTGAAGGCTATTCGATGACCGAAGCCGCTATTGAAGGAACCAAGGAGGTAATCGGAGCGGTTGCCGCCTCTACGCTGACGACGATCTGTGTTTTTGCCCCGATTGTCTTTACAGAAGGGATAACTAGGCAGCTTTTTGTGGATATGGGCTTGACGATTGCTTATTCCCTCGTGGCCAGCCTAGTCATCGCCGTGACGGTGGTTCCGGCGATGGCCTCCAAGGTCCTGTATAAGACCAAGGCAAAGGAAGAAAGCAAGCTATACATGCAATTGGTGGGTGTCTATGAAAAAATGCTGCGCCTCGGCCTGCGTTTTAAGCCGGTAGTCCTGCTTGTAGCCGTTGCTCTAGTGGGAATCAGCGCTGCCTTAGCGCTTTCTAAAGGAACCGCCTTCATGGAAGACATGGACAGCCCGCAGATGTCGGTCAGCCTGACGATGCCCAAGGGCAGCCTGTTGGAACAGACCGCCCGGATAACCGATGAGGTAGTGGAACGGATCCGTACCATCCCCGAAGTAACCGATGTCGGCGCCAACATGGGCGGAAACAATTATGCCATGCTGATGGGCGGCGGTATGGGAGCTTCGGCCGAAAGCACCACGGTCTATATCCTGATGACAGAAGATAAAGAACGGACCAATGTGGAAATCGCCGCAGAGCTTGAGGCAATGCTGGCGGACATCGTCGAGCAGGAAAAGGTAGAGCTGAGCATCCAGACCTCGGAAATGGATCTCAGCGCCCTAGGCGGCAGCGGTATTACGATCCAGGTCCAAGGCCGTGAGCTGGATACCTTACAGTCCATAGCGTCCGATGTGGCCGCCATCCTGGCCGGGGTCGAAGGTACCACGGATGTGTCCGACGGCATGGAGGATTCTTCCGGCGAGCTGCGTGTAATCATTGACCGCAATAAGGCCATTGAACACGGTCTGACCGTTGCCCAGGTCTTCCAGCAGGTTGCCGCTCGGCTGGCCGAAGCTACCAGTTCCACCGCTCTGCAGACCGAGATCCGGGATTATGATGTCTTTGTCAGAAGTGCCGGCGATCTGGCGCTTACCAGAGAAACCCTTAAGAAAGTTGAGATAGATGCCACCGATCCGGATGGCAGGAAGATAAAAGTCAGCCTGGAAGACTTGGCGGTATTTGTAGACAGCATCTCTCCCGATTCCGTTAACCGTACTGACCAGACCAGGTATATCGCGGTTTCGGCCGCGATTGCGGAAGGCTATAATGTCGGCCTCGTCTCCACCGATGTCGAACAGGCGCTTGCCGATTACCCCCTGCCCAACGGCTACGAGCTGGTCTTTGCCGGCGAAAACGAATTTATCAACGAAGCGATGGAACAACTGATGCTGATGCTGATCCTGGCTCTGATGTTCATGTTCCTGATCATGGTGGCGCAGTTCCAGTCGCTGCTGTCCCCTTTCATCATTATGTTTACCGTACCGTTAGCTTTTACCGGCGGCTTTTTCGGCCTGTATATCAGCAATAGCCCGGTAAGCATCATTGCTGTGATCGGTTTTGTCATGCTGTCCGGAGTCATCGTCAATAACGGCATCGTCCTGATAGATTATGTAAATCAATTGAGGGACCAGGGCATGAATAAATATGATGCCCTGATCGAAGCCGGAAGAACTAGGCTGCGGCCGGTTCTGATGACGGCTATGACCACCATTTTAGCCATGTCTACGATGGTTTTCAGCACCGATATGGGTTCGGAAATGGGCCGTCCCATGGCTATCGTAACGATAGGCGGGCTGACCTACGGCACGTTGCTGACGTTGATCGTGATACCGTGTATCTATGACATCTTTATGCGGGAGAAAAAGACGGGAAAACTTGATCCTATGCCTGCTTTGGCTTCGGCTGGCAATGGCAGCATAGATGGGGGAAAGGAGGATGGGAATGACGTTAACACCGAAGGTTGAAGCCTTGTTTCAGGCCGTCGATCAGCTGATGCTAGAAGGAATCGATATTAACAGCATGACCGTAGCCCAGATAGCTGGCCGGGCCGGCATCGGCAAGGGCACCACCTACGAGTATTTCAGCACCAAAGAAGAACTGATCGCCGGTGCGCTGCTTTATAAGATCAGCGACATATGTCAAAAGATTGTCAATAAAATGGAGACCGGCAAGAATTTCCGGGAAAAGCTCGGCTACCTTCTCGATGCTATCGAAACCAGCGAACATGAAAAAGCCTGTCTGCTGAAAGTGGTCAATATTGTCACTGACAAGTCCCCGATCAGTAGCCAGATAGAGAAGCAGGTTCAGATCCATGTACGTGATATGTTCATACCGGAAAACATCCTCGACTACCTGCTGGAGTCGGCGGTCAAGGAAGGCTGGCAACAGGGTCAGGTGCCAGTGGTCTATACCAAGCTGAACATTGCGTCCAAGCTGCTCACTTATACGATGTTTTCCCTGATTCCCGATTATCAGCGCGACTGCGAACCGAAAGTCATGTACCGGCTGGTTAGTGACAGTATCTGTGATGAGCTTGGGGTTTAGAAGGGCCTGATTTAGCGTACAAACTAAAAATCACTCCGTTTAGGAGTGGTTTTTCTTCGTGTTAAATCGCTAAAACAAATATAATACATTTTTCGTAAAAGCTGCTGACGGGAATCGGACCCGTGACCTCCGCACTACCAATGTTGATTGTTGCTTCTTGCTACTTCTTACCATTGCTTGTAAATGCTCATTTCATGCGATTTTACTTATCCTCTCTTCTTGTGCCATCTTGTCATTTCTTGTAATTTCTTACCACTTTGTTAGTCAAATGTTAGTCAAATACAAAATCCCTTTGACATACTGGACAAGCGTGATATAATATACTTAACAGGACAGCCGATAGATAGATTGTACCTATCCGTCCGGCAAATACGTATTAAAAAATAACCGTTAATCTGCCAAGATGAGAACGGTTATTTTTTATGTATTTTGATGGTCAAAGATACGATTGCAACTAACAAAGTAATGAAAGCTATCAGATCGCTCCATGTCACATACATAAGCACCACCCCTTTCCGCAAGACTCGGAACGGATGGACTACCGCCCTATCGGCCGCCGTGTTAAGTATATTATATTGTCATTTATCGGAAGGAAATTCTACTCTCTTAATGTGGCTGTAGTCGTCCGGTGGACATGGATCGCCATTTTCATCCACGTAATTCCACTTGACCGTCATGCCTTTTTCCTGTGCAAGCAGTTCTATTAAGATTGCTTTTATATCTTTCGCTTTAATACCTCCTTTCTATTTTTCCTATTCTCATTATCTACTATAGCAGAGAATTTCTACAATCTCAACCCTTACATTGCCTTGGATGCATCATGGCTCTAGTTTTTCCTACTTAAATCGGAGAAATCGTTCCTCAAAATGCATTTTTAGGGGTATCAGAGGAAGGATATAAGGTCATTTACAGAGGTAGAAAGAAAAAAGACGGATCGGCATCTGCTGAATATGTTGAGAATCGCACCGTGCCTACGCAGATGAAAGTATTCTTTAACATTGCTCTGTTCGGTGGGCTTCGACGAGGGGAAATCATTGCTCTAAAATGGAGTGATATACTAAAAGACCATCGGGAAGAGCAAGAGGGATATCAATTGTCACTTGGAAGCTACTGGAAGGGCGACGACTATTTATTCACTCAACAGGATGGCAGTCAGATGGACGTGGACACACCTAATCATATATTCAAGAAGATCATTAACCGTTACAATGAAAGAATAATTAATGAACGTTAGTCAAATGTTAGTCAAAACTAAAAATCACTCCATTTTAGGAGTGTTTTTTCTTTGTTCAGAATCGCTGAAACCCTTGATTCTACTGCGTTTTCTGTAAAAGCTGCTGACGGGAATCGGACCCGTGACCTCCGCACTACCAATGCGACGCTCTACCGTCTGAGCCACAGCAGCATAACATGTATAAAACCTAAAAATTAAATAAATGGGCTTGATTGCCACTTAAAGGTATGCAGTTTAATAATAGATATTGACAACCTTTTCAAGCCACCGAAAAGTATTGTAACATATGGATTTTACTATGTCAATGATTTTATCACCCTGAATTATTTTCGCTGTAAGCTGTTTTCGCTGAAATTAAGGCCATTTTCCGATTCGTTCCCCGCTACTCCGCCAGCCAGAAGAGATGATTT
>DBDG01000035.1 GCA_002293475.1 Lachnospiraceae bacterium UBA938
GATCTGGCCGTCGCCGTCCAGATCGCGCGCCAGGATGCCTTCGGTAGGCCCGGCCCAGCCGGTCCGGATCATGAAGGAGCCGCCCTGATGGTTGAAATAAACGCCCTGGCTTAAGGGGAGGGTCTCAATGCCTGCCCCGTCCATGTCGATGAGCAGCGGGGACACGGTATCTTTGGCGATGCCGAGGCTGTCCTTGCCGTAGTCGACAGCATTGCCCATGCTGGCATCGGTCATCTGCCTAAACAGGTTGGCGCCCCGGTGCATCCATGCTGCCTCGGAAGGAGCTGAATAGCCTTCCGCGGTTTTGGCACGGACTACGTAATAATAATCGGGATCGCTAAACCAGCCGCCCACAGTGTCCGTGAACTGCCGGTTCTGGGCAGAGGTGCCGCCGACATGGGTATACGGCCCGCCCCATTCCTTTGACCGGTAGATTTCATAACTTATCACGTCACCGGTGCTGCTGCCGGCGACTTCCCATTTGATTGTGTATGTATTCTCAATAAAAGGCCAACCGTAAGTCTGGGTAGTGTATTCAGTGATACGCGGTATAGGAACGGCGGACAGGCTGACAGCCGCGGCGGCATCCGCAAGATAATAGTCGTATTCATAGATGCTCATGTCCGTGCTCGGCCGGTTCTCCATTACTTCGGTGGTGGCCGAGTCTATGATGATGTTCCTTACTTCCGGCCCGGTCAGTCCCGGATTGGCGCTCCACACCAAGGCGGCGACCCCGGTGACATGCGGGGCGGCCATGGAGGTCCCGTCCATCATAAGGTAACGGTCATCGCCGTAAGCCGGGATCATGACCTCTTCTCCGTCAGCGTCAATGGAGAGGACATAGGTGGCCGCGGAAGGGCTGAAGATCCGCACGCCGGGGGCCGTTACGTCGATCTGGTCGCCATTGTTTGTAAAGGAGGCCATGGTATATTCCCCAGGATGCTCCGGATCGTAAGGCGGGGCCGCCGCTCCTACGACTATGGCACGGGAGCGTAAGTCAACTTCTTCCGTAGCGGCAAAGGCCGTGGCGGGACTACTTTGAAAGGCATTGCCGGCGGAAGTGACGATCAGGAAGTCATGCCCCTCTTCCCGCAAGGAATTGAGCCCTACTTCATAATCTGTTGCATCCATTACGAAGTCACTGCCGATACTGATATTAATTACACGTACGCCTTGTTTAACTAGCCATCTTATTCCCGATATAATCTTTTCATCATCTAAGATTCCTTCCGGTGCCGCGTCGGCACCATACATCATACCTGGAGCCAGATCCGCCACTCCGGCGGTTCCTAATTCATTATTATGGACCGCCGCAATCGTCCCCATGACATGGGTGCCGTGAAGCCGTTTTTGGTATTCTTGATCTAATTCATCGTCAGTTTCAAACCGTAGCTGTATATCCAGATCCTGTAAATCTTCGTGGGTGACCTGGAAATTGTCGTCTACTACGCCGATTTTTATATTGTCAATTTTTCCCGGCAACAGACTCCATGCCGCCGGGGCATTGATGGCATCAAGCCCCCACTGGCGGTAAGGCAGCTGCCATTCGATATATGTCTGCGTATCATCTAAACCCTTATTCTGCATATATTCATTCAGGTAATCCTCATCATTGCGGACAGGTACCTCGCTCCACCAAGGGTCGTCGGTGCTGTTAAGCGACAATCCGCCCGCATAATGGAGTTTGACAAGGGCAATCTTATCTTCGTAATCCGTTTCCAGCTGCCGGCACATAGCTTCCAGCTCTTCTTCCGTGCTTTCCGCCACTTCGACGTAATACCTGTTCAAATCGGGTATCTCGCCGATGACCTCCCCGCTGATGCCTTCGACCATTCCCGCCACTTCCTCATCAGGGATATCATATTCGGTGACAATGACCAGCTGGTTATTAAGGTACATCATGTCCTCTCCCCGGCTCGAAGGGCGCAGCTTGCTCTCGTCCAGCGCCGGGCTGTCCTTATCTTCATGATAGGGCTGGTTCACGGCAGCAAACTCGGCTGTCCTTCCCTCCGTATCCTCCACATAGAACACAATATTGTTTTTATCATAGGTCAGTGATACAGTGCCTTCGCTTAATTTTTCCTCCGGATCACCGTAAGTATATAAGCGTCTTTCAATATCGCCGTTGATCACATAGTAAATCTTGCTGACCGCCGCGTCCCTGCCCGGCGTCACCTGATAGTCAATGTTGAATTTCCCTTCCTCGACCTCCCCCTCCGGGATATCCGTCAAGACGGTAATGGACGGCTCCTCCGGGCCGTCTTCAGCATGATAGGCTGCTACGTTTTCGCTTGGATCGGATAAACGCTCAGCCCCGTCCCCGGTATTTCCCGGATACAGGGCAATACCGGCGGTCAGGATGCCGATCAAAATGACGGTTGCTATGATTCCCTTCTGTTTCATATGTACCTCCCTCTTGGTTATACTTTAGTCTAAAAATATTAGCACAAAATAGTTGTGGTTTCCATATATATCCAAAAATAGACATTTTAAATCCAAAATTTGCAAAATTTATATAAAAATTCTTTATCTTTCTAATTTTTATCGCAAGAATTTACCATTTGAGGGTCATCTTCAGAAAAGTAAAGCTTGATAAGATATCAACCAAAAAGAAGTACCTAGAGAATATAATTAATCTATTGATCAGAATATTTGACCGGTATATACTTGTAACAGATAAAACTGTAAAGTATATATTAATTAAGATGATAACCGGAGGATACCATGCTAATACTCAGAGAACTCAGCTTCCTTTCTATTGTAATAAGAATCTCCCTTGCCTTTGCCCTAGGAGGAATCGTCGGTATCGAACGCGGAATCAAGAACCGCCCGGCCGGTTTGCGAACCTATATGCTCGTGTGCCTCGGCTCATGCATCGTCATGATCTTAAGTCAGTACGTCCATCTCCTTTACGGCTCCGGCGACCCGTCCCGAATGGGTGCCCAGGTAATCAGCGGCATCGGCTTTCTGGGTGCCGGCACAATCATTGTCACCAAACAGAACCAGATCCGTGGCCTAACCACTGCCGCCGGACTCTGGAGCTCGGCCTGCATGGGTCTGGCGATCGGCATCGGCTTTTACGAGCTGGCCGCCGTCGGCGGCATGGCCATCTTAATGGTACTTACCATCATGCAGTCCATCGATAACCTGATGCGCAAGAAAATCAGATCCATCGAAATCTATGCCGAACTGCAAGACAATACCACCGTCGGTGATTTCCTGCACTACATGAAGCAAAATGAGATTTCAACCGGCAACCTTCAGATCGTAAAACAGCCAAACAGCAAGACCGGCAAAAATAATATCGCCATCATCGTAACCCTGAAAGGCCGGCGCTCCAAAAATCACCAAGATATCCTGACGATCGCCGAGCACATGCACGGCCTGCACAATGTGGAGGAATTATTATGAAAATAGCGGTAGCCCATTTACCGGTACTGCTATCGAAGGGCTGGACAAAACATTCTCAGATATAGAGGAACGCTAAGGCATAAAAAGCTATAGGAGCAATCAGAAAATAAGGAGATAAACAAATGGATTACAAACAGGTAACAGAGATGGGATTACTTATTGAGACCCATATAGAGTTAGAGCGTCAGGGCCCCGGCAGCCCGGAAACTATTGTAAAGGCGTTGAGTTTTTTGGATAATCCGCGCAAGTTTTCAAGGGTAGCTGATATAGCCTGCGGAACAGGCGGGCAGACGATGGTTCTCGCAAGAAATATCGCCGGTAATATTATCGGCATAGACATTTCTCCTGACTTTATAGAGATTTTTAACAATAACGCCAAGAAACTAAATCTCCATGAAAGAGTAAAGGGGATTGTCGGTTCAATGGATGAACTCTCTTTTGAGAAAGAGGAATTTGACCTCATTTGGTCGGAAGGAGCTATAGATAATATCGGTTTCGAAAAAGGGATAAGTTATTGGCGTGGTTTTCTCAAAAAGGCCGGTTATATTGCTGTGTCATGCCCCTCTTGGCTTACGGACGAATACCCTGATGAAGTTGATAAGTTTTGGGTTGACGCCGGTAGTGGCTTAGACACGGTAGGACACAACGTTGAGGTAATGCAAAAAGCCGGGTACAGCTTCATCGCGGCTTTCACGCTACCTGAAAAAGACTGGTTTGATGGTTATTTTATTCCTCGCACCAAAACTGAAAAGGCTATTTTGAAAAAATACGCCGGAAATAAGGTGGTGGAGGACTATATCGCAAGTTCAAGACAAGAAGTAGACTTATATTCAAATTATAAACAGCATTACGGGTATGTTTTTTATATCGGAAAGAAGATTTAGCAAATAAACATATCCTACTTTATAGCCTGTAGCGACAACATAGCAATAGAATACTCTCCAGCAGGTTCCCGAACGCGTCGTACAGGTAGCTGTTCTCGGCCGCCGGCGGTATAGCGGTACGCTGCTGTATTACTTCCAGTCGGTCGAGGGAAAGCACCTCGCCGAGGGACAAGAAAATATCTTGATAGGTAATTGCATGCGAGAATATCCCTAGCTGCGTTTTTCCTTTGCCATCATCTTTGCCGCCTCTGCCCCGATAACCGGCAGGAGCGCCAGGATAAGCGCTATGTCTAGGCTGAAGAAGCCCAGCGGTACCGTCTTGAAGATGGTATTCAGTGCCGGGACATAGATTACGGCGGCTAGGAAGAGTAAGGATACTAGCACGCATTTATTTAAGAATGAGTTCCCGAATAATTTCATCTTAAATATGGTCATTGTCTCGCTCCGGTTGGCATAGGCCCGGAGCAGCTCGCCGACGACCAGTGTCACGAAACAGCAGGTCTGAGCCTGGAGCAGCCGCAGATCAGCGGCATCGGCGGCAAACTCATAATAATAGGCATAGATAAAGGAGCCCAGGGTCGCCAGTCCTAGGACCGCGCTCTGGATTGCCACCATATAGGTCATGTTCTTATTGATGATAGACTCCTTGGGGTCTCTGGGCGGCCGGTCCATGATCCCTTTTTCTTTTCCTTCCATGCCCAGCGCAAAAGCTGGGAAGGCATCGGTAATCAGATTAATCACTAACAGATGCACGGGAACCAGTGGCATGACACCGGCAAAAATCGAAGCAACAAAGACCACAATAATCTCTCCGATGTTGCAAGACAGGAGATAGGCCACGACCTTGCGGATATTGGAATAGATGGTCCGGCCTTCTTCAACGGCATTGACAATGGATGAAAAATTGTCATCGGTGAGGATCATATCGGCGGCTTCCTTGGTCACATCGGTGCCGGTGATACCCATGGCTACGCCGATGTCGGCCCGTTTGAGGGCCGGCGCGTCATTGACCCCGTCGCCCGTCATGGCGACGACATTGCCGCCGGCGCGGACGCTTTCCACCAGCCGGACCTTATGCTCCGGCGAGACACGGGAAAAGACGCTGACCGACTTTACCTTTTCCTGCAGTTCCTCATCCGACAGATCGTCGATCTCCCTACCGTCCATCGCTTCTGCTTCCGAGCTGATGATGCCTAGCTTCATGGCAATGGCGGCAGCCGTGATCTTGTGGTCACCGGTAATCATTACCGCCCGGATACCGGCTTTCTTACATACCTCGACAGCTGCTTTCACTTCTTCGCGGGGTGGATCAATCATCCCGGCCAAGCCTAGGAAGATGAGCTGATTCTCTTCTTTACTCACCTCCACCGGCATGGCGTCATGAAAGCGGACGGCAATTGCCAGTACCCGTAGCGCCTCCTTGGCATAGGTCATATTACGGTTCAGGATCTCCTCGCGGTCGGCCGCGGTCAGCGGCTCTATCTCTCCGTCCCGCAGCATATGGGTCGCATTGGCTAGGACGATGTCCGGGGCCCCTTTGGTAAACGCCGTAATCCGGTCATTATTCTTATGAAAAGTAGTCATCAGTTTCCGGGCGGAATCAAACGGCACTTCATTGATCCGCGGCTGCGCAGCATTGAGCTCCGGCTTATTATAGCCCGCCTTATATCCCAAGACGGTCAAAGCGCCTTCGGTAGGATCTCCCACGATTGAACTGTCAGCTTCGTTAAAATCCGCATCGTTACATAGGATCGCCCCCTGCATAAACAGCTTCATGCCGGCGGTAAGTTCTCCGGCGCCTGCCTCCGGCACAAACTCGCCGTCTTTATGATATCCCGTACCGCTTACCTTCCAGATATTATGACCGTCGGAAACGGAAACTACCGTCATTTTATTCTGGGTCAGGGTTCCGGTCTTGTCGGAACAGATTACGGTGGTGGAACCTAGGGTTTCAACTGCCCCTAGCCTTTTGACGATGGCGTTTCTTTTGACCATCTTCTGCATACCCTTAGCCAGCACCACTGTCACCACCATAGTGAGTCCTTCCGGGATGGCAGCCACGGCCAGCGCCACGGCGTTCATGAACATCTTAAGCATCTCATAGCCCCGCAGCAGCCCCGCCACGAACATCAGCCCGCAGACGGACAGGCAGATGATTCCTAGAGTTTTCCCTAGAGAATCCAGCTTTTTCTGTAACGGTGTCGGTTCGTTACCGGTGCCGGACAGGATCTTTGCGATCTTGCCGATTTCCGTATTCATGCCGGTCCGGGCAGCCACGGCCCGCCCGCGTCCATAGGTGACTATCGTTCCGGAGAAACAGCTGTTGACGCGGTCGCCGATGCCGGCATCCGCCGCGACGGAAGTATCGCATTGTTTTTCTACCGGAACCGATTCCCCGGTGAGAGCCGCTTCGTCAATCTTTAGGTTCATGCTCTCGATCAGGCGCAGGTCAGCCGGTATATAGTCGCCGGCCTCGATCAGGACGATGTCGCCGGGAACGATATGGGTTGACTGGACTTTGACGATTTCGCCGTCACGGAGCACTTTGGCCAGCGGCGACGACATTTCTTTGAGTGCTTTCAGCGCATTATCCGCCCGGCTCTCCTGCACGGTGCCGATGATCCCGTTAATGATCACGATGGCGATGATGATCGAGCCGTCCAGATATTCGCCTAAGACGATCGAGACAATGCTGGCGATCAGCAGAATGAGAACCAGGAAGTCCTTGAACTGATCCAGAAAAATCCGTAAGGGCGACCTTGGTTTCTCCCCTTCGAGGACGTTCTGCCCATGCGCGTTAAGTCGTTCAGTTACGTCACTTGTACTCAGGCCGGCGGCGGCGCTTGTCTTTAGCTCTGATAGCAGATTATCTGCTGAATAACTCCAAAATTCCATGACGGCTCTCCTTATATACTGTATCGTTATTGTTCCACGGCAGTTTGATTTTAACCCAGATTATATCATAAGATACTACCTGATTCAATTGTTTTGACGGTTAATCATTTTCTCGAATTATTTTCTCCGCAAGCTGTTTTCGCTAAAATCGAGGCCATTATCGGTCCGTTACCCGCCACTCCGCCAGCCAGACGAACCGGGGGAAAAAGCCGCACAGACAATGATTCTATCGCCTACCGCCCCGAATCACGCTTCTGGTAACCGATGAATCCAACCGCGGCCATGATTGCCGCGAGGATACACATAATGACCAGCGGCATGACCGTGACCTCCTGCACCGGGATCTGGGGTATATGTCCGAAGGGGGTTATTGTGGTCATCCATTCCGGCGCTTCCAGGATCCGGCCAAAGTACAGCATCAGAAATGAATAAACAAGCAGTGCCCATATCAAAACGGAAAACCGCGGCAGACAGCCAGCCAGCAAGGCCGCTAGGGCGATCACCATGAACAAAGCCGGCAGATAAAACAGGGCGGCTTTCAGCAGGATTGCCAAGCTTACCAGCCCGGTCGGTGCCGCCGTCAGATATAATCCGACCGCGCCCAGTACCGATAATACGAAAGACTCTGCTACGGCAATGAGCAGATAACTGCCGAATATGCGGTACCGGGGCACTGCTGCCGCCAATACCGGCTCCATCCGACCGCGCTTTTCCTCCCCGATCAGCCGGTGGGCGGTGTTGATCAGCGGGATTGCGATTAGGATCGACATGATACAGTTCAACATGGCAACAAAGGCATCCACAAGGGAACCGGTCGCATTGCCGCCTTCCAGCATCTGTTTCATGATATCATTGCCTTCCACAAACCGGTCGAGCTCACCGACCACCGCCCCATAGGTCAAGCCGATCAGTAAGATTCCGGCCGCCCATGCCAGAAAACTGTTACGTGACAGCCGCCATGCCAAGCCGAACGGGCTTTGCAGAAAGCGCGAAGCTTGGGCGCGGCCTTTACGGGCCGGAAAAACACCGGCGCCGATATCCCGCTTCCCGTTGATTATCAAGGCCAGTCCCGTAATGATAACACCTTCGATAAACAGCCCGGCTACCGGCATAAAATCATTTCCATGGAACGCTTCCACCTTGAGGCCCCAGCCCATCGGCGAAATAACCGACAGCACGCTCCCGGCCATATCACCCTGCGCCCGCATCACATAGGCCAAGCCCATAACCGCAAAGGATGAGCCCACACAGCTGCGGCCGGTACTGAACAGCTGTGCCGCCAGAAGAGCCACCGCGGCAAACACGAACCCCTGCATCCCGACCGAAAGGCCGTAGGCAAAGCCGCCGGCCACCGTACCTCCGTCAATCGGAAGGACGATACATGATGCCGCTATCAAGACCGCGATTAGCATGTTTAATAAAAAAGCCGCCGCAATCGCCGCCACACTGTTCGTCAGCCGGCCGACCGGCAGCGAAGCCAGCATCTCAAACCGCCCCAGCTCCTCGTCCGCCCGGGTATGACGGCTGATAAAAAAGATATTCATGATTATCACGGCAATGGCAAACCAGATCAGGCACTCCTGTGCCATGGCAATGGCGGGCGTCAGCGCTTCCAGCCCATACACCGGCCCCATCAGTGCCACCATCGCCGGGGTGTTCATAGTTGCCGCCATGCTCTGAAGCGCTATCTCACTGGGGAAAAGCCCCGGATAAATAGCAACTAGCAAGGCCGAAAACAGAGCCAGCGAAATAAGCCAGGCCGGCGACATGATCTTTTCGCGCCGCAGCACAAAGGCAAAATACTTACCCAGATTGGCTGTCATAGCCTTACCTCCCTTCATACTCGGACAGAAACAGTTCTTCCAGCCCGGCTCCCTTTTCCCGCACCTGTGCCATCGGCCCGTCAAACACGATCCGCCCGGCTTTGATGATACTTACGCTGTCAGCCAGCCGCTCGGCCTCACTCATGATGTGGCTGGAAAGCAGGACGGACTTACCCTGCTTTTTAAGCTCCCCGATACAGTCCTGGAAGACTTTTTCCAGCAACGGATCCAGGCCGCTGGTCGGTTCATCCAGGATATATAGCTCTACCTCCGCCGCCAAGGCGGCGACCAAGGCGACCTTTTGGCGGTTCCCCTTGGAATATGTACGGCATTTTTTCGTCGGATCCAGTTCAAAGCGCTGTAAATAGGCATCACGCCTTGCCTTATCAGGCCTCGCCCCGCGTAGCGACAGATATAAGTCAATGACCTCACCGCCGGTCAGGTTATCCCACAGGTTGACGTCGCCCGGCACGTAAGCCAGACGCCGGTGCAGCGCCACCGCTTCCTTAAAAGCATCGCGTCCGAACAGTCTGATCTCGCCGCCGGTTGCTTTAAGGATGCCGAGCAGGCAGCGGATCGTGGTTGTCTTGCCGGCACCGTTCGGTCCCAGGAAGGCATGGACTTCTCCCGGCGCCACCCTCATATCGACGCCGTCAAGGGCGGTAAAACGGCCGAACTTTTTGTGCAGGTCGGTAATTTCTATGGCTGTCATCACTTTTCCCTCCTCTTATTTACTAGTAGTGCGTTCGGTAATTTAAATAAACCGTTTTTTCCCACAAGAAAATGCCGAAAGTACTACTAGGTCAATAGGTCTATCTGCACAATACAACTGATCTATTGATTTTGTCAAGAGGTTTCGGAGTTTTGGAAGTAAAGCCCAACTTTGCGAATCCATACTTTGCAAATCCATACTCACCATATCCTGACTATTTCATCATTTTGCGTAAGAGTATTTACAACATCATAATACACAGCCTCTAATGCGGCGGAATCACCCTCAGTAAAAAACATGCTGCCCTCATATCCGGCATAATCCTTTCTAACTGCCAGCGACACCCTCTCCTGCTCAGACACGACATAGGTTACCGGCTCGCGCTGATCAGTCTCATTGACCTGCATGGCGGTATGGGCAATATTAATATACCTGACTTCCGTATTCAGCGCATAACGGCAATATTGCCTTAAATGATCCAGATATTCCTTATCATAAGTAGTATTGTACATATTCAGGATGCCGATATCCGGCTGAACCGCCTTGCCCATTAGCAGCGGGATCAACCCAAAATGATTCGTCATCCGGTTATTATACGGCAATACTGCTTCCTCTATTTCTAAGAGGAGTAAATCCGGTTCTTCTTCCTTCACGGTCTTGTCAAGGAAATGGTTCATATTGATGATCTTGTCCTCATCAGACATATGAGGCTGAGAAATGTAATCCGGCAGTCCATGGACACCGAACAATTGGCTGAAGCCGCCGGAACTTACTTTACACGTCCGATATCCATGGCACTCGAATATCTCCGCCAAGGATAATAACGTCCTAAAACCGTTACACCAGCTTCCCAGTTGAACAATCATGATAACCGGAACAGTGATTTCCCGGACATGCTGCTGGTGTTCATAGGACAGCTCCGCTTTCTGCGGATTGCCGCCGATAATCTTGACACCTGTGGGTATGGCTTTTTGCCCCGACCGACATCTTGCCGCCAATTCGCCCGTTATTATCACTTCTTTTCCGCTATCCGCCGCTTCCTTCATTTTATCCAGATAAAAGTCGCTGGTCATACGAAAGCTGCTGCCGGTAAGCAGCACACTGTCGCACCGGGCCAGCTCTTCGCTAAAATCAGCGGTGACTGTCATGCCGACTGCGTTTCCGCCAGCGATCCTAGAAATATCGCTTCCGTCATAGCCATAGTTTTTTGGCGCCACCGCCGCTGTCAGTTCATATCCTTTCAATAACCGGGCGTAGCGGGCAATGATGGCATTATGTATATTAAAAGGAAAAATCAACAGTTTTTTCTTACTTTCCATCGTCGCCTCCTCATTTCCTGCCGTTCAGCGGTCTCTGAAAATCATAACCAAGTTCTCTGAGTATCGTAATTACCTTCATATCTTGGACAACCGATTCTTTAACGCTTTCGCAGGAATTCAGCTTCTTATCCCGTGACAGTGCCGTGTTGCCGTCGATTTGGGCACAGCAGATCCGGCAGAAATGAAAAGCAAAGCAGCCAATACATTCCTGTTCGGTTATCACGCCTACATTAAGTAGATATTTTACTTTTTGCGGGTCAATTCCTCTGTCCACATGGCCGATCCGCATAATCTGCGACTGCTCATTGACGCGCTCACAAGGATAAAAAAAGCCGTTTACATCCATCAGCAGCCGCGTAATCCCCGGCTGGCAAGACCCGCCGGGATGCAGCTCTGTTTTCATGATCCGATAAGGCATCAGGGTCTTATAGAAGGTCTGCCATTTGCCCTCATCCTGATAGTAGAGCTTAGAAACACTGTTTATAGATATTCTCCCTAGCATATTCAGAAATACTTTAAACTGTTCATAACTGTTGACAGTTTTGAAGCCTTCACTATAAACCGGCTTTTCCGCCGTCGCGTTCGGGTTTAGCAGGCTCCTTTTTACATTTATCTGTTCCATAACCTGATCCGCATTAAAGAACTCATTGGTACAGCTCAAGTCAACATTGGTGCCGATTACCGAATTGATCATGATACGTGAAAAAAAATCCGGATACCTATCTTTAATGCGTTCCAGCCTTGCCATAATGATGTCGAACGACCCCTTACCATTGGGGAAAACCCTGTTGATATCATGATTTTCCTTAGTTCCGTCAAGACTCAAAAGAACGGAAACATCTTTTTCTATCAAGTACTCCACAACCTCATCAGACAATAGCGTCCCGTTTGTCGTCAGGTGAAAGCTGATTTCCCTACCTTCGCCGACCTCTTCCACATATTTGACGGCGTTTTTAAGCAACGGCATTTCTAATAAAGGTTCGCCGCCGTAAAAACCAAACGTAATATTGTTCCCCCCCTGCGCGCGGGGCAATAAAAAATCAACCCCTTTCCGGATCGTCTCCAGCGTAGCGGTACGATTTGAATGACGCCGCTGATAATCCCCTGATACATAAGGGCAATAAGTGCACCGCAGATTACAATTCTGCGTCAGCTGGATAATCAGATGATTTAAAGCCGTATTCAGGCGATATTCAATATAATCAAGGGCGGGGTGCCTGACCCTTTCTATGATATTCTCATCTAAATATCCCTTTGTCTTAAAGGCGGCGATCATTCCTACATCGGCTTTCTTTAACTGTTCAGATTCTTCCCGGGTGATTTTGACAATCGTATTAGTGCTCCGGTCATACATATAATAACCCTTAGGCGTTGAAAAAACTTTATAGACTGGCAGCATAATAAATCCTCCAAATATATAACGGGGCTGCCACTATGCTATGCCGGGCAGCCCCGTTCCAATTGATGCTTTACTAATTACTGCTGAACATATCCATATAAATGGATGCATTTGGATAATCATTGCATGGCTGTAACTTACAGCCACAAGCAGAAACAGATTCATAGGCACTGATATTGTTTGCTGCTACCGTTTTGTTTTTTTGTAATTTTTGCTTGTCCATATGGCAACCTCCTTTCTTCACATTTCGCCTTATCTATAATATTGTTTTATAATAATTAATTCTATTACATAATATAATGTACGTCAATCCTTTTTATCAGTCTTTATGATATATTTTTTAATAAAGCAATCTCTGTAAGTCTGTATATTCAATAATCTTATAATTTTCTATAATTATATCACAGTAACTTTTGTTAACACAATTAATATGTCAGAAAACAATGCCAGAACGGATAAATATTTATAATCTTTTTCAAAAACATAGTATAAGCTTGCTTTATTCCTTATATATAGTTATAATATTTACATATTCTGTGAAAGGGAAAAGATATTTATGAACATTCTATTAGAAAATGGCTTTATTCTGCAGCACCATGACACATCCTTTGCAATCAAACAAAACAACATTTATATTAGCGATAATATCATAAGCGGGATTGGCAGCTGCCCGGCGGGGTTTGAAGCGGATCAAAAGGTGAATGCCAGGAACCGGCTGATTATTCCGGGTTTGATCAATTCACACTCTCATGCTTATATGACCTTATTACGCAATGCTGCTGATGACCTAGCTTTTGACGACTGGCTGTTCAAAAACATCCTGCCCATGGAAGACCAGCTGACGGCGGATGACGCCTACTGGGGGACTATGCTTGCCGCTATGGAGATGATCAAGACCGGAACTACCTGCTTTCTGGACATGCACATGTTTCAGGATCAGACTGTCCTAGCGGCCACAAAGATCGGGATACGGGCCAAAGTATCGCGGGGACTGGTAGGAAATGCGGAAGAAATCGGGCTTACCGACACTCCAGACAACGAAAGCGGCACCAGAACTGTACCAGTCAATGGTTATTATAAAAGCAGCCGCTTACAGGAAGCTTTCGATGAAATGAAGACGGCGAAAAAACCTAACGGCCTGATCAGTTTCTGCTTGGCGCCTCATGCTGTCTATACCTGCGATACGGAGTATTTAAAATATGTCAGCGACCTCGCCTATCAGCATCACATGCCCTTACATATTCACATCTCGGAATCAAAAAACGAAGTCGATAACTGTATTGCCCAGCACCAAATGACACCGGTTCAGCTGCTAGACAGCATCGGATTCTTCCAAGTTCCGGTTATCGCCGCCCATTGTGTCCACATCACGGAAGAAGACATCCTGATCCTGAAAAAGCACAATGTCAGCGTAGTGACCAATCCGGTCAGCAACATGAAACTGGGAAACGGCTTTGCGCCGGTTAAAGAGCTGGTACAAGCAGGCGTCAATGTCTGTATCGGCACCGACGGGGCGGCAAGCAACAATTCTTTGAATCTTTTTCGGGAAATGACAATACTGTCAATGATTCAAAAAGGCATCCATGCCGATGCCTGTACCATGAAAGCCGGGGAGACCTTCAACATGGCGACGGTAAACGCTGCCAAGGCCTTGGGGGAACCGCTGCTAGGACGCATAGACGTCGGCATGTTGGCCGATCTTGCCATAATTGATCTGAATACCCCACAGCTAAACCCCGCCGATGATCTTATGTCCGCGCTCATTTATTCCATGAACGGTTCGGAGATCGAAAGCGTTATCATTAACGGACAGTTTGTATTAAAAAATCACCGTTTTGTCAACATTGACGAAAAAGAAGTATATGAGCATGTCAACCAAATAAGAACCCGGATAAAATCGGGAATAAGAAAAGGAGTAAATCAAAATGCATAAAAGTGATATCAAAGACATCCGGCTGGCTGGCGAAGGCAAGAAAAAGATTGCCTGGGTAAAAAACAACATGCCTATCCTGAACAGTATCGAAGCGGAATTTATTGCCAACAAACCATTTACGGGCCTGCGGATTGCCCTGTCTATCCATCTGGAAGCCAAGACCGCCTATCTGTGCCATGTCCTCGCCGCTGGCGGGGCCGAAATGTTTATTACCGGCAGCAACCCGCTGTCCACCCAAGACGATGTGGCGGCCGCCCTAGCAGACGCCGGCATGAATGTCTATGCTTGGCACGGCGCCACCGCCGCGGAATATGAGCTTCATCTGAAAAAGACGGTGGAATCGGAGCCGAACATCGTGATCGATGACGGCGGCGACCTTGTCAATCTGATTCATAACGACTACCCGCAGCTGATACCCGGTATTATCGGCGGCTGCGAAGAAACCACGACCGGTATTCTCCGGCTAATGGCCATGGATAAGGCCGGGGTCTTAAAATTCCCCATGGTTCTGGTCAACAACGCTCAGTGTAAGCACTTATTTGATAACCGTTATGGAACCGGTCAATCCGTATGGGACGGCATCAACCGGACGACCAACTTGGTCGTGGCCAGCAAGACCGTCGTCGTGGCCGGCTACGGTTGGTGCGGCAAGGGTGTGGCGATGCGGGCCAAGGGCTTCGGTGCCAATGTCATCATCACCGAAATCGACCCCGTCAAGGCCATCGAAGCCCTGATGGACGGCTTTGATGTGATGGAAATGAAAAAGGCGGCACCGCTCGGCGATATCTTTGTCACCGTAACCGGCTGCAAAGACGTCATCGGCGAAGCGGACTTCCAGCTGATGAAGGATGGGGCAATACTATGCAATGCGGGACATTTCAATGTTGAAATAAACATGGAAAGACTGACGCAGATAGCCGAAGAGATCGAAGAAAAAAGAAAGAACATTACCGGCTACCGGCTGGGAGATAAATGGATTTACATACTTGCCGAAGGCCGTCTGGTTAATCTGGCCGCCGGCGACGGCCACCCTGCCGAGATCATGGATATGAGTTTCGCCATTCAGGCTTTGTGCGCCCAGTATCTGACGAAGCACAAAGCAACGATTGAATCCATGGTCATCGATGTGCCAGAAGCGATCGACAGGGATGTCGCCATGAGGAAGCTAAGCAGCATGGCGGTAACCATTGATGTCCTGACGGAGGCGCAGGAGGCTTATTTGGATGGGTGGAAGGTGTGATGGACAGTTATTGTTTGATAGTCATTGTCTGATAGTCATTGTCTGATAGTCATTGTCTGATAGTCATTGTCTGATAGTCATCGTCTGATAGTCATTGTCTGATAGTCATCGTCATATTAGCCAGCAAGCCATCTGCTCCGGTGCCGTCCTACGAAAATAAGTACAACTAAGCTTCTCATCAAAATATCGGCAGCTCCCGTGCCGTCACCAAGCGCCATCCGTGGCGCGTGGTGACTTGTGCGGCCATCCATGGCCGCCCTTCACTATTTTGTTTCAGTGAGAAGCTAAGTTGTACTAATTTTCTACGCAAGGCACCGGAGCAGATGGCTTGCTGGCTAATATGACGATTCGGTATTTCAACTGGTAGGTTTGTGTATGTAATACTTTCTACTTTGCATCCATAGAATAGACTGATGGTTTTGCCAGTGGGTCGCCGCTAATTGGGACTTTACTGAATTTCTGTGATTTTTATTAATTTGAGGTGACTTAACCGGCGGCTGTTCTCTTCCTCCCGGTTATTTCTTCTTCTAAAAAGTATTCGATGTCTACCCCAAAATAACCGGCTAACACATATAGCTTGTCGGCCTTGGGGCAGCTCCGGCCGGTTTTCCAGTCTGAAAGTGTTGACTGATGGATCCCGGTGTCTTTTGAAACGTTGTAAGAGTTCGTGTTATTCGAACTGATAACTTTATTCATCCGGGCAGGAGAAATCTACCTGCCCGGATGCAAGATCTTGTTTATGGCTTGAATAGTCTGGTGCAGTTCTGCAAAGTAACCGTCCCACTTTATTCCTGCGGTATGATCAGTGCCGCTATAAAATAAACCAAGGCTCCCATCCCGATGCTGCAGAAACTGGCAATTACCCAGATCAGGCGCACTACTGATGGATCTATTCCGATATATTCCCCGATTCCGCCGCATACGCCGCATATCGACCTATTGCTACTGGAACGCATCAGTCGCTTGTAATTGTTTTCCATTTGCTTTCCTCCTGTTAATATTTTGTTTGCGATTTTTCTACTCTATTACCTTTGTAAAAACTTTATAAAGAACCTTATATTTTACTTTTGGTACTTGATTTTTAGCACGGCCTTGCCCGCAGTGGCGAGAACACCCAGCCTATCAGTTTAAAACAGGCCAGCCCTAGCGGGATGCAGATTATCGTGCAGCACAGCAAGGTTCCGAATACCGTAAGCACTATGGCCAGCGGCAGGCCCAGAAGCAAGAAGAACAGTAGCTTAATTAGGCCGCCTACTAGGCGTAGGCTGAAGCAGATCACCAGAAGCGTCACGATCAGGATAAATATGATCAGTCCCCCTAACATATCTCAACCTCCTTAATCCGTAAAATCGATTTCCATGTTTCCCATTCCGCAGTCAAGCCAGATATCACGGTCAGCTTTGTTATCAACCACTTTTTCTCCCGCCAGCATCGTATAGGATTCATTGTCAATCGTGATGTTTCCTGCCGCACAGCTGATGGAATAATTATAGTCCTCCTCGCTTCCTTCCAGCTCAAGTTCGATATTGCCCATGCCACAGGATGCCGTCAGATCTTCTTCAATCTGTCCTTCATATCTTATGGAACCCATGCCGGCATCCATATTTACTTCTTCTGCCGCCATCTCTTCCATCTCAACATTGCCCATGCCTACCGAACAGGCCAAGCTGTCAGCCGTAACCCCGCTTATTTCCGCATTGGCGGCTCCGATATTAAAGCTGACATTTTCATAGGTGATACCGTGCGGTATGCTCAGACGGATTTCATTATCTGAGCTGTTCGTGTTGACGCCTTCGAATCCTTCCACGTACAGACAGCCATTTTCTACGTAATAGTCGCAGCCGCCGCGGCCGGATATCTCGATCCCAAAGTCTTCCTCATCCCATTCCTGCAGGATAAACTCGCATACTCCGGCGGAAATGTCCAGTTCCTTTATTCCGGTGCTGCTCAGCGCGACGGTAATGTCCCTGCTGCTGATTATTTCATCATTAACGGTGAGATCATTGGTAAGAACGTTCAAGTTCCAGTTCCAGCCCCAGTCCCTGCCGCGGGACAGTTCATGTTCCCTGGCCATGGCAATAAAACTCCGGCCTCCTATTAAAGTCACTATCATTCCGATTAAGATGCCGGTTACAATAAAGATCGCGGCAGTGATCAGACAGCCTTTTGCAAATTTTCCCATTAGTTAGTTGCTCCTTTCTTTCCGAATATTCTATTAAAGATGTAGCCGATCCCTTTAAAGACAGCCGGCACCAGCTTGCCGGCGATCAAAACCGTGAGGAGTAAAAAGAGGATGCCCAGTCCGGCAACGATAAATGCTGCCGCAATAAGTGCCAAGCCGATCATCGGGTTATATACCAGCTGGATAATCCCGGTCACCACCAAAAATATGGCCAGGGCCAGCAATACCAGCGAAGATACGCCAAATCCAAATATCAGGGCGAAAAAGATGGCAAAGCAGGATATTACAAAGCCCAAAACTGAGCCGGCTGCTCCGATAATGACCGGCGAGCCAAAGATACATAATACCACGATCAGCGCAATCAGGCCGCCGGACAGACCCGGTTTTTTTGACTCTGTGGGCGCTTCTTTTGCTGCCTGTGGTTCGGCAACCGGCTCCCGGTATCGGCTGAGGGTATTGGCGTTCTGATCGGAAGCGCCTTGAAACCCTTTCTCCGTAAATTCACCGCCGGCTCCTTCCAGCCCTTCCTTAATCGTTACCGCCACCTGTTCAGGGGTGCCGAGGGACGCAAGGACCTCAGCTTCATTTTCTTTGCCGCTGTCATTGATATAGTCATTGTAATACTGTAAGGCTTCTTCTCTTTCACCGGGCGGGATATCCGACAACAGTTCCTCCAAACGTCTCATATATTCCCATCTACTCATGTTTCGATCCTCCCTCGAATATCATACTTATCTTAGCTGAATAATCACGCCATGCCCCTTCATAGAGGTTCAGCTGTCTTCGGCCTTTTTCGGTAACTTGATAATAACGCCGATTCCTTCCGGCACATTCCATGTCATATACATCCAGGCACTCGTCTTTCTGTAATCGTCTCAATACCGGGTATAATGTGGATTCCGACAGCTCAATCGCAGTGCGTACTTCCTGCGTGATTTTATAGCCATAGGTACCTTCTGTTTCCCGCGATACCACCGCAAGGACTACCGCATCGAGGAGGGCTGCCCCTGTATTAAATACCATGGTTTTCTCCTTTCGATTATATTGTATAATATTATATGGCGTATAATATCATTTATTAAATATACTATACGCCATATAATATTATTTTGTCAATAAGTAAATTATTTTTTTTATATGATTTTATTCTTGATAAATCAGCCATAGTTAAATCGGCCATAGTTAATGACCGTATTGTTATTAGGGAAAATAATCGTGTGATTAAATTATTCTATGTTGAGTATGCTGCTGATTAGGTGCGTACAATGCTAAGAGCACCTTTTCTACTTTTCAGTATGTAGACAATAAGTACAATAATAAAAGAAAGCGCCTGGGCGATTGTGATGCGGACAGTCTGCATCTCGTCTGCACCGGATACCGTTACAACATGCAACAGATTGATGATAGCATTGTTGACAAAGTGAGCCGCCATGCTAAGCCATAAAGCGCCGGTCAATTTATACAATAAGCTATATTGAATCCCACCGAGTGCGGTTGTTACTACCAGCATTAATCCCAACATAGCAGCACCGCCCGGTGATTGTATACCATCCAACACATTTCTAACCGGCTGTGCGATATGCCATATACCGAATAAGAAGGCCGATAACAGACATGCCTTTATGAAAGAATACTTTTCTTCGGCAAGCCTGATAAACAGCCCGCGATAAACACCTTCCTCCATTATAACATTGATAACATTTCCCGCCAGACAAATCAGAACGAACCCAATCCCGCCTTGTATAACGGAATCGCCGGTTGTTGAATAACTGGCTACATAAAACCGCAGAACCGGCGCATTTCCAGCAGCTATCTGAATGATAATTTCCGCACCGTAGGCTATAGCGAAAACAATTCCTGCAAATAACAGACCAAGACATATGCCTTTGGCAGCGTGCACTGGGTTAAAACCAATATTCTGCCATTTATATTTAAGCAGCCGCACTGCCGCCGCAAGCAAACCGATTCCAACCAGCTTGTGGATAAATGCTTCGCCGATTATGCTTTGGTCTGTCCGCAGCACAAGGTACTTATTCTCCATTCTCCTTATAATCTGCCGCTCTGCCCGGCCGCGTCATACGGCAGACACAGCGTTACATAACTCAAGTAGTATAGCATACAACAACGATTATCTCAATGAAAATTGGTATAAATGATTTTCGCTTTAAGCTGTTTTCGCTGAAATTTTAACAGTTATGCGCACCAAGAATGTTTTAAGAGATTGCCTGGCATGTGGTACATTTGGCGCCACATGTTGAATCCTCCTGCATATTCCGCATGCCCCAGGAACCAAGCTGGATCAAGATGGGAACCATGCTGGCGCCTTTCTCCGTAAGGGTATATTCAACGCGGGGAGGCACTTCGTTGTACTGCTTCCGGTAAACCATGCCCGATGCCTCTAGTTCCTTGAGCGACTGCGACAGCATCATATTGGTCACATCACCAAGCTTGCGCTTGATAGCACTGTAGCGGGTCGGCTCACCGGAAGCCAGCATACAGAGGATGGGCAGTTTCCACTTTCCGCCGACGATATCCAAGGAATATCGTACCGGGCAGAGTAAACCTTTCTCCGCATCAGATCCTGCTGTTTTTTTAGTAGCCATATGTAGTCCTCCCTACTTATTAAAATTGATTGTTGTGCCGGTGTATTATATTTGTATGTTTAATCATACTTAGTATAGATATACTGCGTACTTGCTTTGATATTATTTTGTATTATAATCATAACATAATACTAAACGCGAAGCAAGAAAATACGGAGGACAAGCTCATGACAATTGAAACAAGCCGGGCTCAGTTTAATGAACAGATAAAGGATCCGTGTATCGTCGATTTTTATACGACGGGATGCCCTGTCTGCGAAAAGCTGGCTCCTGTGTACGGGGATTTATCAGAAGATTGTGACAGTCATACCTTTTATAAGGTGAATCTGGACGAGGATATTACGCTGGCGGAAACCTATGGCATCGACCATGTGCCGACGCTTATCTTGTTCGAAGGCGGGCAGCCAGTCAATGTACACACGGGATATTTGGACAAGGAAGGCTTATCTGCTTTTATTGCGGGTAGAAAGGAGGCTGACGCATGAAGGGTTATCGACTTAATCTTGACGCCGAGCATGTCGCTAAAATCATGGCCGGTCTCGCCAAAAAAGACGGCCATTGTCCATGTCGTATCAATAAGGACGAAACGACGCTCTGCCCCTGTGACGAATTTACCGGCCAAGGCATATGCAAATGCAAGTTATTTGTTGAAATAGCCGTCTAGCACGGTAGAACGTCATGTGATAAAATAATCAGAATACAGGAGGATATTTTATGCAGCAAGTATTGGATTTTCTAAACAGCACCGGCGTCTATTACCTAGCCACAACGGCAGGCGATCAGCCACACGTCAGGCCGATCGGCTTTGTCATGGAGTACGAAGGCAAGCTTACTTTTTGCACCGGCAACCAAAAAGCCATGTATCAGCAGCTCAAGGCCAATCCCAAAGTAGAGATCTGCGCTTATGACAGCCAGGGAAACATGATGCGCATCTTAGGGGAAGCCGTTTTTGTTACTTCCGAAGCCTCGCAGCAAAAGGCTCTGGATATCATGCCTTCTTTGGCGAGTTTTTACGCGGTCGGTGATGGTGTCTTTGAGATTTTCTGCTTGGACAAGGCCATGGCCACCTGCTCGAATATGAGCGGAGAAACAAAAGAATTAACCTTATAATCCTAATCAGGAAGGAGATTTATTATGAGTATTTATGATTTTACCGTAAAAGATAACCACGGAGAGCCGGTATCACTGGAAAAATATGCCGGCAAGGTACTGCTTGTCGTCAACACCGCGACAAAATGCGGGTTGACCCCGCAGTATACCGCCCTACAGGAACTGTATGCCAAGTATAAAGACAAGGGTTTTGAAGTCCTTGATTTCCCTTGCAACCAGTTCATGAACCAGGCACCGGAGGATGATGCCGGCATCAATAGCTTCTGTTCCCTGAAGTACTCCACGACCTTTCCGCGCTTTGCCAAAATAGACGTCAACGGCAAAGATGCCGCCCCGCTCTATGAGTGGCTGAAAGAGCAGGCACCGGAAGATAAGGGTGACAAGGAAGCGAAGTCTTTTGAGAAAAAGGTAAAGCTGCTCACCCTTGGCAACAAGAAGCAAGATATCAAATGGAACTTTGGGAAATTCCTGATTGACCGTAGCGGGAATGTCGTCGACCGTTACTCACCTGCCCATCTGCCAGAGAACCTGTCGCAGGATATTGAAGCACTGCTGAAAGCCTAAAAAATGTGAAAAGTTTCGGCCGGCCATACCGCTTACATTGTCATGTGCGGCAGGCCGGCCAAAACTTTTATAGCAAGATTCATCCCATTTCACTCATATAGAGCTGAATCCGGTTCTCCACTACATCGGCCACCTCTTCAGCGGATTTATCGCCGCTAAAATATGTCTGCGCCTCTTCGGATATGATTGCGGCAATCTGGCTGTCCTGATCCTGCATCTTTTCCACGTTATCAATCAGGCTGATCACGGCCTGCACATCTGCTTCTGTCGCTGCATATATTTCCAGCATCTGATCACCTAGCGGTGCCTGAATCGGCGCTTCCTGCTGATTGCCGTTTTCATCGGTAACATAGTTTGCCTCCTTGGCCTGTTCAAGCCGCTTGACCAGACTTTCTTTTCGGATCGGCAGTCCCATGACCAGAGACGGGCTATCCTGATACTCTTCTGTCAGCATGCTGCTGATAAACCGCCAGGCTGCCTCTTTATCGGAGCACTGGCTGCTGAGTGCCATCAGCGATACCGAACCGGCCAAGGAACCGCTGCCGTTTTCGCTCGGATATCCCACATACGTAACCGGCTCACCAAAAAGACTGTTATAAACCTGATGGACTGACATATTCATCAGCGCCGTGTCAAATAACTGGATATCCCCTTCACGGAGCCCGTTGACTAGGATACTTATATCAGTGGGATCAAACTGGTCGTCATCTTGAAAGCGGTTGGCAAATTCCAAGATCTTTAAAAAGGTTCCCCGGTTAAATCCCTTTTCACTGTCATCCCAGTTTATCATAATATCATTATTGGCTATCAGGCAGAAATTAAGTACCCCTGATTTAGATGTATTGTAGAATACCCTGCTGTCATCACCGATACGGTCAACCATTGCTATCATTTCATCCAGATTCCAAGAATCTTCCGTCCCGACAACGGAAGTACGTCCCATCACGCTATAGAGCATAAAAGTAACTGGCATACCATAAAGTTTCCCGTCCGTTTCAAAGGCGCTCAGAATGTTTGCCTGCAAATCGGCTTGATCTACCGACGCATCGTTTTCCAAGAACGGATACATATCCTCCAGCACGCCTTTGCTGGCATACATGCTCAGTGAATATCCGGCCGGTAGTGCCATGATATCCGGGCCGTTGCCGCTCACGATGTCCGCGTTCATCTGCTCAAGTCCGCCTACCAGATCGTCTACTCCGTATTCGATGATCTCAATCCGGTAATCAGGATCGGTGCTGTTAAACTTAACGATAGCTTCTCTTACCGCTGCGTCAATCAGCAAGGAAATCCCGCCAAACGTCAAGGTTTCTTTGCTTTCCTGAACCGCATCTCCCTCCCGGCGTGGCCGGACCACCTTAAGGGAAGCCTTCATCGACCCATCTTCTAAAAGGCTCCGGCCAAGCCATAAGAGCCGGCCGTCGGCTAGTGACTGGAACAGCCCATAATAATCGGTTGCCACATCTATATCTGACCATTTAAAGAGTTCGGTCATGGTCTTTTCCTCGATATGATAGGAATAGACGCTGCTGGTCGTAGCCATCAGCAGACTTCCCTGGGCACCGGTGCTGATACCTAACAGGATTTCAGTTACCGAAATGTCATGTATGGCGCCCATGGCCTTCGCCTGACTGTCGATTTCCGCCATGCCCATCAGGCTTTCCCCACCTGTGGAATACCATACGGCATATACCTTGCCGTCAGCATCCCGACACATGTACATGATCATGCCCTCAACCTGTGCTTCATACAGAAGCTTCCCCTCCGGATCCAGAACATAGACCTTATCACCCATGCTGAGGTAAATATTCCCGCTGCCATCAACCTCAAAATCAGTCGGAATCTGCTGGTTATTTTCGTTATAAAAGTCAATCAGCGAAACGGAGCCGGCCTCATTGCCCGCTTCATCAAGCTTGATCCACAGCAGCTCAGTCAGCGTGGCATTGGCGTTCTCATCCGTCTTAATCGCCATAGCATGCAGCTTGCCCGTCTCGTCCGCTGTCAATAAGCTGACGGACTGGCCTTCGGCTAAGTTTAGCGGGACAGCTGCCGCCTCACCCTGTTCGCTTCCCATATCCATACGGTATAAGGTCTGCTGGGAACTGTCGGCGTCGGATACGTCCTGGTTCAGGTAGAATAGCGTATTCTGATATGTGGTTATACCAATTATGTTGTCTTGAGAAAGGGGATAGTCTTCAGCAATATAAGAAGCTGCCGCTTCCGTACCCGTCGATACTCTGCCGCCTTCTGCCGGTTCCTCACCTGAGCCACAGCCGACCGCCGTAAGGCTCAGCAGCACGGTTAAGAGAAGCCCGGCTACGGTTCTATTACCACGTGTCTTGGTTAATTTAGTCATGAATTAATTCCTCCTTTTGTCAATATGTAAAAACACCTATATTGTATAATTATACACAACATAGGTGTTTTGTAAAACTTTTTAATATTAAAAATATATAAACCTGTTAATTACTACTGCTTTAAAGCCCCAGAAACTCCTCATAAGCCTTGCTGACTGCCGCCGCATCCTGCGGATTGGACATCTCGCAGAAGATCCGCAGCAGCGGTTCCGTACCAGAGAACCGGGCCACTACCCAGCCGCCGTTCCGGAAATAGACCTTGCTGCCATCCAGATAGGAAACCTTCTCGACTTCAAAAGGCAGATCAGGAAGCTTCTGCTCCGCCATCAAAGTATGCTGAATCTTTTCTTTTACCTCCGCGGTAAACTTATAATCGCGCTCTTCCATGAAGATGGCACCGTACTCAGCTTCGATATCCCGGTAAATCTGCGATATTTTCTTGCCGGTTACGGCAATCATTTCTACCAGCAGCGCGGCGGCATATACACCATCCTTGCCTTTGATATGGCCTCTGACCGTCAGGCCGCCGGAGGATTCTCCGCCCAGGACGGCGTCCTGCTTGGTGATCATCGCCGAGATATGTTTGAAACCGACAGGAACTTCGTAGCATTTTTCCCCGAAACTCTCTGCTACTCGGTCCAACTGATGGGTAGTGGCGATATTACGTACCACCGGCCCCGTCCATCCTTTGTACTTGACCAGATAATAATATAGCAGCACCAAGATGTCGTTAGGATGCAGAAAACGACCGGTATCGTCGATAACACCGATTCGGTCGGCATCTCCGTCAGTTGCCAGCCCGATGTCACAACGGTAATCCACCACCGCATTCTGCAGCGCCCGCAGGGTCGCCGCCGAAGGGGAAGGCAGCTTTCCGCCGAACAGCGTGTCATGACGGTCATTGATGGTCACGATCTCACAGCGTGCCGTATGTAGGATGGTTGCCAAGGAAGTCTCACTGACCCCATACATCGGATCCAGAGCGACCTTCAGGCCGGCTTCTTTGATCTTGTCCATAT
Organism: Lachnospiraceae bacterium UBA938; assembly: GCA_002293475.1. Taxonomy (GTDB): domain Bacteria; phylum Bacillota; class Clostridia; order Lachnospirales; family Lachnospiraceae; genus UBA935. The sequence continues at coordinate 25,452 of DBDG01000035.1, forward strand.
TGACAGCATCAATAATGTTATCCAGATATTCATTGAGCGGATAGATTTCCCGGATCATCCCTTTTTCGATTGCCCGGAAATATTCCATTTCTTTTACGTCTTCGTTAGTTACTTCACTGATATATTTCTCAATATCGGCGGTCTGTTCCTCATCGGCATCCCGGCCGCCGGCGGTAAATACCTTGATACCGTTGTAGATAGCCGGATTGTGGCTGGCCGTGACCATCATACCATAAGCCAGCTCATGGCGCATCACATAAAACATGACCAGCGGGGTAGGTGAGGATTTATTAATCAGTTCGGTCACGATACCTTCCGCCGCAAATACCATGGCAGCCCACTGCATCGCTTCCTTGGCCAGAAAACGGCGATCATAACCGAGCACGACGGGTTTGCCAGCAACTCCTTCCGCATGCATCTTGTTACTTAGAGCTTTAGCCAGCAGCTGGATATTCGCTTTGGTAAACTCATCGCCGATCACTGCCCGCCAGCCGCCTGTTCCAAATTTAATTGCCATTTTCATTCCTCCGTATATTTAATATTATGTATATTTAATATTATGTATATTTAATATTATGTTCAAGCAGCGCTTCCGTAGCAGGATGGCCTTCGGCTGCCTTAGCCCATGACGATCCTGACCTGATGCTCTGAACCTGCTGCCTGAACCGGTATACTGTCAGTTCTGCTGCCGTCCAAGTAAATTTCTTTTACTCCCTTCATCACGCCGTCGGGATTTTCCACCTGGATGTCGAACTTAGCACCGCGCCATTCCCTGACCGCCGAAAAGCCTTTCCAGTCCGCCGGGACACAGGGGTCGATTGCCAGCGTGTCAAAACCGGGACGGATCCCGATCATATATCTGGTGGCACTGAAGTAGGACCATCCGCCCGATCCGGTCATAAAGGGATGTCTTGCCCGGCCATAGGCACTGTGTTCCTTGCCCATGATAAACTGGCAGTATGAATAAGGCTCCGCCTCTCTGATCTCAATCTTGTCATTCTGATAATAAGGACAGAGGGCATCATAGAACTTCATCGCCCGGTCACCTCTTCCCAGCAGGCACTCTGCGGCCCAAGCCCAAGGATTGGGATGGGAAAATACCGCGCCGTTTTCTTTGACTCCGGGATAGACCCTGGCAATGAAACCGATATCATCATCAGGAGACCGGTAGGACGGGGCATTGAGCATGATGCCGTAAGGTGTATATAAGTACTTGTCCACGCTGTCCATCGCCTGAACCGCCCGGTCGTAAGGAGCGGCGCCGGAAAGTACGGCCCAAGTATTGGATTCCAGATGGATCTTGCCTTCTTTATCGGTATTGACGCCAATTTTCTTGCCGTTCTTGGTGATTCCGCGGATATACCATTCGCCGTCCCAAAGCTGCGTTTCACAGACAGCCTTTACTTTTTCGCCCATTGCTGTGTATTTTTCCACATCGGCAGCCTGACCCAGATATCCGGCCAGCTCCAGGAAATTCTGGATCGCCCAGTAGTGGAGGAAGGACACCATGGCGCTTTCGCCGCCGCCTAGGTTGAGACAGTCGTTCCAGTCTGCCCGGAGACCTTTGCAGATGCCTGTTTCGCCGACCTGCTCGGCGGAAAAGTCAAGGATCCTAGTCATATGTTCATAGACGCTGCCGGCTCCGCCGTCCGCATAAGGCACCACCTTCCAGACAAAGTCGATATTGCCGGTTTCTTTGATAAACTCCACGATGGAGGGAATCAGCCAGAGTGCGTCGTCGGAACAGGCATCCTCTAAGCCATGGACATAACTGGAGTCCATGCTCGGTATGACGGTAGGCGATTTAAATGGCTTTTTATCATCATCCTTTTCTTCAAACCATGCCGGATCAAACAGATGCAAGCCATAACCTTTGGATACCAGCCCGTTTAACAGCTGTTCGATCCGCAGCCGGCATTTATCGGGATTGGAATGTGGAATCGTCATGGCATCCTGCGCCGTATCGCGGTAACCAAGGCCGGTCCGGCCGCCCAGCTCGATAAATGATGCAAAGCGGGAGAACATGACGTTAATCTCCGACTGGTACAGCGTCCAAGTATTGATAAGGGTATTCATCCCCTCATTGGGTGTGTCAATCTGTAATTTGTCGAATTTATTCTGCCAGAAACGGCGCAGTTCTTCATATGCGGCATCCACAGCCGCCAGATCACTGTATTTTGCCTTTGCTTTCAGGCCATCCTCACGGCGGCCTTCGCCTAGGATAAAAATCACGCGGGCTTCTTCGCCCGGCTTAAGCACCAGCTTCTTCATCAGCGTACCGCAGTGGTTACCGCCCAGCTCAGAAGAACCTGAGCACTGGCCTGTTTCAACCGCCAGCGGATTACTCTCGGTGCGGTAACTTCCCAAAAATGTATCTCTTAGGCAGTCATAGCCGTCCGGGGTAAAATTAGAAGCCATATATTGATAACCGAACTCTTCATAATAAAGATCATATTCAATGATCCCCTGATCATAATTGGAACCGGCACAATACAGGCTCATCTGGTGATTCTGATTATCAATCAGGATATGATGGAAAGAGAATTCACAGTAACTGAAAATACTTAAGTCCCTGACCTTATCCCCTTCATTTTTGATGGTCACATCCCAAAGCTCCAGGGCTTCCCCGATCGGTATCGTCATCCGCTGGGAAGCTTTCAAGCCGTCATACTCACATTCATAGACCGTATACGACATCCCGTGGCGGCAGCTATACTTGGCCTGATCCAGCGGTTTGCCCACCGGCTGCCAGGAAACACTGAAATAATCTGCCTTTTCATTGTCCCTTATGTACACATAATGCCCTGGCCTGTCCATCGGCACGCTGTTCCCGCGAAATCGGGTGACGCGGTGAAATTCCGGCGTCTTATGGAACATATAGCCGCCTGCCGTGTGATTCAGCACTGCACAGGTCTCCTCCACGCCCAGATAATTGGTCCACGACGTCGGCAGGTCAACCCGGTCAATCACATATTCTCTTTTTTTGTTGTCAAAATATCCGTATTGCATTTTCCTTTTCCTCCCAAGAAATAATGAAATCTCTGCTTCCATTGTTAGTATAAGGTATATCAAAAACTATGACAACAACATTTTTAGCAATATTTTTATTTTATTATTATTTAATTATTAAAAAATCTGTCAGTTATCTTTTCATCTTATTTCTCCATTTGCAGAAAATAAGCTCTATTGGCTTTTAATACACTTCCCCCGCCAAAATCAAACTTCTCGCCACTGATCATATCGACTGCCATCCCGCACCCCGCGTCAAAGTGGGCTGTATAATCCTCATCGTCCATATTGACCGCTACCAGCACCCGCTCGCCGTCGGCCTGGCGCTCAAAGACGCACTGCATATTCGTCAGTACTACGGACCGGAAGCCGCCGTAATTCAGAGCCTTGGATGTTTTTTTGGCTGCGGCGAGCTTGGCAATATACCCGCTCAGCTCATTAAATACCGGTGCCGCAAAACAGGCGCGTAAGGCCGGGTCGCCCTCGCTTTTCATGGCCTTGTCTCCCCATTCGCTTCCATAGTAAACGCAGGGGATCCCCGGCATCCCGAAACACAGCGCGTAAACAAGCGGAAGATGCGCCATATTACTTAAGTTGCCAGCTATCCGGCTCACGTCATGGTTATCCACAAAGGACAGCATATGCAGTCCCTTGTAAAGCGTCCAGTGCTCCGGCCCGAACTGGCGGTTAAGTGAATGGATTATTTCAAACATGTTCCGGCTGTTAAAGCTTGAGTAAAGACCCTTATAACATTCATAGTTAGTAGCCGAATGAAGCATCTCATAATTGACCATCCGGCTATAGTCGCCGTGCAGCATCTCCCCAAGCAGAAAGAACTCCGGTTTCAGCCCTTCCGTAAAGCGCCTCAGTTCCTTTACAAAATCAAAGTCAAGGCAATAGGCCACATCTAGGCGCAGGCCGTCAATATCAAACTCTTCTGCCCAGAATCGGACAGACTCCAAGATATGGCTGACTACTTCCGGATTGCGCAGATTCAGCCTGACAAGGTCATAATGTCCTTCCCAGCCCTCGTACCACAGACCGTCATTATAATGGGAGTTTCCCCCTAGATCAATGTGGAACCAGTTCAGGTAACGCGAATTCTCCCGGTTCCTTACCACGTCCTGAAACTGGTAAAAGCCCCGGCCGACGTGATTAAATACCCCGTCCAGCACGATGCGGATCCCTTCTTCATGCAAAAGGCGGCAAAGCTCGGCAAAGTCCTCGTTGGTTCCCAGACGGCGGTCTACCGTCCGGAAATCCCTGGTGTTATAACCATGAGTATCTGACTCAAACAGCGGCGAAAAATATACCGCATTGGCACCCAGCTTCTTGATATGGGGAATCCAGCCGGCCACTTTCTTGATTCTCGGAGTTAATACGCCGTCGTTTTCAAAGGGCGCCCCACAAAAGCCCAAGGGATAGATCTGATAAAACACGCTTTCAAATGCCCACATTTTATTCTCCTGTCCATATAAATTGAATTGGCTTTTAGTATAACACAGTCTGTTCCGGGTGAAAACCGGTTTTTTAAACCGCAATTTATCACGAGATTTATCAGGCAGGCGGCGTCAACATAACAATATTGACCCAGACAGTTTTTTGACAAAAAAACAAGCTTATCCTTGCATTTCATTTTTTGTCCAAACCACTTAAATTTAAAAGAAATCCCCCATTTCCACAAAGTTATCCACAACGACACTTGTGTCATTAACGATGACTTGGGTTGTTTTTTTAGCAAAAACTGATGTCATTCCCCCACTTCCGCCTTCATTTTTTTACTATTTGTGTGTTTACATAATTTTTACGCAATCTGTATATATTATGTAAACCTAACGGCCACGTCCGTTATCCACATACATTACAGCCAGTCGTTCCAGAATTTTTCGATCCGCTTAGCTACTTGTCCGACGGCAACGATTTCGTAATGTTCCCACTCCCGCGGGAATAAATGTAAGTAGGCCGGACCTAGGAAGCGTTCGTCCAAGAGGGCGACGATACCGATGTCATCCTGCGTCCGGAGCACCCTGCCCGCCGCCTGCAAGACTTTATTCATTCCCGGCAGCTTGTAGGCATAATCAAAGCCGCTTTCGCCCCTTGCGTCAAAGTAGCTTTTCAGTATTTCTCTTTCCGGGCAGACCTGCGGAAGCCCGGTACCCACAATGACAGCTCCGATCAGGCTGTCATGCTTTAGATCAATTCCTTCGCTGAAGATGCCGCCTAGAACGCAAAATCCCAGCAGGCTGCGCTCCACCGAGGCGGCTTCCGTACCGCACTGAGATACCCCTGCCACGGCAGTGCCGATGGCGATTGTTTCTGTCGCCGTCTTTTTCGTAAACCGGCACAGGAAGGCCTCTCGTTCTTTCTCATTCATCATGTCTCCTTGCAGCAGACATTCCACTTCCGGCGCACAGAAATTCTCCGCATATATGGCATAAACTGTCCGTAGGAATTGATGGGACGGGAAAAATACCAGATAGTTACCATGGCGGTTCTTAATGATTTCATGCAGATAACAGGCAATATTATAATACTCGGCATCATTTCTCCGGGTGTAGCGGCTGGTTACGTCACTGGCAATAAAAAGTCCCATTTGATCCGGACGGAATACGGACTTGGCATAAACATCGTAATCGTCTGCGTTAGCCCCAAGCAGGCTCTTATAATAATGCACCGGCAAAAGGGTTGCCGAAAAGAGGACAGTGCTTCGCCCTTTCATCATACATTCACTGAGGCTTGTCGCCGGGTTGACGCAGAAAAGCTTGACAAAAAAGCTGCCGTTTTCTTCTATCTGGGAATATGTCACATAGTTTTCATCCAGACGTTCGTGAATGGCCTGAAAATGACAGATTTCAAAATACATCTCCAGGACGTCCTTTCTGACCGGACTGGTTTCATGTTCATCAAGGTAACGTTCCAAAGCCGCCGTCAGACGCGACAGTGCCTGCATAAGCGGCTCCAGATAAAGATCGGTTCGATATCCGACACATTCCCGCTTTAGCAGAAGCAGCTCCCGGTTGCATTTATCCAGATGTTTCGTAATTGTGGCATCATATTCCTTCACGGTCTTTTTCAGCTTTAGAAAAGCTTCTTTCCACACAGCGGCGCTGTACATTTCCCGCCCGCGGTCCACTAGGTTGTGGGCTTCATCAATCAGAAAAAGATAGTCCTTCCGGCTGCCGTCCGCAAAAAAACGTTTCAGATATACATGAGGGTCAAAGAGATAATTATAATCACAGATCACACCGTCAGCAAAAAGACTCATGTCGAGGCATAGCTCAAAAGGACAGACCCGGAACTGCCCGGCATATGCCTCCACCTTCTCCCTGGTAAAGCTGTCCGCTTCAGTCAATAGCGCAAACATTGCATCATTGACCCGATCATAGTGGCCGTCTGCATAAGGACATGCCACGGGGTTACATTCTGTTTCCTCCCGGAAACATATTTTGTCCTTAGCAGTCAATATTACTGTCTTAAAACATAATCCCTGCTTACGCAATAAAGCAACCGTCTCCTCCGCCACTGTCCGGGTTATCGTCTTGGCCGTCAGATAAAACAGTTTTTCGCCCATGCCTTCACCCATTGCCTTGATGGCCGGAAACACGGTGGATATAGTTTTTCCGACCCCGGTAGGGGCTTCGACATAAAGCTTCCGTTTGTGGAAGATAGTCTGATATACATAAGTGACAAGCTCCTTTTGACCGTCTCGGTACGGGAAGGGGAAGTTCATTGCTTTGATTGACTGGAGCCGTTTTTCCCGCCATCGGTATTCGTAGTCAGTCCATTTCCGGTAGCGCGACATTACACCTTCAAACCACTCTTTAAGTTCCTCATAGGAATACTCTTGATAAAAGTAAGCCAGTTCCTCCGTTTCGATATTGCAGTAGGTCATCCTGACCCGGATATGTTCATATTGCTCCTGTTCTGCCTTAAAAAGATAAATGAATGCATAGCACTTGGCCTGCTCAAGATGAATCGCCGCCGGCTCTTTCATTTTCGTTACATCACGGTAGGTTGCTTTTATCTCATCGACCGTTACCTCGCCGCTCATGCCGATGCTGGCGGGGATAATGATGCCGTCTGCCCGGCCGGTGATGACGACCTCGTATTCACCGGCATCGTACCGATAGGTGAGCGGAACCTCCGCATGGTAGTCCAGCCCCATCTGGCGCTGGATCATCCGGTGGATACGGCCCCCCTCCTGCATGGAATTATCCGGGACCGCCGACCTGCGGTTGTCGATGCTGCCGCTCCGCAGAATAAATTCTACTAGGTTCCTGACTGAAATATGTATTTCCATAGGCTATAGTTCCTTTACTTTACCTATACATTATCTTTACACTACCTTATATACCATTACTTTAGCTTTATGCTACAGTTAATTAACAAAAAACTCCCCAATAAAAATACTTGCGCATCTTATCAGGGAGTTATATATTGCTTATTGCCTAGTTAACTTACAATTTGCCTAGCATGACTGTTTCGCGGATATTTAGCATGCTACCGCAAACTGCTTCATATATGTGTCAAATTCCGGATCAAAATCGCTGCAGGTTACCGTCAGCACATTGCGCAAGTCCAGACCCAGAACGCCTACAATCGACTTGGCATCGACAACAAAGCGGTTGTACGAAATGTCAACATCAAAACGGCAGTTAGTAGCTGCTTTTACGAAATCATTGACCTGTTCTACATTTAATCTTATTTTGTACCGCATCATGATTATTCACCTTCCTTTTCTCAGTATTTGGTCTTTCCTAGGTTTATAGCATTGGCTGTAAATAAACTGGGTTAAATGGAACTATATAATGGAACTAATTATAATAACCCCGCTTATATATACCATAGATTACACTTTCCTCTGCCACATGTAAAGCACTTTATTTAATACAATTTTCTCCAGAAAAGCAGTTTTTATACATTTCTTTCATATAAAATCCATAATGTGTCAGACTAGGAAGATATCTTGGTCATTTTGACGTTTTTTTGGCCTTATACCGACTGTATTACTGAGATATTTATGGCATCAGCCTGTCTGTTCCCGGATATTTTTTGTAAGCCTCATCGAAATTCAGTCATGTATTCCCGATATCGTAGCGGCAGCATGTTTCTTTGCAGAGCCAGATTTTTGCGTTCCTTTATAGCTATGGTATGAAAAAAATGCGTAAACAGTTCACTGTACTGCATTTCGTCTTCCGAAAAACCCTCGGCAAGCGCGCCGGGAAGGCGGCCGGCTTCGCCGGTGACCACATACCAGTCTTTGCGGGCCGGATGCAGGGCGTAGATATCCCTTGTTTCATCATGGATTATAAAATTCTCCAAGGGCAGCCGGTCGGCAAAGTGCGGCATGATGAAGGTGATCACGTTGTTCTTGGGGCCGATCTTGGCATATAGCATCTTATTCTCCAGTTCCCGGAAGCGGAGAAACTCGACTAGGAAATGGGCTTCATTGGCGCTGAACCGAGCCAGTTCAAATACTTTCATAACATGAGGGTCAGGCAGGTTCCCCATGACCTGCCGGGGATCTTTCATGGAAAGACCCTTGACGATCATCTTATAGACGGCTTCTCCTTTCTCTCTATCTCTAGAGGCCAGCGCCCGGCAGACCGCCATATAGCCTTCCGTACCAAACTCCCTGTTGATGGTACGGGCTACTTTGGCCGCCTTGTCCTTGTCCGCCGTAACCTCTTGATATTCGGCAAATAAACGTAGGTTTTCTTCTTCTCCTACCTGCAGATGCAGCTCCTGATGCGGCCTCTTGGCCGCATATGCTTCATAGACTCCTGAAAAAACCCCTTCTAGGGAATCCTCACATATTAGGTATAGTTCCATAGATAAATCCTTGTCCGGCATTTTGACTCATGCCTCAAACGAGCTATTACCGTCGACAGCTAAATCTGCCCTAGGATGACGCTGCGGCCGTCGAACAGCTGGCTTGTCAGCCCGTCACCGGGGTCAAAGCTCATGTCATCGAATAACGACAACTGTTTATAAGTAACCCCGTCCTTATCAAAAGGAAGCCTTTCTTTAACGGTCAGCAGGTTCCTAGTGATATAGTCTTCTTCTATCTTGGTGTTGTACATCATCTTGCCATTGCAGGTGATGAAATACAGGGCGCGCTTTAGTACCACGCCGATCTTTTTCAAGTCTTCAAACCTTAGCGAGCCGTTCTGTCTGGCACGGACGATGCGCTGGGCGCTTTTGACCCCGATTCCGGGCACGCGCAGGATGCTATAATAATCCGCACGGTTGATCTCCACGGGAAACTGGTCTAAATGCCGCAGGGCCCAGTCTGCTTTGGGGTCAAGCAGCACGTTAAAGTTCGGTTTCTGCTCGCTCAGCAACTCGTCGGAATGAAATCCATAAAAACGGAGCAGCCAGTCCGCCTGATAGAGGCGGTGTTCCCGCAGCAGCGGCGGGCCACCCGGCAAAGCCGGGAGGGACTTGTCTTCATTAATATTGACGTAAGCTGAATAATATACCCGCTTAAGTTCAAACTTCTGATACAGGTTCTCCGCTACTGTCATGATCTGATAATCGCTTTCCGGCGTCGCTCCGACTATCATCTGTGTGGACTGGCCGCCCGGGACAAATGAGGGGGCTTTCTTGTAGACTACCATTTCATTCTTGCTGTGATGGATCCCCTGCTGAATCTGCCGCATCGGCGCCAGGATGTTCTTGCGGTGCTTATTGGGTGCCAGTTCGCTTAAGCCCTGGGCCGTCGGCAGCTCCAGGTTAACACTCATCCGGTCTACGATGAGGCCGAGCTGCTGGATAATCAGCGGGCTTGCCCCCGGTATCGCCTTAACATGGATATATCCCTGGAAGCGGTACTCGGTACGGAGCTTATAGACAGCCTGATAGATGAGTTCCATGGTGTAATCCGGGCTGTACAGGATACCGGAGCTGAGAAACAGGCCCTCGATATAATTGCGCCGGTAAAACTCTATTGTCAGTGTACATATTTCATCCGGGGTAAAAGAAGCCCGCGGTACGTCATTGGACTTACGGTTAAGGCAGTATTTGCAGTCATAAATACATTCATTGGTAAACAGTACCTTTAACAGTGATATGCATCTGCCGTCTGAACCGAAGCTATGGCAGATTCCTCCTGCCGCGGCATTGCCGATACCGGTTCCGTCACCTTTGCGCTCGACGCCGCTGGAACTGCAACTAACGTCATATTTGGCCGCATCAGCAAGAATGCCCAGTTTATCCATTATTGATACATTGTCCGAAATCTTGATTTCCATAATATGCGTTGTATTCTGCTTTCTTTCTTGTTAGTGTTTAATATGGGTTTGTATGGCTGCATAGAATTAACGTATAGTATTATATTACAGAACTTTTGTTCTTGTGTCAATTGTTTTCGAACAAATATTCGGTTGCGCAAATATTCGGTTGCGGCTGCAAGTGACGTGGGATAATGCGAGATTCTTATTGTATGCGGGGAGGACTTTGTGTTATAGTGGAACATAAGATAAAAATGATTAAATTCATTATGTTTAGGAGTGATTTTATGGAATATCATGATTATGAAAAAGTGTACAGTGCAACCGACGGATATTATTGGGGGTCTGCCCCATCCCAGATGTGTTTAAAGGTAATATCGCTCATGCCTCCGGATAAGCATCTTAAGTTATTGGATATCGGCTGTGGCGAAGGTAAGGATGCTGTGTTTTTTGCCCGTTGTGGATATGATGTCAGTGCGTTTGATCTGTCTGTTGCCGGAATTGAAAAAGTGAAACGGCTTGCTGCGGATGCCAATGTTACTGTTAACGCGTTTACGGCAGATATTGAGAATTACCGGTTGGACTGTAATTATGATATACTTTATTCAAGTGGCGTTTTACACTATCTGAGTTTGGAATTGCGTAAAGAAATCATTGATAACTACCGGCTTCATACGAATACCGGCGGACTTAACGCTTTCAACGTTTTTATCGAAAAACCGTTTATTACGCCGCCGCCGGAAAACGAAGAGCATGCCCGCTTATGGCTTTCGGGGCAGCTTCTGACTTATTACCATAACTGGCTGGTTGAAGACTTTTCAGAATCTATCATTGACTGTGATTCCTCCGGAATACTGCATAAACACGCCATGAATACGTTGTATGCCCGTAAATTATAAATGATGATATTACATATTTTTGTAGCGCCCTTTCATTTATTCACCCTCACGGATAAAGTTAGTCCAAACCCGGCCCTCCGTGGCCGGCAGCGTCACGCCGGCTTTTTGCCCCGCTTCAAAGCATGCCAGCATCCATGCCATATTATGTCCTAGGGTACGCATGATCTGCAACCCTTCCAGATCTTGAAGGGCTTCGCCGGCATCATTGCCATGTATCATATTCCAATACTGTGACGGCACTATCGGCATCTGGTTGATCGGAAAATACTTGTTCAGCACATCCAAAGTTGCCGTTGTTCCGGCCCGGCGCGCCGACACCACCGCCGCGGCCGGTTTATAAGCGAAGGCATCGCCAGCATAAAACGCCCTGTCCAGTAAAGCCAGCAGCGCACCGTTAGGGCCGGCATAATATACTGGGGAACCGATCACTAGGCCGTCGGCCGCCGCCATCTTTTCTAAAAAACGGTTTACCAGATCGTCATCATATATACACTTACCGCGGCCGTCAAAGCAGCCGCCGCAGGCGGTACAGCCTCTGACCGGCGCCTTGCCCGTCTGCATGATTTCCGTTTCGATACCATGGGATTCCAAAGCATTGGCAACCTCGCGTAACGCGGTATATGTACAGCCTTTCTCATTGGGACTCCCGTTTAATAACAATACTTTCATATCTGCTCCTTTCTCCTGCCTAACTTGAACTCACGTACAAAGTACTTGTTTTGTTTTGTTTTATTCCTATCCTATTCGTCTATATCTTGTTCTATAACATAAAACTGATGGCCTCGCCTGAAGCCATCAGTCAACATCTTGCTGATACCATATATTACATCCCCATACTTAAGGTATATGCTTCCGTGGCACGTCTCATCTGGAAGAGATTGAGCATATCGGTAAATTGGTTCCTTGCCTGTGGTTGAGTGCTTTCACTTGCTTCTGCCGCAGTGGCTGAAGCTTCCTGAACTAAAGCCGTATTGCTGTTTCCGATCGTAAAATTCTCCATACTGCCTAGTACTGTCCCGGACGCCGCTGTGTTTACAGAAGCTGTTACGCTCGATTCGGCGGCACTGCCGGTAGCGCTTGAGCCGGCGGCATCATTGGATTCTGTGACGGTTCCGGCAACGGCAGTCGGCTCGGTTACGGCACTGGTCTCTTCGGTATTTCCAGTAACGGCATTTGATTCGGCGGCAGCCGTGTTGTACGTCTCGGCGGCGGTATCAAAGACTTCCGTATCTACGTTCATATTGGCATTAGTTGCGGTGGATTGCGTCTCGATTGCCATATTAGTTTCTTCAGTATATTCTATGCCGGCGGAAACGTCATCTACATTCGTTTCGACTGCCATATCTTCGGCCATCTCTCCCGCCATATCATCAACGTTGGCGGCCATGTCCATATCAGCGGAAACGCCATCAAGCTGCATCGCTTGGGGATCAACTGCCATGTCCTGCGGTCTCATGACCCGGCTGGCATTGTTCTGTGACATCGCCATCTGGCTCTGGATGATATCCACAAGGTTGGCGCTCTCACCTCTGCGTAACGGATTTATGTTTTCCTCCTCGGATTGGACCAATCCTGAATAATCAGTCTTCTGAGAAGTTAAATCATCGGGAATCGGCTGCACTTTATTCATGCTGGCACTGCCAATACTGTTTGTATTATAAATATATGGCTGTAAACTTACTGCGCCTACTTGCATACGTTACTCCTTTCCCGATCTGATATATAGTTATTATAGTACATTTTCGGCCGGGTTACAAGAGGTAAGCTTGAAAAATTATTTTCGCCCTTGAATGAAAAACTAAATTCC
>DBDG01000010.1 GCA_002293475.1 Lachnospiraceae bacterium UBA938
AGCTTACAGCGAAAATAATTCAATTATATTATTGCTTTTCAAAAATACTGAATCTATACTATAATAAGAATATAGTATATAGAAATATAGCTTTAGTATTACCATGGCCAGGGTGCTGACCGGTAGGTAATGTTATTGATACATGGAGGAAGTTATGGACAAAGATAATCTTAATGAATATGATACGGGCGGTTCGGGCGGCAACCGGGGCGGTAACAATAACGGCGGCGGGCCGGGAAGCAGCGGCGACAGTCCTAAAAAACAGAGCATTATCCTATTCTTGGTAGCGGCACTTATTACGCTGATCCTGATGAGCAGTTTTATGCGGATGATGAATGGGAGCACGGTCAGGGAAATAGCCTATACGGAGTTTATCCAGATGCTGGAGGACGGCAAGGTCGGTTCGGTAGTGATCGGCAGTGACCGGGTAACGATTTATCCCGTTGAAGTCGAAGAAGAAAGCCCCTCGCTTTTTTATGGATATGGAACCCGGGCAACTGTAACCTATTTTACCGGGAAAGTAGAGGATGATGACAGCCTGACGGCTCGCCTGCTCAAATATGATAAGGTAGAAGTCAAAGGCGAGGTGGCAGATAACTCCCAGTGGCTTTTGAGCCTGGTCTTGACATATGTGCTGCCGATTATGCTGATGTGGGCCTTGTTAAGCTTTTTGTTCCGTAAGATGTCGAAGGGCGGCGGCCCGCTGAATGTGGGAAAAAGCAATGCTAAGGTATATGTCCAGAGGGAGACCGGGGTTACCTTTAAAGACGTTGCCGGTGAAGATGAGGCCAAGGAATCGCTGCAGGAAGTGGTAGATTTTCTGCACAATCCCGGCAGGTATTCCAAGATCGGTGCCCGTCTGCCCAAAGGAGCCTTATTGGTTGGACCGCCCGGAACCGGTAAGACGCTACTGGCCAAAGCAGTAGCCGGGGAAGCGCATGTACCTTTTTTCTCCCTGTCGGGCTCTGACTTTATTGAACTCTATGTCGGCGTAGGTGCTTCCCGGGTGCGGGATCTGTTTAAGGAAGCGACTAAAAATGCGCCTTGTATTATATTTATTGATGAAATTGATGCAATCGGACGGAGCCGTGACAATAAATACGGCGGCGGCAATGAGGAGCGGGAGCAGACTTTGAACCAGCTGCTTTCGGAGATGGATGGTTTTGATACTTCCAAGGGTATCCTAGTGCTGGGGGCAACCAATCGACCGGAGATCCTAGATAAGGCTTTGCTGCGGCCGGGACGGTTTGACCGGCGCATTATTGTCGATAAACCGGATCTGCGGGGGCGTGTGGAGATTCTCAAGGTTCACGCTAAGAACGTCTTGATGGACGACAGCGTGGATCTGGATGCCATAGCCTTGGCGACCAGCGGCGCAGTAGGCGCCGACCTGGCCAACATGATCAATGAGGCGGCTATCAATGCTGTTCAGCGGGGACGGGAGTTTGTCTGCCAGAAAGACCTGTTTGATGCCGTGGAACAGGTGCTGGTCGGGAAAGAAAAGAAAGACCGCATCATGAGCAAGGAAGAGCGTAAGATAGTCTCCTATCATGAGGTAGGCCATGCCCTTGTCAGCGCCCTTCAGAAAAATTCTGAACCGGTGCAGAAAATCACCATTGTCCCCCGGACGATGGGAGCCTTGGGCTATGTAATGCATGTGCCGGAAGAAGAAAAGTACTTACAGTCTGAAGCGGAGCTGCATGACCGCCTAGTAAGCCTGCTGGCTGGCCGCGCTGCCGAGGAGCTGATCTTTGATACCGTGACGACCGGAGCCGCCAATGATATTGAGCAGGCTACCAATATTGTCAGGAACATGATTACCCGTTTCGGCATGAGCAAACGATTTGGGCTGATGGGTTTAGCCACCGTTGAAAGCGAATATCTGGGCGGCGGTGCCCGGCTTACCTGCAGCGATGTGACGGCGGCGGATGTGGACACCGAGGTTATGGAAGTCCTGAAAGCGTGCTATGAAGAAGCCAAAGAACTGCTGAGCGGCAACCGGGAGATTATGGATCAGTTGGCCGGTCACCTGATTGAAAAGGAAACAATCAGCGGTAAGGAATTCATGAAGATTTACCGGGAAGCCAAAGGGCTGCCGGAGCCGGAGCCAAAGGAGGAAGAAGGTAAAACAGAGAAAGCCGCAGGAGCAGTTATTGATGCAGTGGTGGACGATCATTTTGCCACAGATAAGAAAGAAGAAACCGCCCAAAAGGCCGATGCAGACATTCCCAAGGACAGTGCAGATGAGCCGGAAGACAGTGTAAAAGCACCGGAAGGCAGTGCAGAGGATCCCAAAGACAGTGCGAAGAAACAAAATGATAGTGCGGTGGTATCAGAGGGGGCCGTCACTCAGGCACCAAGAGGACGTTTTTCCCGCATACCTTCTGATTTTGCCGATACCTTGCAAAATGAAATGGCAAATAGCGGGAACAAAACCGCCGGTGATAAAAAGGCTGACAAACCAGCTGATGAGTAAAAACCGGCTGGCATATATATATAAAATAGATCTAAATAAAAAAGATTGCCGTGATTTTACCCGCAATCTTTTTTAGTGCTATTTTGACTTTGTAAGCCTACTGTTCCCGGACTAACAGAGCCGGTGAACGTTAGTCGGACAATTATACGATCTTAGGCAGGCTGCCGGCGGCAATAGACTGGCCGACACGTCGGCTCTTTTCATCAGGAAGCTGCAAGTTTATTTGAGCAGCAAGGCCGGCATATTCTTCTTGGAGGACTCGCTTGGCTGTTTCAACAATCATATCGCCACCGCGGCCTGAGGTTACTCGACCCATTAAAAGGACATGCTTGATGTCATAGAAGGTGGTATAATAAGCCAGCGTGTGCCCCAGATAGACACCGATGGTATCATAGATTTTATCGACACCGTTTGTGTAATTGCCGGAAGCATCGGTCATCTCCTGAATAACCTTCAGCTTATCACCGGGAGACAGCCCTTCGTCAAAAGAAATGTTTAATTTTGGTGCCAACTTGATGACGGCATCTTGAGAGAAATACTTTACGCCGCAGCCGATATCGCCCGACCATTCGTCAAGGCTTCCGTCCGTCTGCGCGTCACATGGGGCAAAAGCCAGCTCATTTAACCAGCCGGTTACATTACCGTCTTTATCGACATAACCGCCGGCTTCGCTAGTTCCCATGGCAATCCCTAAGATATTCGTATCCTCAAGACTCATAGCACCGGCAAGAGCCGTGACATCGCCGTCGTTACATACTTCAATGGGAATGTCGCCGATTTCCTTGGCGGCCCGGATATAAATATCTTTTACGTGTTTCTCAAAGTCTTCCGGGGCAACTTTAATGAATAAAGAGGCAACCATGGTATAGTTGTCAATATATATGCCGGCGGAGCTGACCCCGATGGCATCTACGCGGGGCATCTTTGCGGCAGCTGTTTTAAAGGCACTGACAATTTCCTTATAGTGGTATTCGGGATCGGATGTGACCTTAGGATACCAGACGACTTCTTCACTGTAGACGCTCTCGCCGTCAATGATGGCGGAAACCTTGCGGTCACTGCCGCCGGCATCAAAGCCGATACGGCAGCCGTCGAGATTACGGCCGATAGGCTTTGAGCTAAGAACGGGAGCGGGTTTATCCTGATATGCGGCGCTATGTACTTCCATGTTTCGGTCATATACCTTGGTCATCATGTTGTAGTCAAAAGAGCGGGCTCCGGTCGGACTATAGGCGCTTTTGATATATCCGGCGATATCGTCGTCGCCGCAGATGGTTACTTTAAAACCGCCGACGCACCACAGGATAGCTTTTACCATGCGTTCGACATAAAAATTATTGGCATCGCCATATCCCGCCCCCTCCCTCACAAATGTGTCATAAACATAGACATAGCCATTGTTGCGCTCTACGGCGATAGCCAAGGGTTTTTTGGCATCGGCGAGAAAGGCTTCGTTAAATTTCTGCATGGGAATAAAACTTTCATCCAGAACCGGTTTGTTTTTTACGTCAAATTCAATATTATGCAGTTTCAAGATGACGCCTCCTTTGATTTAATTTTAATGAATAAAGTGGATTTAATGAAAAAATTGTAACATACTCCCTCCACATATACAACAGTTTATTTATCAAACCAATTTGAATATCCGCCCTTGCTTCTGCTCAGTCAGTAGTTTAAAATAGTAGTATGTTTAATATAAACGAAGAACTGAAGAAGCTGCCCAAGTGCTCCGGTGTCTATCTCATGTATGATGAGAACGATACGATTCTTTATGTCGGCAAAGCCAAGAACCTGAATAACCGCGTCAGGTCTTATTTTCGTGGAAATACCGGGCGCGGGCCCCAGATTGAAAAGCTAGTGACGGTCGTCAGCCGTTTCGACTATATTGTCACCGATTCCGAACTGGAGGCGCTGGTCTTGGAAAACAATCTGATCAAGGAGCATGGCCCCCGTTATAATACTCTGCTGAAAGACGATAAGACCTACCCCTACATCAAGATTACCCTAGGTGAAGATTATCCTCGTGTCCTGTTTTCAAGGGAAATGAAAAAAGACCGTTCCCGCTATTTTGGCCCTTATTACGGGGCAGCAGCCGTGAAGGAAACCATTGAGCTGATCAATAAGCTCTACCAGCTGCGCAACTGTAACCGTAGCCTGCCGAAAGAAATCGGTAAAGAAAGGGCTTGTCTGAATTATCATATTAAACAGTGTTCGGCTCCTTGCCAGGGTTATGTTACCAAAGACGAATATCAGGAAAATATCCGTAAAGCGATTGATTTTTTAAACGGTAATTATCAGGGTACTTTAAAAGATTTGAAACAAAAGATGGAAGATGCCTCTGAAAACATGGAGTTTGAAGAAGCTATACGCTGCCGGGATCTGTATAAAAGCGTTCAGGCGGTGGCCAATAAGCAAAAAGTAACCGACAGCGACGGCGAGGATAAAGACGTGATCGGCTTGGCGACGGATGAAAACGATGCAGTAGTACAGGTCTTTTTTATCCGCGGCGGCAAGCTGGTCGGCCGGGAGCATTTTTACATGATGCATACGTCCGGTGCCGGCAGTATGCAGATATTGCAGGATTTTATCAAGCAGTTTTATGCCGGCACCCCTTTTATTCCCCGGGAGCTGATCCTGCCGGAGGAGGTGGAAGACAGGGAGATATTGGAACAGTGGCTGAGCAGGAAGCGGGGCAGCCGCTTTTATATCAAGGTACCTAAGATCGGTGATAAGGAGAAAATGGTCGAGCTGGCGGTTAAAAACGCCGGTCTGGTTTTAAGTCAGGATAAGGAGCGGATCAAGCGGGAAGAAGGCCGGACCATTGGTGCCGTCAAGGAGATTGCCGGCTGGCTTAAGCTTCCCCGTATCGACCGGATGGAAGCATATGACATTTCAAATATTAGCGGTTTTGCCAATGTGGGTTCTATGGTGGTGTTTGAAAAAGGGAAGCCCAAGCGCAGCGATTACCGGAAGTTTAAAATCAAGTCGGTCACCGGACCGGATGATTATGCCTGTATGAAGGAAGTGCTCCAAAGACGCCTGCTTCATGGTCAGACAGAGCGGGAAGAGCTGGCTGAAAAAGGTCTGGGGGAGAACTTCGGCAGTTTTACCCGGTTTCCCGATGTGATTTTTATGGACGGCGGTAAGGGACAGGTCAATATTGCGCTGGCGGTGTTGGCGGAGCTTCAGATTGACATTCCTGTCTGCGGCATGGTAAAGGACGATAACCACCGGACACGGGGGCTTTACTATAATAATACCGAAATAGCCATCGACCGCCATACCGAAGGCTTCAAGCTGATTACGCGGATCCAGGACGAAGCGCACCGGTTTGCCATTGAATATCACCGTTCCTTACGTGGGAAGTCTCAGGTCAGGTCGGTTCTGGATGAGATTCCCGGCATCGGCCCGGCCCGCCGGAAAGCCCTGATGCGGCACTATAAGTCAATTGAAGAAATCAAAGCGGCTTCCATAGAGGAACTTTCCGCTTTGCCGGAAATAAATAAAACTGCAGCAGAAGCGATATACCATTTTTTTAAACTTAATGCTTAGTTATGGCCGAGAGTGAGCAGTAACGATTGTTATTCTACTTATTCTATGTTATAATTCTTAAAGTGCCGTGACGGCAAAACAGGAAAAACAGGAAATACAGGAAATACAAGGGAGGCAGCAATGAGTCAGTCAGTATTTGGTATAGATGTAGGTGGAACCACGGTTAAATTAGGGCATTTTGATCAGGCCGGCCACCTGTTGGACAAGTGGGAGATCCCGACCGACACCAGTGACAGCGGCCGCCGCATCCTGCCGGATATTGCCGCGAGCGTGAAGGCCAGGATGAACGGAAGGGGAGAAGCGGCTGGCGTAGGAATCGGCGTGCCGGGGCCGGTAGACCAAGCCGGAACGGTATATAAGGCCGTCAATCTTGGCTGGGGTGTCTTTAATATCGCGGAGATGCTCGGTGGATTATTGGGAGGGATTCCCGTATTGGCAGGCAATGATGCCAACGTGGC
The DNA here is from genome assembly GCA_002293475.1 of Lachnospiraceae bacterium UBA938. Taxonomy (GTDB): domain Bacteria; phylum Bacillota; class Clostridia; order Lachnospirales; family Lachnospiraceae; genus UBA935. The sequence continues at coordinate 6,487 of DBDG01000010.1, forward strand.
CGCTTTGGGCGAGATGTGGCAAGGCGGCGGAGCCGGATACCGGAATTTGGTTCTGGTAACCCTAGGAACCGGCGTCGGCGGCGGCATTATCCGTGACGGACAGATCCTGACCGGAGCCAGAGGCGCCGCCGGTGAAATCGGCCATACTTTGGTGCGGGACGGTGAAACGGAAGTCTGTAACTGCGGTAAAAAAGGCTGCCTAGAACAATATACATCAGCGACAGGAATTGCTAGGCTGGCTAGGCGTAAGCTGGCCGGAACAGACCGGGTCAGCATTCTCCGGGATCAGCATATATCTGCCAAAACGGTTTTTGATGCCGTAAAAGAAAAAGATGAGCTGGCAATGGAAGTGGCGGCAGAATTCGGAGAGATATTGGGAAGAGCGCTGGCGGCGACGGCCAATGTAGTTAATCCCGAAGCCTTTGTCATCGGCGGCGGGGTATCAAAGGCGGGGAATATTCTGTTTGATTATATCGTACCTTATTATAATGAGACTGTATTTCATGCCTGCCGGGAGGTTGCTTTTGAATTGGCGATCTTAGGCAATGATGCCGGCATTTACGGGGCAGCAAAGCTGGCACTGGATTATGGTAAGACGGGGAGTTGAGAAAATGTTAAATCATGATATTTATGAATATATACAGAAGATCGTTCCGCCGGAGGATGTCATGCGGAACGAACCGCTGAAAAAGCATACGACCTTCCGGGTGGGCGGCGAAGCAGAAGTCCTTATTAAGATCAGTCAGAGAGAACAGTTGCTACGTCTGGTTCCTTTCTTTAAGAAATTAGAGATCGATTTTTTTATCATAGGTAACGGCAGTAATGTCTTGGTAAGCGATAAAGGCTATCAAGGGGTTGTTTTGCAGATTGGCGAGCGGATGGATGAGGTAAGCGTGGACGGAAACCGCATTACCGTTCAGGCGGGAGCCCTAATGTCGAAAACAGCGGCAATTGCCATGGATCATAACCTTGCCGGGATGGAATTTGCTTCCGGCATACCCGGAACAGTCGGCGGCGGCATTATGATGAATGCCGGTGCCTACGGTGGCGAGATGGAACAGATAACGGAATCTGTCCTGATTATGGATGAAGCCGGCGAACTGATGGAATTGAACCATGACACCATGGAATTTGGCTACCGTACCAGCGTGGTCAAGAACAGGCCTTATATCGTACTGGAGGCAGTGCTTGGGTTACAGCCCGGCGACGCCGAAGAGATCAGGGCTAAAATGAAACGGTTTGCAGCAGAGCGCCGGGAAAAACAGCCGCTGGAATATCCCAGCGCGGGAAGCACCTTTAAGCGTCCCGACGGGCACTATGCCGGCAAGCTGATCATGGATGCGGGGATGCGCGGATTTCGGATCGGCGGTGCCTGCGTATCTGAAAAGCACTGCGGCTTTGTGATTAACCGGGGGAATGCTACGGCAGCTGATATCTTGGAGGTCATCAAAGAGGTTCAGGACAGAGTCTATGAACGTTTCGATGTTATCCTTGAACAGGAAGTGGTCTGTCTGGGGGAATTTTAATAAGCTAAATGACATGCTCTAACAGAAGGAGGAACCGGTTTGAGATTTGTCATAGTAACCGGAATGAGCGGCGCCGGTAAGCTGACGGCTCATAAAATGCTGGAAGACATCGGTTTTTATTGTGTGGATAATCTGCCCGTACCGCTGATCGAAAAGTTTATTGAACTAATTGACGAGCCGAATAGTGAAATCACCAAAGCGGCATTAGGACTGGACGTCCGTGCCGACCAGTCTTTTGAAGATGCGCAGAAAGTCCTGGAGCAGCTTAAAGATAACGGCCATAAATTTGAGATTCTCTTTATGGACTGCAGTGAAAGCGTTCTGGTGAAACGCTATAAAGAATCGCGCCGGATGCACCCGCTTTCGCCGGAAGGCCGGGTTGAGGACGGAATTTTAAAGGAAAAGCAGATCTTAGAAGATATGAAACGCAAATCCAGCTATGTCATTGACACTTCCAACCTGCTGACAAGAGAATTGAAGGAAGAAATCGACCGTATTTTTAACCGCGACGGTGAGTATAATAGTCTCATAATTAATATCACGTCTTTTGGATTTAAACATGGGATTCCGGCCGATGCCGACTTAATTTTTGACGTAAGGTTTTTGCCGAATCCTTTTTATATTGATGAGCTGAAGCATCAGACTGGAAATGATGCCGGGGTTCAGGAATATGTTATGGGGTTTCTGGAAGCGGGACTGTTCTTGAAAAAACTGACTGACATGGTTAATTTCTTGATACCCGGATATGTAAAAGAAGGAAAATATCAGCTGATTATCGGGATCGGCTGCACCGGCGGGAAGCATCGCAGCGTGACCCTTGCCAATGAATTGTACAAGCGATTGAAGGATAAGGGCAGTTATGGCTTAAAGATATTCCACCGAGACCTGAGTCAGGGGAGGTAAGCAATGTCTTTTTCTTCAAAAGTGAAAGAAGAACTGGCGACGGTAATCCCTACTGGCCGGCATTGCCAGTTAGCCGAGCTGGCGGCCATCATCCGCTTATGTGCCAAGGTGGAATATCGTGCAAACGGTGAAGCCAGGATGGAGTTACAGACAGAAAATGAACTGATTATCAGAAAGTACTTTACTTTATTAAGAAAAGCATTTATTATAAATACGGATGTCAGTAAGGTGCTTCAGGCAATCCGGCTATATCCGGACAGCGGATCGGAACCTGACCCGAAGGGAACTGTCAGTTCCCTTCTGATCAGAAACACCTGCTGCAAGAGAGCGTATCTCAGAGGTGTCTTCATCTGTATCGGTTCCATGAGCGATCCGAAGAAAAATTACCACTTGGAGTTTGTCTGCAGCTGTGAAGAACAGGCGGATCAGCTGTTAGAGATAATGAACAGCTTCCATCTGGAAGGAAAAAGCATCGTTCGTAAGAAGAACCATATTGTTTATGTTAAAGAAGGTTCTGGGATAGCGGATCTGCTTAATATAATTGGAGCGCATCATTCCCTGATGGATCTGGAGAACCTGCGGATTGAAAAAGAGGTCAGGAATTCGGTCAACCGCCAGGTGAACTGTGAAACAGCCAATATTGGAAAAACAGTTACGGCGGCTTCTAGGCAGATAGAAGATATTATTTTAATAAAAGAGCGGTACGGTTTTGGAAACCTGCCGGACAACTTACGTGAGATGGCCGAGATCAGATTGGAATATCCTGAAAGTTCATTAAAGGAATTGGGCGGGATTTTAAATCCGCCGGTAGGAAAGTCTGGTGTGAACCACCGGTTAAGGAAACTGAGTGAATTGGCCGATAAACTGAAAGAGCAGTTCCGTTTTAAGAAGGAGGAAGAAGATGGTTGAAAAAGCTATGGTAGTTGGTCTGGAAAGCGGTCAGGAAGCAAGACCTATTGCAGTTCTGGTTCAGATTGCAAGTAAGTATGAAAGCACTGTCTATATTATCTCGGGCAATAAGAAAGTAAATGCCAAGAGCATAATGGGTATGATGGGCATAGGCATTATAAGCGGAGAGAGCGTAACGGTTGTTACCGAAGGAAGCGACGAAGCAGAGGCCGCCGAAGAGATTGCTAAATATTTGCAGGCTTGACTATTTTGATATTATATGAGGACAATAAGATTCAGAGATAGCGGAGGCTATCTCTGATTGTTTTTGAGAGTATAAGAATCGGAGCGCTTCTCAGGGTCTGCCGGTTTTTTGATATTTGTTTCCTATGCTCAGTATAATTAAGGCAAGAAGAAAGAGCAGGATAATAGAAAGGATGGAAAAAGAACTCCGTCCGGTAAGGCTTTTGGTAACGGAATACAGTAAAGGGCCGAGGACGGCGGCAAATTTTCCAAAAATATCAAAGAAGCCAAAGAATTCGCCGGAGTTTTCCGGGGGTACCATCTGGCAGTAATAGGAACGGGAAACAGCCTGGATGCCGCCCTGGACAGTGCCTACCATGAAAGCCAGCAGCCAGAACAATATACTGGCAGTACCGATGCTGAATAAATCTGTTTCAATCCCGAAACCCATGATGAAACCGATAATACAGATCAGCAGGTATTCGCAGACGGCGGCCCGTATCATGTTAAGTGAGCCAAAGCGCCTAGTCAGGGAGGCAAACAATATTGAGCAGGGGAAAGCGACAAGCTGGGTTACGAGCAAGGCGAGGATCATGCTTGAAGAGTTAAGACCCAGCATGGTTCCATAAGCTGTGGACATGGTAATCACTGTGCCGACCCCGTCTATGTAGAAGAAATAAGCAATGATGAAATAAAGCATTTTCTTATTGGCAAAGATTTTTTTGGCGGTGCTTATGACAGAAGAAAATACGGAACGGATAATATTTTGGGTTTTTTCTATTCCGTTGCGCTGACGGACATTCTTTAAAAAAGGAATAGTAAATACTGTCCACCATATTACGGTAATCATGACAGAGATCTTAACGGCGAGGGAAGTGCCTATGCCAAATTCTTCACCGAAGGTGATCAGGGCAATGCTGATTAAAAAGGGGATGGTGCTCCCGCCGATATAGCCGAAGGCATATCCATATCCGGATATCTTGTTCATCCGTTCTGGAGTAGTCACTTCCGATAGAAAACTGTCGTAGATCAGGCAGCTCCCCGAAAATCCCACATGTGATATGACGTAACCGCATAATAAAAAGATCCAGCTGTTGCTTATGGCACTGAAAAAGGTAAAGCTGATACCCAGTATCAGGAAGGCAACAAAGAGTTTCTTCCGGTATCCGATAAAATCGGATATCGCGCCCGCTACGGGAGCGAGTAAGGCCACAATGATCATGGCTACGGAAGTCCCGATCCCCCACCAGTAATCGCCGGACTGTCCGGCACTGTTAGCGACAGTGGTAAAATAAATAGGAAATACTGCTGCCATCATGATCGTAGCATAAACCGAGTTTGCCCAGTCATACATGATCCAGCTCTTTTCTTCGCGGGTCAGCTTAGGAGCAGTTTTAAACCGCCGGGGTTCCTGTACTTTGGTCTGTTCCATAGTTACCTCCTTATAATTCGTTTTATTATAATATAATTAGTTTTGTTATAATCATCATTAGTTATTTAAGCAAGAAGCCACCAAAGGGGCAATGTCTAACAGGCTTCCCCCTCGGGAAGTACTGCCGGGGGTAAAGCTTTTTCCCCTAGCCATATAAAAAACTTTATAATCAGGCATATCAAGGGGATAGCCGTGGGTGGCCTTTTCTTTTGAAGGGGCAGCCTCATAGCAGTAGCCGGCTGTGGCACAATAACCAAATGAAACATCTTTGTGGCCGGATACCTGCATCTCTTTAGGACTTAAAAAGCGTCGGAAGCCTTCGCTCTGGGCAATCATTGCTTGGACTTCGTTGATCTGGGAAGGGGAAAGCCTGCCGGCATGAAAGAACGCAGAACCGCCGCTACATTCGATATAACAGCCGTATTCACCCGAACGATAGAAGCCGTTTTCCTGAGATAAAAGGTTCAGGGACAGCAGTATTTTATTGGGTTCTATGACGGTATGGACGTCAATCTGGCTGTGGTCGGAAAAGATGAGAATGTCTTCGTCATCGCCGACGGCTTCAAGCAGTAAGGCTAGGTTGTGATCCAGTGACGCCATGGCGGCAGCCGTCCCGTCACTGTTTTGGCCGTGCAGATGGCAGAGCGTATCATAAGCAGTCAGATGGATCAGGGCAAGTCCGGGGCGGTATTTTCTGATAATATCCGTCATGCAGGAGGTGGCAAAGTTGTCCAGATCAGGCTGACGGATGCCGTTCAGCTTCTTACGGTGGCGGAGAAACAGGTTAAGCTGCAGGAGTTTGCTGCCGGCTTTCAGGCTGGTTATGATCTGGCTTTTGCCGGGCTGAGCCAAGACTTCCGGGATGTTGTAGCGTATTGTTTTGGAGCCGGCGGTAACAGGCCAGAAAACGGCAGCTGTTTCAATACCGGATTCAAAGGCGGACTGCCAGATAGTTTTGGCCCGGATATCTGCCTCGCGGGAGTTCCAGACGGGGTGAGGCGACGGAAACGGTTTTGTGTTGGCGATGATGCCGTGAACATCGGGGTTGACGCCGGTCGCAACGGAAGTGTGGATCGGGTAGGTGTTGCTTAGGAAAACAGTAGAGACGTCACGAAATATGGCGGCTTGCTGAGCAAAAGAAGCGATGGCGGGATATTCGGTCAGGCGTCCAAACTCACTGTCGCCTATGGCATCGAAACTGATTATGAGCATATGGGGGCTCCTGTTTTACTGACATGCGGAGTAATGATGGAAGCGTAAAAAATAAGTCAAGATTATCATATCATAAGTGTTGGGGTTTAACAATGAATTTTATTATAGAATTATTTTCGCTGTAAGCTGTTTTCGCTGAAANNCCGCCAGCCACGCTTATAGTAGTTTGCTTCTGTCTCCTCATAATGCCATCCCTAGTTGATTGAGGCTAATATATTAAATTTTACTAAAAATGATTTATTAATATTATTTTATTATATAATATTTATAATTATGTAATAGTAGTGCTTCACACCGTCAGGTAACGCAGGGAGGGAAGAGGATGAAATTGCTTTTTATTTATAATCCGCGAGCCGGAAAGGCGCAGATCAGAAGCAATCTTCTGGATATTATTGATATTTTGACAAAAGCAGGCTATGAGGTGACGGCTCATCCTACCCAGGATGTTGGCGACGCGATTGAGGCTGTAAGGAAGCTGGAACCGGAGAGCTATGATCTTATTGTGTGTAGCGGGGGAGACGGAACTCTTGATGAAGTGGTAAGGGGGATGATGCAATGCCGTCTGCAGATTCCTATTGGCTATGTGCCCGCCGGTAGTACGAATGATTTTGCGCGGAGCCTGCAGATACCCCAGAATATGATCAAGGCGGCGGAAAGAATCGTAAGCGGCCAGTCATTTTCGTGCGATATCGGTATCTTTAATGATGTTACTTTTGTTTATATTGCGGCGTTTGGGCTGTTTACGGATGTTTCTTATGAGACCAAGCAGGATATGAAAAATGTTCTTGGGCATATGGCTTATATACTTGAGGGCATGAAACGGCTGCCGGCGATCAAGCCTTGCCATATGCGGATTCACTGCGAAGAGCTGGAGATTGAGGATGATTTTTTGTTTGGAATGGTCACGAATTCGGTCTCAGTAGGCGGATTTAAAGGGATAACCGGTAAAAATATTGAACTGGATGACGGAATGTTTGAGGTCACAATCATTAAGATGCCGCAGAACGCCATTGAACTCAATATGTTAATGGGTGCCTTTATCAGCCGTAAAATCAATACTGACTATATGTATTGCTTTAAGACTTCCCACATTATCGTGGAGTCAGACCAAGAAGTGCCATGGACTCTGGATGGGGAATTCGGCGGGAAACATAAGAAGGCAGACATAGCCAATGCCCAAAAAGCTTTGCGAATAGTGGGCGTGGAAGGTATCGATTGATTCATCTCAATAGTTTTAGTGTAAGTGTAATGCTTTTAGATTAAGCGGGCAATAAGGAACAGACGATAAGACAGATCATTATTGTAATTCCTAGTTTCTTTTTGGGGAATAATAGTTTATAATAAGTAGCGATAGGTACTGGAATGATAAAATAAACGGAGGTAAGGAAGATGTTAGTTGCAGCAACAGAAATGCTACAAAAAGCTAAAGCAGGCCATTATGCGGTCGGTCAGTTCAATATCAATAACCTGGAGTGGACCAAAGCGGTTCTGTTAACGGCACAGGAGAACAATTCACCCGTCATTCTTGGGGTGTCCGAAGGCGCCGGAAAGTATATGGGCGGGTACAATACGGTGGTCGGTATGGTTAACGGCTTGATCAAAGATCAGAATATCACGGTTCCCGTGGCGATTCATCTGGATCACGGCAGCTATGACCACTGCTATAAATGCATTGAGGCAGGATTTTCATCGGTAATGTTTGACGGTTCTCATTATCCCATCGAAGAAAATATCACTAAGACTAAAGAATTGGTTGCGGCAGCCCATGCCAAGGGAATATCCATAGAAGCAGAGGTCGGCTCCATCGGCGGCGAAGAAGATGGTGTAATCGGTGCCGGGGAATGTGCTGATCCCGCTGAATGTAAGGCTATCGCTGATCTGGGCATTGATTTCCTTGCGGCCGGTATCGGTAATATCCATGGTAAATATCCGGCGAACTGGGCGGGACTTTCCTTTGAAACCTTGGATGCGATCCAGCAGCTGACCGGGGACATGCCGCTGGTGCTTCATGGCGGTACCGGTATCCCTACTGAGATGATTCAGAAAGCTATTTCTCTTGGCGTGGCTAAGATCAATGTTAATACTGAGTGCCAGCTTTCATTTGCCGCCGCTACGCGGAAGTACATCGAAGCCGGCAAGGATCTGGAGGGAAAAGGATTTGACCCCCGTAAGCTGCTTGCGCCCGGTTTTGAAGCCATTAAGGCTACAGTTAAGGAAAAGATGGAAATATTCGGGTCGGTTAACAAGGCTTAAGTAATTACCGGAAGAGTTATTTTTTATAGGAAGAGTAATTAATTATATGAAGCGGACCGGTATGACTTGCCGGTCCGTTCATAATTTGTTCATATTTAATTTAAAAACATTTAACTTACTTATCATTCTTTAGACATTTCTCTTGACTATAATAAAAACATAGAAACGAAATACCTGATGAACATTATAAGCCGATACCAGTATTAATACTATTAATAACTTTTTCATAATAAATGCCAAGTAAATTTCGATTTACTTGGCATCCTCCCTTTTTAGGGAGGTTTTTATTTTGCCGGAAACAGTGCTTTACACGCTTTAGTATCCAAAGATTTTCATCCGGTACTTGTCCAAGGTAAACAGAAGCAGCATGCCTAATATACCGCAGGAAATGATCTCTCCGATAGCAACCGTTACAAATGAAGCCCCCAGTGTCGGAACGCCATAAGCATATAAGAGAACAAAGGGAATGATGAGGGTGTTGGCGACAATAGGAGGGACAGGAGCGAGCCATTTAGAACGGCGGAGCCGGTAGGTGAAAACAGCTCCGATCAAGGTGGCTAGGCTTCCGAAGATAATATCAAGAAGGGCGCAGCCGGTCAGGATATTGCTTAGCAGGCAGCCGATAGTCAGGCCAGGAATGGCGGCAGGGGTAAAGAAGGGCAAGATGGTGAGTGCTTCGGAAAAGCGGACCTGTATGGCATGGCTGGCAAGGCCAAAAGCATTGGCAATAAAGGTCAATACTACATAGAGCGCGGCTATGATAGCCGCTTGGGTGATAGAATCTGCTTTTGATGGTTTCATGATAATTCTCCTTAGTTTTTTTTATCGTGTGGATGTTGCGAACACACGTAATGATTTAATCCAGTTTCTGTCCGGCTTTATATTTAGCGACGGCACTTTGAATACGGGCATAGGGATCGAGCAGGTCACTGATGGAAGAATCGTGGTTCAGGGTGTCGATCAGATAGGCAATGTATTTGCTCATGTCACAGTTGATATACCATTCCCGCTCCAGCAGTTCCGGCGACTGGTAAATCAGGTTTGTCGTCAGTACCCGGTCAAAAATGCCGTTTTTGTAGGCTTTGTCAAAGCGCTCCAGCCCGCTGGTAAAAAGCCCGAAGGTAGAGAAGATGAATATCTGTTTAGCTTTTCGCATCTTTAGGGCGGTGGCGACTTCGAGGACGCTTTCCCCGGAGGAGATCATGTCATCGATGATGATCATGTCCTTTCCTTCAACATCGGTGCCCAGAAATTCGTGGGCGACCACGGGGTTTCGTCCGTTGACTATTTTGGTATAGTCACGGCGTTTATAGAACATGCCCATGTCCAGCCCTAGGACGTTGGCAATATAGATGGCTCGGCTCATGCCGCCTTCATCGGGGCTGATAACCATCATGTGTTCGGAATCAAGCAGCAGGCCCGGTACATTTTTTAGAAGCCCCTTGATGAACTGATAGGCCGCCTGGATGGTCTCAAAGCCATGAAGCGGAATCGCATTTTGTACCCGGGGGTCATGGGCATCAAAGGTTATGATGTTATCAACGCCCATATGCACCATTTCCTGTAGGGCAATGGCACAGTCAAGGGATTCCCTGGCGGTCCGTTTGTTCTGACGGCTTTCATATAGATATGGCATAAGAACGGTGATGCGCCTAGCTTTGCCGCCTACGGCGGCAATAATCCTTTTTAGATCCTGATAGTGGTCATCAGGAGACATGTGATTATCATTGCCAAATAAGGAGTAGGTCAGGCTGTGGTTACATACATCCACAAGCAGGTACAGATCGCTGCCCCGCACGGATTCTTGGATGACGCCTTTCGCCTCGCCGGTGCCGAACCTTGGCACCTTGGCCTTAAGTATATAAGAATCGCGCTGATAACCGGCAAATGCCAGGCTGTCTTTGTGCTCATTTTTGCGTTCGGTTCGCCATTGTACCAGATAATCGTCTATCTTTTCGCCGAGGGCTTTACAGCCTTCCAAAGGAATGATGCCGAGAGAGCCAGCGGGAATCGTCTCCAGGTTTCTTTTGTTTTCGCGTTTTGTCATATTTGTGCCTCGCTTTCTGTGCTGTTAAATGACAACCGTGATTAGGAGATTTTGGGCGACGTACTTTGCCGCCGCAGATTTTCCTCACGTTTTTTAATCATCCTGATATCCGGGCCGGTGAGCTTGTATAACTGATAGTTGCTGCTGATCCGGGAAAATATCCGTTCGGAATACCGGTCTTTTAGTTCCGCCAGCGACAGATTGGTGGAAACAATCGTTGACTGTCTGGCCATATGGCGTTCATTCAGGCAGGAAAAAAGCTGAGTAGCCACAAAGCTGTTGGTCATTTCGGTGCCCAGGTCATCTATGATCAGGAGGTCGCAGCCATAGAGATCTCCGTGCATATCATAGGGGGGTTCACTATTCTTATAGTTGTACATATTGTGGGACAATGCTTCAAAGAGTCCGGCGGCGCTGAAGTAGATGACGGATTCGCCTTCTTCAATCAGGGTCTGGGCGATACAGCCGGACAGAAAAGATTTTCCCGTTCCAACTGTACCATAAAAAAACAGATTTTGGTAGTCGTTACGGAAATTTTTTATAAAATCTTGGCAGGCAGATACGGCATTTTTAAAACGGGACAGGTCTTCCCCTTGATAATAATTATAAGAAAGGGTAGAAAAATTCTCGCTTTTCATCATTTCCTGGATGCCGGACTGTTCATAGAGCAGGGTAATGATCGACTGCTTAAAACAATGGCATTTGACGCCGTCATGATAGCCGGTGTCCTGACAGTAAGGACAGTCATAAAGCGGCTCCAGATAATCGGGGACTATACTATGGTCGGCTAATAGCTGTTTCTTAGCGGCGGACAGAGCTTTGAGAATTTCCTTTAATTCATCTAAAGCATTTTCGTCACCGTCAAGATATTTCTTCCCCTGAGCTACGGAAACAGAAGCAACGTCATCATCCAGTTTCCGATAGCCAGGCACATGAGCGTAAACGTAAGCAACGCGTTCCTCAAGCCGATGGCGGTTACGGTTCTGGGTTTCTTCATAACCGCGGATAATGGTATTATATTGCAAATTGCTTAAACCCACGTTGCTGTTCTCCTTTAGTTGCTCAGGATTTCTTTTTCGAGAGCGTCAAAATCATAGTGGTTCTGCTTAAACTGATTAAACTTGCCTACGTTTGCCGGATTTTTTGCCGGAAATGTGGTCTCTTTATAGATGGCGTCCAGTTGTCTGACATCGGTCTTATTACGGACGTTTTGGGATTTCCAGTTGACTAAGATGGTGTTACAGTATTCAAAGCGATGTTTTTCGGTAGCCATAACAGTGCGTTCACAGGCTTCAAAGATAACATCAGCAGAAAAACCAAGCTCACGGTACCAGCGGAGGATATAGGCGGCTTCTGCTTTGGTGGGCGTGCCGCTTCTGCCAAGCGCCTTCATGATGTCATAAACGATCTTGTCGTATTTACCGGCGCTCCTAGCGGCCTGTTTAGGGGTGGCTATCCCTTCTTCCGCCCAGCTGACGGCGACTTTTTCTATGTAGCGGAAATCCTTTTTGCCGCGTTCGACGCAGTACTGAATCAAATAATCAATCAAGTCAATTGAGAAATGCAGGGTATCGGAAAAAAACAATATCATCTTTATTTCGGAGGCGCTTAAGGTCTTTCCGAGATACTGCTCTACAACGAAAAGAAGCTGCGAAGTTTCTTCGGCCTCCTTGAAAGCCTTCAGATCATCAAGGGTATAAGACGGCTTCTCATAGGAAAGCTTTTTATCAGGACCCTTGCCATCAGGAACCTTGTCATTAAGAACCTTGTCATTAGGAACCTTGTCATTAGGAACCTTTTCATCATAATAATTTTCGCTGGGAAGGGGGGTAATGATTTCCCGGGAAGATGTTACCGGAACAGCAAAAGCCATCTGCTCAACCGCTGGTTTCTGGCTGATCTGTTTCAGATGAATACCGGTCAGATTTTTGGCATCGTCGTAATCCAAAGCAAGCAGCCGGTTCTTTTCCCAGTATTTTAAGGCGCGCAGAATATCTTTTTCCGTGTAATTGAATTTATCGGCAATGTCAGAGATGCTGGTAACCTTATGAGCACTCATCATCCGAATGAGGTATAAAAATACTTTAAGCTGAGCGTCATTGGCATCCTTCATATATTCGTCAATAAAAAGATTGGAGACCACGGTAGCGTCATCATAATCATCCTGATAAATAGTGAGAGGGCTCATTCATATTCACCTGTTTCCCATAATTTCATATAATTCAAAGCAATAGGAATTATAGCATATTCTTTTTGAAAAAGGAATAGCTAATTTGTCCTAAACCATTGAAAACACTGGATTTCCAGAAAACTGTGGATAAGGTGGACGGGGTGGATATAGTCAAAAAAAGTATAATATATGCTCCTTTTATTCCATAAAAATATCCACATGATTCCAACCGTTTTTACATAAGAATCTTGTGGATATAGTGGACAACTATTTTGCCAAAAGATTTTCTCCGATCTTTACGACATCCCCGGCACCCATAGTTATTAACAGGTCATTTTCTTCACAATTTTTTAAAATATATTTTTCTATCTCTCCAAACCCGTTAGGAGTAGGAAAATAATAACATTCCGTGCCCAGATTCCGGAGGGCGTCCTGCAGATCCATAGAACTGATCCCTAGGGTGTCTTTTTCACGGGCAGCATAGATGTCTGGAAGAAGAACCTTATCTGCCAGTGAAAGCGCCGTAGCAAAATCGCTTAAGAAGGCTTTGGTGCGGGTATAGGTATGGGGCTGAAAAACACACCAGATCATTCGGTGGGGGTAATTCCGGGCGGTTTTTAAAGTTGCGGTAATTTCTGTGGGATGGTGTGCATAATCATCTATTATAGTAATACCGTTTTTACAGCCTTTTTCCTCAAAGCGCCTTTGCGTTCCGGTAAATAACCGCAAGGAGCGGTGAACGGTAGCGGATTCTATGCCAAGCAGGTCAGCTAGGGCAATGGCGGCCAAGGCATTATATACATTATGCTCGCCCTTGGAACCCAAGTTGAACAGTTCGGAGGCGGGGTAGTGCTGACCCTGAGCATGGTTCCTGTGTAAAGTAAAAGTTGCCCTTGCCAGCTTATCAAAGCTAATGTCGGATAAACTGTAGTCACAGGAAGAGGATGTGCCGTAGGTAATAATACGGCAGGACAGCCCGTCGGTCACGGAAGTGACATTATCGATGTCACCATTGATGATCAGGGTCCCGTCCTCGGGCAGCAGGGCGGCAAAGCGGTGAAATGACTGCCGGATATCTTCGATGTCCTTGAAGAAATCCAGATGATCCGCCTCTATATTCAGGACAATGCTGATTTTGGGCGAAAAAGACAGGAAACTGTTCGTATACTCGCATGCTTCGGTTACAAAGATATCGGACTTGCCTATCCGGATATTTCCGCCGATTTCGTTAAGGATGCCGCCGATGGAAAGTGTCGGGTCTAACCCAGCCTGTAACAGGATCTCTGAGACCATGCCGGTGGTTGAAGTTTTTCCGTGGGTCCCGCTGATGGCGATGGGGAGCCGGTAATTTTTCATAATCTGTCCCAGCAGTTCCGCGCGGGAAAGCGAGCTGAGCCCTAAGTCTTTCATGGCGACATACTCGGGATTATCGGGGCGGATGGCACTGGTATAGACGACCAGATCAATAGCGGAGGACAGATTTTCGGCCCGCTGGCCGTAATAGATTACGGCGCCTTTGTCGGCCAAGGAACGGGTCAGGGGCGATTCTTTGATATCGGAGCCAGATACGGTAAAGTCTTCCGTAAGGAGGATCTCTGCCAGGCCGCTCATGCTGATGCCGCCGATGCCCATAAAATAAACATGAATAGGATGATTAAAATTTATCTGATACATAAAGCCTCCAAAAAAAAACTGTCACGTAATGATAAGTGTTCATCTTGAATATAATACTATAAAAGCTACACTTCCATAATACTGATATTAATATTAATATTAAGAATAAAGATTAAACTCATATATAATATAATTTAATTTGCTATTTTTAAATTTGTAAATAGAAATTAATGTTGAAAGTACATAATCATTATACGCATATATTGATAAAAAAACCAGTAACAATTTTAAGGGAAGCAAACGGCAAGAACAAAATGTATGACTTAAAGATGGACAAAGTACAAAATGTAGCAAGAAATGATATTTGATTATAGGTATTATCTTGGGCTTTTGTAGAAATTATACATAAATAAAGAGGAAATTGGTAAATTTTTAGTAAAAATTATTCACTTTTAAATAAATATATGATATACTATGCGAAGAGGAAAAAAATGTTTTCTTTTTTTAAAATTTGACAGGTAAGAGGTGATGACATGATTAAGAAGGAAATGATTGCCATGTTGTTAGCCGGAGGCCAAGGAAGCCGGTTGGGCGTCCTTACTTCCAAGGTTGCCAAACCGGCAGTGGCATTTGGCGGAAAGTATCGGATCATTGACTTTCCCTTGAGTAACTGTATTAATTCGGGGATTGATACGGTAGGAGTACTGACGCAGTATCAGCCGCTCCGTCTGAATACTCATATCGGTATCGGTATTCCCTGGGATTTGGATAGAAATATCGGCGGCGTTACCGTGCTGCCTCCCTACGAAAAAAGCGTCAATAGCGAATGGTATACCGGAACGGCCAATGCCATCTACCAGAATATGGACTATATGGACAGTTTTAATCCCGAGTATGTCCTGATTCTGGGGGGCGATCATATCTATAAGATGGATTATGAAGTCATGCTGGAGTTTCATAAGGAGAAAGGCGCGGAGGTAACGATAGCGGTTATGCCGGTTCCGATTGAGGAAGCTAAGCGTTTCGGGATTATGATTACCGACAATGACAGGCAGATCACCGATTTTGAAGAAAAACCAGAGAATCCGCGGAGCAACCTAGCATCCATGGGAATCTATATTTTCAGCTGGAAGACCTTGAAAGAAGCGCTGCTGGCGAATGCTGACCAGCCGGGGCTGGATTTCGGTAAACATATCATACCGTATTGCCATAAGCAGCAGGCTCCCCTTTTTGCCTACGAGTTCAACGGTTACTGGAAGGATGTCGGAACCCTAGAATCCTACTGGGTAGCCAACATGGAACTGATTGATATCGTACCGGAGTTTAATCTCTATGAAGAATATTGGAAGATATACACCAAAAGCGAGATTCTGCCGCCCCAGTACATAGCAGATGATTCCTGGGTCGAGAGAAGTATCATCGGCGAAGGGACAAGAATCTTCGGAAAGGTTTATAATTCGGTTATCGGCTGCGGCGTTACCATTGGGAAAGATACGGTGGTCAGAGATTCCATCATCATGAACCATGTGGATATCGGTGCGGGCGGTGAACTTAATAAAGCGATTATCGCAGAGAACGTGATAGTCGGAAGCGGCGTGAAGATGGGGGTCGGCGAGGAAGCTCCCAATGAAACCGAACCTCATATATATAGCCATGGCATTGTGACGATTGGTGAGAAAAGCGTGATTCCCGAAGGAGTCTCCATTGGCAAAAATTCTGTCATTTTCGGAGTGACTACAGCGTCTGATTATCCGGATGCTTATCTGGGTAGCGGAAAAACATTAATTAAGGCAGGTGATGAATCATGAGGGCGATCGGAATAATCTTGGCGGGAGGCAATAATTACAGGATGAGGGAACTTTCCCAGAAGCGGGCGGTATGTGCGATGCCGATTGCGGGGAGCTACAGAAGTATAGATTTTGCGCTAAGTAATATGTCCAACTCCCACATACAGAAGGTGGCGGTATTTACCCAGTACAATGCCATAAGCCTGAATGAACATCTCAGTTCCTCCAAGTGGTGGGATTTTGGCCGTAAGCAGGGCGGTTTATTTGTTTTTACCCCGGCTGTAACCGCAGAAAGCAATTTCTGGTATCGCGGCACGGCAGATGCCATTGCCCAGAACCTCACTTTTTTAAAAAACAGCCATGAACCATATGTGGTAATATCTTCCGGAGACTGTGTCTACAAAATGGACTTTAATAAAGTCTTGGAATATCATATTGCGAGGAAAGCGGATATCACCGTGGTTTGCAAGGACATGGAGCCGGAAATCAATGTGGATAGATACGGAATCCTTAAGATGAATGAGGAAAGCCGTATCGAGGAATTTGAAGAAAAGCCGGTCGTGGCTAGGACAAATACCATTTCCTGCGGCATCTATGTGGTGAGAAGGCGTCAGCTGATCGAGATGATCGAAAAATGCGTGGAAGAAGACCGTTATGATTTTGTCAAGGATATTTTGATTCGGCATAAGAGCATGAAGCGTATCTACGGATATAAATTAAAGGATTACTGGAGTAATATCGCTACGGTAGAGGATTATTTCAATACTAATATGGATTTTCTCCGTCAAGAGACCAGTGACTTCTTTTTCCGCCAGTATCCCGACGTCTACTCCAAGGTAGATGACCTGCCGCCAGCCAAATACAATGTGGGAGCACATATCAAGAACAGTCTGATATCCAGCGGCTGCATCATTAACGGAACGGTTGAGGACTCGGTTGTTTTTAAGAAGTCTTATATCGGCAACAACTGTTATATCAAAAATTCTATTATTTTGAACGATGTCTACATAGGGGATAATACCCATATTGAGAACTGTATTGTGGAAAGCCGGGACACTATCCGGGCGAATTCATATCATAAAGGAGAAGACGGTATTAAGATAGTAGTTGAAAAAAATGACCGTTATGTGATTTAACTCGTTGAAAGGGGGGGGGAAGTATGCAGATTACCGATGTGCGCGTTAGAAAGATTACTAAGGAAGGCAAGATGAGGGCGATCGTCTCCATAACAATTGACGATGTTTTCGTGGTTCATGACATCAAAGTTATCGAAGGGGAAAAAGGGATGTTCATAGCCATGCCCAGTAAGCAGGCGGCAGACGGGGAGTATCGGGATATTGCACATCCCATTAATTCGGAGACGCGGGAAAGAATTCAGCGGATCATCTTGGAAAGTTATGAGAAGGCTCTATCGGAGCCGGGAGAATAAGGCAAAGAGCGGACACCTCGTAGGAAGTGTCCGTTTTTGCTTTAGTAATTATTAACTTAGGTCTATTAGGGTTGCTTATGATATGGAAATGCCGGCATGGGATTTAACTTGTGCAGGTTGTCTTGGTGGAGGGTATCGATTTTTGTTTTTACCGCTTCGTCATCACAGAGCTGGTTGCGGATATAACGGTCTAAGGCCTCATAGGTAAAGCCGAGGTTGTCTTCGTCGGTTTTGCCGCAAAGTCCGTCGATAGGGGTCTTATCTACAAACAGGGATGATAGGCCGAGTTCTCTGCCTAGGGCTTTTATTTCCGTGACGGTCAGGTTGGAAAGTGGGCTGAAATCTCCGGCAGTATCGCCAAATTTAGTAGCATAGCCCACCCAGTCTTCGCTTAAGTTGCTGGTGTTGGCGACGCGGCCGCCGACTATACCGGAAACCGCGTAAAGGACCGACATGCGGATCCGGGCCGGGGTATTGAAGGTAGCGATGGTATTTAAGATCAAGCCGCTTTCCTGTATCTCATCATAGAGGTGTTTAACCGGATTCTGGATGTTGATCTCTACATAAGGGATTCCGAGGGTCTGGCATAATTCATAGGATATATTTATGTCATGCTGGTTTCCCTGTGGCATCAGCACGCCGAGGATGCGGTCAGCTCCCAAGGCTTCTTTGCATAGGGCGGCAACGATAGAACTGTCTTTTCCGCCGCTGATGCCGATAACTGCTTTGGTTGCGGGGGTGCCGTTGTTAATAAAATAGGTGCGGATCCATTGAATTAGTTCATCTTTTATTTTATTGGCATTAAAGTCGTTGGTATTTAAGTTATTGTCATTTAATCCTTCTGGTTTGCTGTTCATTAGAACCTCCCTTCGTGCAGCCGGTTTCTTATTTCGTGTAAATTCTGTTCCTTGATCATCTTGCCGTCGCGGAAGATAGGCTGGAGCAGGTTTTCTGTTTCGCGCGTTCCATCAGGAAAGCGTTCAATCGTTAACGGAACACAGTTAAGCTTAAACATGCTGTCCCTCCCCGTTCACTATCGTTACCTGGCACATTTTCATAGTCAATAGGGCTGCTTTATGGCTTTCTTCCGTTACTCCGGCGCAGCATAAGGCGTCCACGCTCACTTCCGTCTCCGGAAGCTGGGCTTTAAGGATCAAGGCATTGGAAACAACACAGATATCGGTGCATAAGCCGCAGAGTTCAATGGCCTCGTAATCAGCCGCCGCTATTTTACGGGCCAGTTCCAGCGAACCGAAGGTGGGCTTATCAAAGACTTCGCTGTCCTGTTGATCCAGTCCGTCCGTGATCCGATGTCCGTCTGTGCCGGTGATACAGTGCTTAACCGGGAGGTATTTGCCTTCCTGGGTAGCGAGGTAATTTTCGTAGTGGGTGTCTCTGGTGTAAAGAATGTCGTAGTTATTGTGTCGATATTCCTCAATCTTGGCTTTGACATTGGGTACGATCTTTTCTGCTTGAGGCGAACCCAGTGCCCCGGTTATGAAGTCATTCTGCATGTCAATCACGACCAATAGTTTTTTCATTTTGTAGCCTCCTTAGGTTATTAATTTACTTGGGAAATTGCCCCTCACTTTTTAACGTTTGGCGTACAGCTTTGCCGGCCGGTGTCCCTTATCGCTTGTGTATTTGCCGGTTTCCTGTACCATATCCATGATCTTGCGCCGGAAATTGGCCGCCTGCTCTTTTTTGCCAAGAATAGTTTCATAAATATTCTGAAGCTGTGTTAAGGTAAATTCTTCCGGCAGCAGGTGAAAGACGATATTGCTGTACAGTATTTTCGACTGCAGCCGGTCAATTGCCGTTTGAATGATCTCGCCGTGGTCAAAGCCAATATCCCCTTCTGATACCAAGATCTCGTCATTTTGAAAAAACAGGGGGCGGCCGGAGACATTCTTGACGGTAAACCAGCCCGGCTCATATTTAAATTTATCTGATTCTTCCTCGTTCATCAATCCGAGATAGGACAAAGAGATGACTCTTGCCCGGGGATCCCGGTCTATGCTGCAGAACGTATAAAGCTGCTCCAGATGACAGCGGTGCACATGTGACTTCGCAAATATTTTCCGGCGGATATTATCTTCGGGTTTTTCATCAATATTTAAAAAGCCTCCGGGCAGGCACCAATGCCCCTGATATGGCTCATCTGCCCTCCGATAGAGCAGTAACCGCAGCTCGGTCTCCGGCAGCTTCCGGTAATTATCTGTTTTTTGTTCTTTAAGGGTGAAAACAACGGCATCGGTACAGACAAAGGGATGCTCATATTGAAAAATGGGATCCGTAAAACCACCTCCTGTTATTTGCTTCTAGTTATTATCATTATGATAATAACTAATATATCATAATATTTTAGTAATGTAAACAGTTTTTTGATTTATTAAATGCTTCTGTTTATTGTGCAAAAAGTCTTAATCATTCTGATAAGTAATGTTACTTTTGTGCATATTATCATTGTAAAATTAATTTATAGGTATATAATTAATAAGAGCACAAGGACTAATTTAATAGGTGACCCTATGAAACATAATGTAATTGACCGTCTGTCGTTAATCGAAACAAGAGCGGTGCGTATTTCCAATGAAACAGAAAGTGAGATCAAAATACTTGCTGAGCGGATGGAGCAAAATAAGAAAATATATGAGGAAAATCTGCTGGCTGAAACGGCAGATAGATTAAAGCAGCTTGAGGATGAGATGAATCTCCAAAAGGATAGAGAAATAGTTAGGTTACAACAGGAAGCGGATGAAGCTATCCAAAAAACGCAGGCGAAATTTGCGAATCAACAGGAAGAAATTGCCGACCAGCTGGTCAGGGCCATGATAAAGGTGTGAAAAATGCGGGGAATACTGTCATATAGCGGAATGGCGGCCAAGATTCGGGCAATGACCGGAGGCCTGATTCAAAAAGAAGAATATGAGGAAATGTCGCAGCTCAAAACTGTTTCCGAAGTTGCTGCTTACTTAAATCAATTCCCATCCTATCAGAATCTGTTTGCAGTGGGTATGGACGGTATCCGCAGAAGCAGCATGGAAGACAGCCTTACCTTTTCTGTGTTCAGGGATTTTCATCAGATATACATGTTTGCCGGAACCGAACAGAGAAAATTCCTTGATGTTTATTACCTGCGTTTTGAAAACGCACGGCTTAAAAGGTATCTACGAAATATATTTGACGGAAGGACACAGGATCCTTACGGATATCAGGAGGATATTACTTTCTTTGAAAATCACTCGGCGCTGGACATCCAGCTGTTAAGCCAAGCCAGAAGTCCGGAAGCATTCAGGGAAGCTTTAAAAAATACAGTTTTTTATTCGATCCTGAAGGCATTAGATGAAAGAGGGAAAACCTCTTTGTTTGAATATGAGAATGCCATCAACATCTATTTTTTAAAGAAAATGATCACCGAATATAAAAAAATATTGAAGAAACAGGATATGGAAGCCATCAATGAGATCTATGGAATGGAGATTGACCTGTTAAATCTGCAATGGATATATCGGGCAAAAAGATATTATCGGCTTAATCCTGACGATATCTGGTCGATTCTGATACCGATCCATTATAAATTAAAAGCAGATGTCATCCGGCAGTATGTTAATGCGCCGGGAGCAGAAGAGATCGAGATTTTATTGAAGCAGTCCTACTATGCTAGGTATATCGACGAAGAAATAAGTACACTGTCCATAGAAGCCTTATATCGCAAGGTAATCGGAAGAATTAGGAGTCTGTATATCTTAAAATATCCTTATTCGGTTGCCTGTATGGAAAACTATCTGGCCAAAAAAGAAGCAGAAGTGGACAAATTGACAACATTATTGGAAGGGGTAAGGTTCGGGATCGGATCTCGGGAGATTTTAAGCTATATTGAATAGAGGTGAGTAAAGTGGTCTTAAGGATGAGGTTTATCCATCTAATCGGAAATCATGAGTTTCTGGATCAAATGATTGATAAGTATTTTGACAGGTATGAAATACAGCTGGAGGATTCTTATATTGAATTAAAAGGTTCCAAGTATGTGATTCAGAATACGGAGTCGGATCCTTATAAAGAAGTTCTGGAAAAGGCGGAGCTTCTGGCAGCCACGGCAGGCGGCGGGCAAGCGGAAACCGAAATGGGGATTGAAAAAGCGGTTCGAACGATAGGGCAGCTGACAGAAACATACAATGCATTTCAGGCAAAGAAGCAAAGGTTATTAGAAAAGAAGCAGTCCATTGAGAATGCATTGGCGGATATTCAGCCTTACCGGTTTGTCAACCATGATATTCAGGACATCTTGGATTTCCGTTCGGTTAAATATCGGTTCGGGAAGATACCGAAGGAGTTTTTTTTAAGTCTCAGTGATTATATTGAACAGGAGCTTGCCACGATATTCTATCAGTGCGAGACGACGGCAGATTATATCTACGGGGTCTATTTTGTTCCGGCGATTGAAGCGGAAAAGGTGGATGCGGTATATACATCCCTTTACTTTGAACGTTTTTATATGCCGGACGGATATCAAGGGACATTGGAAGAAGCCTGCGATATGTATGAGGCGCAGCATCTGGGCGTGAAGGAAGAGCTGGCGGAGCTGGATAAAGAACTAGGCGCCTTTATGGCAGACGAGAGGGGAGCGATCCTTACGGCAAGAGCC
Source organism: Lachnospiraceae bacterium UBA938 (assembly GCA_002293475.1). GTDB lineage: Bacteria > Bacillota > Clostridia > Lachnospirales > Lachnospiraceae > UBA935. The sequence goes on from DBDG01000010.1 coordinate 28,639, forward strand.
GTCTTAAGAAGACATGCTTCGCATTATGATATTAAAAAGCTGGCGGCTTACCGCAAAACGGAAGACAATATGCTGTTTTTATTGTGCGGCTGGATGGCGGAGCGGGATGCGGCGCGGTTTGAAAAGGAGATGGAAGCGGAGCCGGATGTCTATTGCTTGGTAGAAGATGAGTTTTCCGGAAGGCATTCCCGACCGCCGACCAAGCTTAAAAATCCCAAGCTGCTAAAGCCATTTGAAATGTTTACCCGGATGTACGGGATTCCTGCTTATAATGAAATGGATCCTACTATATTTATCGGCCTTACTTATTCCGTCCTGTTTGGGATGATGTTTGGAGACTTAGGACAAGGACTAGTACTCTTTGGGGGCGGTGCGCTCCTTTATTACTTAAAAAAACTTGATCTTGCGGCGATTATCTCATGCTGCGGCATATTTTCGGCATTTTTTGGTTTCTTGTTCGGCAGTGTGTTTGGCTTTGAGGATCTGATTGAGGCCAGATGGCTGAGACCGGTATCGGCGATGGCCGATCTGCCTTTTATCGGGAAGCTAAATACGGTTTTTGTGCTTTCCGTCGGTTTGGGCATGGGACTGATTTTACTGACGATGCTGTTTCATATTATTAACGGTATTCGTGCCAAGGATATCGAAGCGACGCTTCTGGATGTCAACGGACTTGCCGGCCTTACTTTTTATGGCGGGCTGGTCTTGACGGCAGCCCTTTTCTTGACCGGCAACCGGCTCCCGGCCGGCATCGTGCTGCTGTTACTGTTTGGGCTCCCGCTTCTGGTGATTGCTGTCCGGGAACCGCTGCTTGCCTTGTTGACTAGAAAGGGCAGTGCCATGCCGAGAGAAAAGGTGATGTTTGTCGTTCAGGCTTTCTTTGAACTATTTGAAATGCTGCTAAGTTATTTTTCCAACACGCTGTCTTTTGTGCGTATCGGTGCATTTGCTGTCAGCCATGCGGCAATGATGGAAGTAGTCTTGATGCTGGCTGGAGCTGAACAGGGAGGGAGACCGAACTGGCTGGCCATGGTCCTAGGCAATTTGTTCGTCTGCGGCATGGAAGGGCTGGTGGTCGGAATCCAAGTATTACGGCTACAGTATTATGAGTTCTTCAGCAGGTTTTATAAAGGCAACGGAAGGGAGTTTAAGCCCAGCCGGAAAGCTATTTCTAGTTAAAAAGCGAGCAGGCCCGCAAGGATAATATATTATAAGTATAATAATGATGAGTTTAATAATGAGTTTAATAATAATAAAGATCGGAGAAAAGTAAGATGCTTGGCAAAGGATTATTAATGTGTATATTGGTACTTAGTATCGTAGTTCCTTTTATTGTTTTTAACCGGGGTGAGAAAACTTCAAAGCGCTATAAGAAATATCTTGCTATGAATGTCGTACTGTTTTTTGGTATTTTACTGACGTCAAGCCTGATTTTGTTTGGAACCGGGGTAAGTGCCGCGGAAACCGGGGCGGTAATGGAAGAAGGGACATCGCCGGGCGGCCTAGCAGTCGGCATGGGTTATCTGGCAGCGGCACTGGTTACCGGGCTGTCCTGTATCGGCGGCGGTATTGCCGTATCTAGTTCGGCATCGGCGGCTTTGGGAGCAATCAGTGAAAATCCCAATTTATTGGGAAAATCTTTGATCTTTGTCGGTCTGGCGGAAGGTGTCTGCTTATATGGCTTGATTATATCTTTTATGATACTAGGGAAAATATAAAAGATAATGGTGAAATGTTATGAAAATGTATCTTATCAGCGATAATATTGACACATGTACCGGGATGCGCCTTGCCGGAGTAGAGGGGGCGGTGGTTCATGACAAGAAGGAGTTTCTGGCCGAAACAGAAAAAGTGCTGGCCGATAATTCTATCGGCATCTTAATGCTTACGGAGAATTTTGGCCGGGATTTCCCGGAAGAGGTAAATAAGCTTAAACTGGATGTGAAGATACCTTTGGTGGTAGAGGTGCCTGACCGCCATGGGACAGGCCGGAAGCCGGATTTTATTACGGCTTATGTCAGTGAGGCAATCGGCATCAATTTATGATATTGACAAGGGAGGCGTAACATGACTACCAGGGATAAATTAAATCATTTTATGGAAGTCGTCGTCGAAGATGCCCGACAAAGGAGTAGGAAGACTTTGGAAGACTATGGCAAGGGGCTGGAGGCAATTTACGAGTCGTTTTGCCAGGAGTCTTTACGGAAACAGGCAGCTGAGATAAAAGCCGGCCGCGAAAACCGGCAAAAAGAAATCAATATGGAACTGGCAGAATGTCAGATTAAAATACGGAAACGGCTAGGAGAACAACAGGAAGTGATGAAAGAGCAGCTTTTTGGTCTGGTGGCCGAGCGGCTGGCGGAATTTAGGAAGACTCCGGATTATTATGCTTATTTGGCTGGCCATATCAAGAAGGCCTTAAGCTTTGCCAGGAAGGAAGCCATTGAAATCTATCTGGATCCGGAAGACGCGGCTATGCAGGAAAGACTGGAACAGGATACCGGTACGGCAATTCGGATCAGCAGATACGGCTTCGGGGGAGGAGTACGGGCTGTGATCCGTTCTAAGAGGGTGCTGATTGATCAGTCATTTGATACAAAGTTGCAGGAAGCTAAAAAGGATTACCTTTGAAATAAATAAATAGTCATTAAGGAGCTGATGATGTTGAACAGCGGAGAAATATATGGAATTAACGGTCCCGTCATCTACCTGAAGGGGAGCAGCGCATTTAAAATGTCGGAACTGGTCTATGTCGGAAAGGAAAAGCTGGTCGGTGAGGTGATTTCCCTGAATGATGATATAACCACGATTCAGGTATTTGAAGAGACCTCTGGAATCAAACCGGGTGAGGCTGTGGCAGGTACGGGTCACCCATTATCGGTAACCCTTGCTCCCGGTATTCTAAGTAATATCTTTGACGGTATTCAGAGGCCGCTTAAGGAAATGGCAGAACGCTCGGGAGCATTTATTAACCGGGGGATCAGTGTGGACAGCCTAGATCGGAAAAAACTATGGAACGTGCATATAAAGGTTAGGCCGGATATGGCAGTGTCAGGCGGAACAGTTATTGCCGAGGTTCCGGAGACCGCCGCCATTACCCATAAGATCATGGTTCCGCCGGGGCTGGCCGGAACGGTTGTCCGTGTTAAAGCAGACGGGGAATACCGGATCGAAGATGAGATTGCCGTTATAAGACTTAATGACGGCAGCGAGCATGTCCTTACGATGATCCAGGAATGGCCGATCAGGCGGCCTAGGCCGACGAAGAAGCGTTATGCGGCAACCCGGCCGCTGATTACCGGACAGCGTATCCTTGATACGCTTTTTCCGATTGCCAAAGGGGGCACAGCGGCTATTCCGGGGGGCTTCGGAACTGGAAAGACGATGACCCAGCACCAGATCGCGAAATGGGCGGATGCGGATATTATTGTCTATATCGGCTGCGGGGAGAGGGGCAATGAAATGACGGACGTGCTTGAGGAATTTTCCCGACTGACCGATCCCAGAAGCGGCAATCCGCTGATGGGCCGGACGGTTTTGATAGCCAATACTTCCAACATGCCGGTAGCTGCTAGGGAAGCCAGTATCTATACCGGCATCACTTTGGCGGAATATTACCGGGACATGGGCTATCATGTGGCCATCATGGCGGATTCCACGTCAAGATGGGCGGAAGCGTTACGGGAGCTTTCTGGAAGGCTTGAAGAAATGCCGGCGGAGGAAGGGTTTCCGGCCTATCTGGCCTCCCGGCTGTCTTTTTTTTATGAGAGGGCGGGTATGATGATGAACCTGAACGGAACGGAAGGAAGCGTAACGATCATCGGCGCGGTGTCGCCGCAGGGCGGTGATTTTTCGGAACCGGTAACGCAGAATACCAAGCGTTGTGTCCGGTGTTTCTGGGGCTTGGATAAATCGCTGGCATATGCCCGGCATTTTCCAGCAATCCACTGGCAAAACAGCTACAGCGAATATCTGACCGATCTTTCTGCTTGGTATGTCAAGAATGTCGGCTCCGGCTTTATAGACTGCCGGAACCAGCTGGTGGCGATATTGAATCAGGAATCCGCTCTGATGGAGATTGTCAAGCTGATCGGCAGCGATGTGCTGCCGGATGACCAGAAGCTGACGCTGGAGATCGCTAGGGTAATCCGTCTGGGATTTTTGCAGCAAAATGCCTTCCACAAGGAGGATACCTGTGTGCCGCTGCTCAAACAGCTTTATATGATGGAAACCATCCTTTACCTGAATACTAGGGCTAAAGTATTGATTTCTATGGGGATGCCGATGTCGGTATTAAAGCAAAGCACCATTTTTGAGCGCATTATTGCGATAAAGTATGATGTGGGGAATGATGACTTTCATAAGTTTGCCGAGTATCAGAAGGAAGTTGATGCTTTCTATGATGACGTGCTTGCCCGTAACGCTTAATGCATGCTTGATGCAGGGACTATATGATTATGTTAAGTATATTAAGCAAGGCTTATATATAGGAGAAGCAGAATGGCTATTGAGTATTTGGGGTTAAGTGAAATCAAGGGGTCTTTTATCGTAATAGAGGGGGTTCAAGGCGCGGCATTTGATGAAGTGGTTACGATTACGGTGGATAAGAAGGAAAATAAGCGGGGGCGTATTGTGGAGATTTATGACGAGAGAGCCGTGGTTCAGGTTTTTGAGTCGACCGAGAATCTTTCTTTGCATAATACTCATACTAGGCTGACCGGTCATCCCATGGACATGAGCCTTTCCTTGGACATCCTGGGGCGTACCTTTAACGGAGTCGGGGAACCGCTGGACGGGCTTGGAGACATTGCTGCGGAATGTAAGCGTGATGTCAATGGAAAGCCGATGAACCCGGTAGCTCGGGTGTATCCAAGGAATTATATCCATACGGGAATATCGGCGATTGACGGGCTGGCGACGCTGATCAGGGGTCAGAAGCTCCCTATTTTTTCGGGGAACGGGCTGCCCCATGACCAATTGGCGGTTCAGATCGTCAAGCAGGCTTCCCTTGGCGAGGGTTCTGATGAAAAGTTTGCCGTTGTATTTGCGGCGATGGGCATTAAATATGACGTAGCGGAGTATTTCCGCCGGGTTTTTGAAGAAAGCGGCGTCGCTGACCATGTGGTTATGTATCTGAACATGGCCAATGATCCGGTGGTGGAGCGCCTGATCACCCCCAAAGTAGCGCTGACGGCGGCGGAATACTTGGCTTTTGATAAAAATATGCATATCCTGGTGATCCTGACCGACATGACTTCCTATGCGGAGGCAATGCGGGAAATATCCTCCAGCAAAGGGGAGATTCCTTCCCGGAAGGGATATCCGGGCTATTTATACAGTGAATTTGCCACGATTTATGAAAGAGCCGGGATCTTGGAAGGAATCACTGGATCGGTGACGCAGATACCGATCCTGACGATGCCGAACGACGATATTACCCATCCGATCCCCGATCTGACCGGATATATTACCGAAGGTCAGATTGTTTTAGACAGAAACCTGCACGGACAGGGCATCTATCCGCCGATCAATGTGCTCCCGTCTTTGTCACGGCTGATGAAGGACGGGATCGGGGAAGGCTATACCAGGGCCGATCATCAGGATGTGGCCAACCAGCTTTTTTCTTCTTACGCGAAGGTGGGGGAGGCAAGGGCGTTGGCATCGGTGATCGGAGAGGATGAAATGTCCGAGGAGGATAAGAAGTATCTGCGCTTCGGAGCCGCGCTGGAACAGGAATTTATCGGCCAAGGACGGGATGAGAACCGGTCAGTTCTTGATACGCTGGCGATTGGATGGCGGCTTTTAAGAATGTTGCCCAAAGAAGAGCTGGACCGGATTGACAGCCGGATTATGAAGGAGTATTACGGAGGCGAAAATGGATCCCTATGAATTTCCCACGAAAGGCAATCTGATCCGGGCGAAAAATTCCCTTGGCTTGGCCAGGCAGGGCCAGGAACTAATGGAAAAGAAAAGAAATATTCTGGTCCGGGAACTGATGGAGCTGATCGACGAGGCAAAAGATATCCAGTCAGAGATTGACGAAACATTTACAAGGGCTTATCAGGCTCTGCAGCGAGCCACGATCGAGATGGGGATCCGCAGCGTGGAAGAACTGGCTCATGCAGTTCCGGTGGAAAACTCAATCAGGATAAAAAGCCGGTCCGTTATGGGGACAGAGATACCCTTGGTTGAACATAACGCGGAAGCCGGCAACATGATTTATACTTTTCTTTCCACCAGAGAATCAATGGATCGGGCAAAGCGGAATTTTGAGCGTGTCAAAGAGCTTTCGATCCGGCTTTCGATGGTAGAAAATTCCGCATACCGTCTGGCGGTCAATATCCGCAAAACTCAGAAGCGGGCGAATGCGATGAAGAATATTATGATACCGCTTTATAAGGAGCGGGTCAGGTCGATCACGAATGCCTTGGAAGAAAAGGAACGGGAGGAATTCGGGCGCTTAAAATTGATTAAGAAAGGGTTGGATTCATCGAAGACTAGGTGAAAAGGCTTGCTTATTATATAAAAATATTGGTACAATATGAGGCAGGTGCAATTGACAGGGTATGACATTGTGTCCGGAACGGTCAGATGGAGGAATTATGTTTGTGATAGTGGGCCTGGGCAATCCCGGCCGGCAGTATGAGGGAACCCGGCATAACATAGGATATAACGTAATTGATGTTTTGGCGGAAAAACATGGGATCAAGGTAAAAGATATAAAACATAAAGCCATAATGGGCAAAGGTTCTGTTTATGGCCATAAGGTCTTTTTAGTGAAACCGCTTACCTTTATGAATCTGAGTGGTGAGTGTGTTAAAAGAGTCATAGACTATTATAAGCTGAATGAAAAAGAAGAGCTGGCTGTGATCGTGGATGACGTTAATCTGGAGCCGGGGCAGATCAGGATGCGGGTGAAAGGAAGCGACGGCGGTCATAACGGCCTGAAGAATATCATCGGTCATTTTGGACATGATGAGTTTATCCGGATGAAAATCGGCGTCGGCAATAAACCGGCGGGCTATGACCTAGCGGGTTATGTGCTGGGGCATTTTGTGGGTGAAGAGCGGAAGGTCATGGAGGAAAGCGTCGCCAATGCCGTGGCTGCCATCGAGTGTATGCTGGAGGACGGCATTGATAAGGCAATGAATCTTCATAATAAAAAAGTATGATTACTTTAAGGAGCAGCAAAAAGGATGAAGGCATTACTTTCCCCCATACATGAACTGGGTGAGTACGACGAGATGAGGGCGCTGCTGAAAAAACCGGGGAACAACCTGGCTTTGACGGGCTGCGTGGAGTCACAGAAACTGCATATGATTTATGGGCTCGGCGATGGTTTTAAATATAAGATCATCGTTACTTTCAGTGATATCCGACTGAAGGAGATATATGAAGAATACCGTTTTTATGATCGGGATGTGACGATGTTTCCGGCTAAAGACCTGATCTTTTATCAGGCGGACATCCATGGGAACCTGCTTACTAGGGAACGCATCAACTGTCTGCGGAAAATGATGGAGGGAGAACCGCTTACCATCGTGACGACCTTCAGCAGCTTATTGTCGCCGGTGCTACCGCTGGCTTATCTGCAGGAAAACGTAGTGCGGCTTTCAGAAGGCGCGGTCGTGGAAGAGCAGGCGCTGGCGGTGCGCCTAGTGAAGCTGGGCTATGAGAAAACCTATCAGGTCGAAGCGCCGGGGCAGTTCAGTATCCGGGGCGGGATCATTGATGTGTTTGACCTGACGGAAGAAAATCCTTACCGTGTTGAACTGTGGGGCGATGAAGTGGAGTCGATCCGCAGTTTTGACGTGTTAAGCCAGCGGTCCATAGAAAAACTGAAGGAGATATATATTTATCCGGCCACGGAACTGATTTTATCTAAAGAGCAGCTGCGGCAGGGGATGGAGAAAATTGATCAAGAGTGTGAGATTTATGCTGGGAAGCTGCGAGATGATTTTCGTACTGAGGAAGCCCATCGGATCCGCTCGCAGGTTAAGGAGCTTAAGGAACAGCTGACTGAATTGGAAAGCATGGTCAGCCTAGAAAGTTATATTCGCTATTTTTATGATAAGACGGTATCCTTTATAGATTTGTTTGTGAAGGAGGAATGTCTGGTATATATTGATGAACCTTCCCGGGTCAAGGAGCATGCGGCGGCGGTGGAGCTGGAGTTCCGGGAAAGCATGATCCACCGTCTGGAAAAAGGCTACCTGCTGCCGGGTCAGACGGATCTTTTGTTTGGCACTGAGGAGGTGGTCGCTAGGCTGGCCGGGAAACGGACGGTATCGCTGGCAGCCTTGGAAATGAAGAATCCGATTATTAAAGCGGATAAAAAAGTGGATCTGACGGTGAAGGGCATTTCCTCTTATAATAACAGTTTTGAAGCCCTGGTTAAGGATCTGGCTAGGCTTAAAAAGAGCGGTTACCGGATCCTGCTGCTTTCCGGTTCCCGCACTAGGGCGGCCAGACTGGCAGAGGATCTGCGTGATCATGAGCTGACGGCATTTTATACGGAAGACAGCGAAAGGGAGATCAAACCGGGTGAGATCATGACTTATTATGGCCGGGTATTACACGGCTTTGAATATCCGATGCTTAAGTTTGCCGTAATCTCGGAAAGCGATATTTTTGGTACTGAAAAGAAGAAGAAACGTAAGAAACAGTATGAAGGACGTAAGATCAATGATTTTGCCGAGCTTAAGGTAGGAGATTACGTTGTCCATGAAAATCACGGCCTAGGTATCTACCGCGGGATTGAGAAGGTTGAAGTTGAAAAAGTAGTGAAGGATTATATGAAAATTGAATACCGTGACGGCGGCAACCTGTATATCCTGGCAACTGGCCTGAATGTGATCCAAAAGTACGCTTCTGCCGATGCCAGGAAGCCGAAGCTCAACAAGCTTGGTTCAGTGGAATGGACTAAGACGAAGAGCAAGGTCCGTGAAGCAGTGGGCGAAGTGGCCAAGGAACTGGTGGAGCTGTATGCGGTGCGCCAAGAGAAGAACGGCTACTGCTACGAAAAGGATACGGTCTGGCAGCGGGAATTTGAAGAAATGTTTCCTTTTGAGGAGACAGAAGACCAGCTGACCGCTATTGCCGAAACCAAAAGGGATATGGAGAGTACCGGCATCATGGACCGGCTGATCTGTGGCGATGTCGGCTACGGCAAGACGGAAATCGCTATCAGGGCAGCGTTTAAAGCAGTACAGGAGGGCAAGCAGGTAGTCTATCTGGTGCCGACGACGATCTTAGCCCAGCAGCATTACAATACCTTTATCCAGCGGATGAAGGATTTTCCGGTACGGATTGCCTTGCTGTCCCGCTTCAGAACTGCCGCGGAGCAGAAGAAGACGGTAGAAGAGCTGCGGAAAGGCCAGGCTGACATCGTGATCGGCACGCACCGGGTCTTGTCTAAGGATGTAACATATAAAGACCTGGGACTGCTGATTATCGATGAGGAACAGCGTTTCGGCGTGGCCCATAAAGAAAAGATCAAGCATATGAAGGAAAGCGTGGATGTCCTTACCCTGACGGCCACACCGATCCCGCGCACCCTCCATATGAGCCTGATCGGCATCCGTGACATGAGCGTTCTGGAGGAGGCACCCAATGACCGCATGCCGATCCAGACCTTTGTCAGTGAGTATAATGAGGAAATCGTCAGGGAAGCAATAGTCCGTGAACTGGCCAGAAACGGCCAGATATATTATGTATATAACCGGGTAGTAAATATTGCCGATGTGGCCGCCGCTATCGGAAAACTGGTGCCTGAGGCAACAGTGGCCTTTGCCCATGGGCAGATGCAGGAGCGGGAACTGGAACGGATTATGTATGATTTTATTAACCGGGAGATCGACGTGCTGGTATCCACAACCATCATTGAAACCGGCCTAGATATATCCAATGTCAACACGATGATCATCCATGATTCAGATAATATGGGATTGTCCCAGCTTTATCAGCTACGTGGCCGGGTCGGACGTTCTAACCGGACGGCTTACGCTTTCCTGATGTATAAGCGTGATAAGATGTTAAAAGAAGTGGCCGAAAAACGGCTCGCCGCTATTAAAGAATTCACTGAACTCGGCAGCGGCTTTAAAATCGCCATGCGGGATCTGGAGATACGCGGTGCCGGCAATCTCCTAGGCAAGAAACAGCACGGCCATATGGAAGCGGTCGGTTATGATCTCTATTGCAAGATGCTCAACGAGGCCGTCAAGAGCCTCAAAGGGAGTGTTACGGAGGAAGATTTTAATACCTTGGTGGATCTGGACGTGGATGCCTTTATCCCCCCTTCCTATATTGTCAATGAGATCCAGAAGCTGGACATCTATAAACGGATTGCCGGGATTGAGAGCCAGAGTGAATGTGACGACATGCGGGAAGAACTGATCGACCGCTTCGGTGAGATTCCGGCATCGGTAGAAAATCTGTTCCGGGTTGCCCTGATCCGCGTCCGGGCGCATGCGCTTGACATGACGGAGATTAAAGGGAAAAACGAAAGAATCCAGTTTACGTTGCGGACCGATGCCCAGATTCGGGCAGAAAGGATACCGGATCTGCTGAGACAGTATGAAAAACTGTCATTTAACCATAAGGGGACGCCGTTTTTTCAGTATAAGTATAAAAAATGCGGGATCGTGGAAAAGGACGTGGCCATCCTGCTGGCATTGACGGAGGAACTGCTGGAAGCGATGGGGAAGGCCTTGCTTGGTGGGGCAGTTGAGTAAAATCCCTGTCTGCTTTTCCGAGTCGGCGTCCCCCACTCTTCCCATAAATGAACGTTTGTTAATGCTTATAGTGTAATACTGGCCATGGGAAGCGTTTCTTTATCGTGAGGCGGATACAGGCACATAGCGGCCTGCCATGCCTCGCCACAGCAGGCCAGATGCAGTCCTTCCCCTCCTGTGTTGCAAATCCGCGCACATCCCACAGAGTGTCTTCACGCTTTTACATGGATTTTACATAAATCTTACCTAGGCATGATATCATGCCTTTTTTTTATCTGATAAAATTTGTATGAAATTAAGAATAAAAATCAAGTGAAAGAGGAGAAAAGTGGAAAGAAAACACTTTCCGCTTTTCAGCCCTCAGTCCGCCGGAGCGGAGAAGGAGAGAATATGAAAAAGAAAAAATTAGTGGCACTGATCTGTACAGCAGTAATGATATTGACCGGCCTTGTTGGCTGTTCTCAGCCAGTTGAGGAAAGTTCTGCAATACCGGTTGAAGATACGGCGACACAATCGGAACCAGAACCGGTTGCCGTGGAAGAACTTGCCGTCGCAGAAGAACCGCAAGAAGAACCGCAAGATGCAGCGGCTGAGCTGTCAGGAACCATTACGATGTCAGGCAGTACATCGATGGAAAATATGGCCAATGCCGTAGCGGAAACTTTTATGGCAAAATACCCGGGCGTTACCGTGACCGCAGAATTTACCGGTTCATCAGCCGGGATCGAAGCAGTATTGGCCGGAAGCGTTGACATCGGCAATTCTTCCCGGGCTTTGACGGAGGATGAAAAGGCGGTCGGAGCGGTGGAAAATATCGTGGCAATTGACGGTATCGCCGTAGCCGTAGACCCAGCCAATACCGTGGCGGATCTGTCGAAAGATGACCTGATCGGGCTTTTTACCGGCACCGTTGCTAACTGGAGCGAGCTGGGCGGAGCCGATGCCCCCGTGGTAGTGGTCGGGCGTGAAGCGGGCTCGGGCACCAGAGGCGCGTTTGAAGAGCTATTAGAGATTGAAGACGTCTGTAACTACGCCAGTGAACTGGACAGTACCGGCGCGGTGGTAGCCAGAGTGGCATCCACGCCGGGAGCAATCGGTTATGTTTCATTGGATGCGGTTGACGACAGCATTAGGACTATGGCTCTGGAAGGCGTGGAAGCCACTGTGGATAATGTCAAGGCCGGAACTTACTTCCTGAGCAGACCCTTCGTAATGGCTACTGTCGGCGAGATTTCCGGGCAAAGCGAGAATGTTCAGGCTCTTTTCGCCTATCTGGCATCGGAAGAAGGCATGGATGTCATCAGAACCGTCGGCCTCATTACGGTAGATTAAGGAAAAGGAAGCGAAATATGGAAACTGTTTCGATTCAAGGAAATAATAAAAATAAATCAGCAATAGAAAAAACAGCACAGGCTATATTTACAGTTTGTGCTTTTATTGCGATAGCGGCAGTGGCCTCGATCACGATCTATATGTTTATCAATGGTACGCCGGCGCTGTTTGAAGTCGGTCCCATCGAAATACTTTTTGGTTCGGTATGGAAACCGACGGCGGCTGAACCGCAATATGGCATATTGTATGTTATCCTTACCTCTGTCATCGGCACTTCACTGGCGGTACTGATCGGGGTGCCGATCGGGATGCTGACGGCGGTGTTTCTGGCCGAGGTGGCGCCGAAAAAACTGGTGGCTGTTGTGAAACCGGCCGTGGAGCTGCTGGCGGGAATCCCGTCGGTCATCTATGGCCTGCTGGGAGTCATGATTCTGAATCCGTTGATGTACAAACTGGAACTGGCTATCTTCAAGGGCGCGGAAACGCATCAGTTTACCGGCGGTGCCAATCTGCTGGCGGCGGTGCTGGTGCTGGCGGTCATGATATTGCCGACGGTAATTAATATCAGTGAAGCTTCTATGCGTGCGGTTCCGCATCATTTAAAAGCCGCATCTTTATCGTTGGGGGCATCTCATATCCAGACAATCTTTAAGATCATCATTCCGGCGGCTAAGTCGGGTATCATTACAGCCATTGTACTGGGAGTGGGAAGGGCGATCGGTGAAGCCATGGCTATCACTTTGGTATCGGGAAGTTCGGTCAATATGCCGCTGCCGTTTAATTCCGTGCGTTTTCTTACGACAGCCATCGTCAGTGAAATGGGGTATGCGAGCGACCTGCACCGCCAGGTGCTATTTACCATCGGGCTGATACTCTTTGCTTTTATCATGATCATCAATATCAGCCTGACAAAAGTACTGAAGAAAGGCGGGAAAGAAAATGATTAATGTGGCGAGTATTATGAATAAAAAAGTCAGGGTCAGTGATTTCGTACTAAAAATATTGATTTATTTCTCCGCCTCGGTATCCGTATTGCTGCTGGCCGGGATCATATTTTATGTGTTTGCCAAAGGGATCAGCAGTGTGACATGGCCGTTTCTTACTACTGAGACCAGTACCTTACGGGGAACGGTGGGGATATTAGGCAACATTCTTAACACCTTATATATTATTGTCATAACTTTAGTAATCGTGACCCCGATCGGAGTAGGGACAGCCATTTATCTAAATGAATATGCCAAGCCGGGCCGGCTGGTAAGGGCAATTGAATTTACGACAGAGACGCTGGCCGGTATCCCTTCTATCTTGTTCGGCCTGTTTGGGATGATCTTCTTTGGGAACGTGTGTGGACTGGGTTTTTCTATTATAACGGGTGCCTTGACCCTGACTATTATGGTATTGCCGCTGATCACCAGGAATACACAGGAGGCACTGAAAACGGTTCCTGACAGTTACCGGAGCGGCGCCCTGGGGATCGGTGCTACAAAATGGTATATGATAAGGACTATCCTGCTGCCTTCGGCAATGCCCGGTATTATTACCGGCATTATTCTGGCCGTCGGCAGAATCGTCGGAGAGTCAGCAGCGCTTTTATTTACGGCGGGAAGCGGATATTATTTACCCAAGACCGCCTTGGGATATCTGACCAAAATACGGGACAGTGGCGGCACTTTGACAATCCAGCTTTATCTGAGCATGTCTAAGGCCGATTATGAAGTAGCATTTGGGATAGCGGTGGTGCTGCTGACCATTGTGCTGTTCATAAATTTTATTACCAAATTACTGGCCGGGAGATTTGACGTAACTATGAAAGAATAATTCAAAATACGGGAGATCCGAAATCATGCACAACAGTAAAATCAGAACTGAAAATTTAAATCTTTATTACGGTGACAATCACGCGCTGAAGGATGTCTCAATGGATATCCCAGAAAGGCATATTACGGCTTTTATCGGCCCATCAGGCTGTGGTAAATCAACTTTCTTAAAAACCCTTAACCGGATGAACGACCTGATCGATTCGGTCAGGATAGAAGGTAAGGTAATGCTGGACAGCGAAGATATCTATGCGCCGGGGGTGGATACAACACTGCTGAGGAAAAAGATCGGCATGGTATTCCAGCAGCCGAACCCCTTTCCGATGAGTATCTATGACAACGTGGCATACGGCCCCCGCATCCACGGTATCAAGAGCAAGGCGCGGCTGGATGAAATCGTTGAAAAGTCCCTGCGGGGAGCCGCTATATATGAGGAGACCAAGGACCGGTTGAAGAAATCGGCCTTGGGTCTGTCCGGCGGCCAGCAGCAGCGCTTATGCATTGCCAGAGCCTTGGCGGTAGAACCGGATGTCCTGCTGATGGATGAGCCGACCTCGGCGCTGGATCCCATTTCCACGCTCAAGATTGAAGAGCTGATGATAGAACTGAAAAATGACTACACGGTGGCGGTAGTTACCCATAATATGCAGCAGGCGGCGCGGGTATCCGATTTTACGGCGTTCTTTCTGGTCGGTGAAGTCGTGGAGTTTGATGCTACCGACAATATTTTTTCACGTCCTGTCGACAAGAGAACAGAAGACTATATAACCGGCCGGTTCGGATAGGGCTGCGCCATGAATATTTATACCGTTTAATGAAAGAAGGGAAAAATATGTCACCAAGAACAAATTTTATAAAAGAGCTGAAGGAATTGTCAATTAACCTGAAAGAGATGGCCGGAAGTGTCGAGGAGACTTATGAAAGACTGTTCGCTTCACTAAGGAACAAAAATGAAGATGAAGTCAACGAGATTGCCGCAAGTGAGAAGATGTTCGGAGATATGCAGCGTGCCATTGAATCGCAATGCCTTTTCCTGATCACAAAGCAGCAGCCGGTTGCCAGCGATCTGCGGGTCGTGACTGCCACGCTTAAAGTAGTAACGGATATAGAACGGATCGGCGATCATGTCGCTGACATGGCAGAGCTGGTGCTGCGGCTGAATATGGCCGACCTTGCTTCTTATTCCCCACATCTCCCGGCCATGATTGAAGCAGCTAAAGCCATGCTGCATGACGCAACAGAGGCATTTTTTAACCGTAACATCGAATCAGCCGAAAAAGTCATTGCGGCCGATGATATCGTGGATGAGCTGTTCAATAAAGTAAAGCTGGATTTGATCACTTTTTTGAAAAATGAAGGCAAAGATGAGGACGGCTGCATTGATATCCTGATGCTGTCCAAGTATCTGGAAAAAATCGGCGACCACGCGGAAAACATCGGCCACTGGGAAATCTTCCAGGAAACCGGCAACATGAAAGATGTCCGTCTATTATAAAACATAGCATATATCTTGCGGTATACACCCAATTTAGTGTAGAATGACATTTAAGAATATAAGCATTTATCATGATGCAGTATGCGGGGAGAATCAGCATGGCGCTTATTTATGTAGTGGAGGATGACCTTAACATCCGGGAAATAGAAAGCTTCGCCCTGAAGAATATGGGTTTTGCCGTCAAGGAATTTGAGAAGGCCAGTGAATTTTATCATATGGTGACGGAACAGCTGCCGGAATTGATCCTGCTGGATATCATGCTTCCGGATGCTGACGGGCTGGAAGTCCTGGAAAGGCTCCGCCGTGACGGGCGGACCCGTAATATACCGGTCATCATGGTGACCGCTAAGGGGGCGGAAATGGACAAAGTGCGAGGACTGGATATCGGCGCAGACGATTATATTACCAAGCCTTTTGGTGTTATGGAACTGATATCCCGCGTGAAGGCTTTACTGAGAAGGAGTTATAAATCCGGTCCGGACAGGTCCATCACGGTCGGAACCATATGCCTTGACGAGGAGAAGCACCGGGTCACGGTAGCTGGTTCGGTATGTGAGCTTACTTTTAAAGAATATGAGCTTCTTAAGCTGCTGATGATCAACGAAGGTATCGTGACCGGCCGCGAGGAGATTCTGGAAAAGGTATGGGGAACGGATTTTGAGGGAGAGTCACGGACATTGGATATGCATATTAAGACCCTGCGCCAGAAGTTACAAGAGGCCGGTACTATGATCAAAACAGTAAGAAATGTGGGGTACATCTTCAATATATGAGAAAGAAAATTAATCTGCAGCTAATTCTAATAGCCGCTTTGGCGATCATGGCCACCCTCCTGCTGCTGGCGGCTGGCGGTTACCGTCTCTTAACCGGACAGGTAATCGACGGTCTGCGGACTCAGGCGCAAGTAATCCGGCAGCTGGCAGCTGACGGCCGTTTGACGGAGGAACTGGCAGCGGCGGGGTTAAATATAGAAAGGGACGAAATCCGCGTTACCGTCATTTCAGCGGCCGGTGCGGTTCTGTATGATAGCGAAGGAAGCGCTGAACGTATGGCGGATCACAGTGGCCGGCCGGAGGTAGAAGCGGCGCTTTTGCGGGGAGAAGGATGGGATATCCGGAAATCCGCCACCTTAGATAAAAATACTTTTTACTACGCCATAAAGACGGAAGAGGGGCTTCTTTTACGGGTAGCCCGGGAGGCTGACAGTATATTTAAGATTTTTACTGATGTTCTGCCGGCGATCCTGTTTTTTGCCGTAGCTGTTTTTGCAATCTGCGTGATGCTTGCCCATATACTTACCGCCAGTCTGATGAAGCCGGTGCGGGAAGCAGCAACGCGTCTGGAAAAACAGGAGGAAGTGACGACCTATGAGGAACTGCAGCCGCTGGTTGATACGATCAGGAAGCAGAACGAAAGTTTGTTGGCCAGTGTGAAGATCAGACAGGATTTTACAGCCAATGTATCGCATGAATTAAAAACACCGCTGACTTCCATCATAGGCTATACGGAACTGATTGAAAGCGGCATGGTGGAAAAAGCCGAAGATATTGCTCATTTTGTAGCGGAAATCCACAAAAGCTCCAACCGTTTGCTTACATTAATCAATGATATAATCCGGCTGTCGGAACTGGACGTCGAGGAGAAGGAAGAGGTCTTTGAAAGAATCAATCTATATGAAATCGTTGCGACCTGTGTCAGCATGCTACAAATCAATGCGGAAAGGCTTCATGTTAAGATCAGCATGCAAGGCGAAGATGCCTATGTGGATTCGACCAGACAGATGATGGAAGAGCTAGTATATAATCTCTGTGATAATGCGATCCGTTATAATAAGGAAGACGGCAGGGTCGAGGTGTCGGTGTGGAACCGCGCCGGGAAGGTTGCCCTGACAGTAAAGGATAACGGTATCGGTATTCCGAAGGAACATCAGGACAGGATCTTTGAACGGTTTTACCGGGTAGATAAGGGGCGCTCAAAATCAACCGGCGGCACCGGGCTGGGTCTGGCAATAGTCAAGCATATTTTAACCAAACATGAGGCAAAATTAGAACTGGACAGCGAAGCCGGACAAGGAACACAGATTAGGATTATTTTGTAAGGGTTTTAATAGATACTGTCTAAAAAAGACTTGATCTGTTTCCTAGTAATGCCGTATCCCGGCACGGCTGTGAGCGCTTTTCCTTCCATAAGAAGGGTAGGAACTGCCGGAAGCTCTAATTCTACCCAGGCATAACGGTTATTTTGCAGCACCTGTTCCTGATAGCGCCCTTCTGTCAGCGCTTCCACAAATTCCTGAGCCAGCGCTTCATCCCCCGCTAAGATCGGCTTGATGCCTTCTACCAGTTCCGCGGCATCTTCGTAATTAGTCTGATATATGTAGATCGCTTTATAGACGGCTTGATGATATGTTAATAAATCAATGCCGTGGTTCTCACAAAAATACATTCCCATCACACATAAATCACTGTATTTTCCATATAGCTCCGGACGCGGATGAGCCTCGCAGGGAACCGCCCTAAACTCCATATCAGGGTAAACCCGGTGCTGTTCTTCTAGATAATCATGGATCCGGTAACAATACGGGCACGCATAATCAAAAATAACTTCCAATGTCTTCCCCATAGCTTCTCCTTTGTAAGATTTAAGTCTTCTACACATAGTATTATAACGCTAATGTCCAATACAGGCAATCCAATTTTTGGAAGTTTATTAGAAGTTTAGTTAGAAGATGTCAAAGTTTGTGCAGTGGTCAAAAGTTAATCAGATGGCCTGGCAGTCCGTTTTATTGGACACATTAACTGATAAACTGATATTGTAGCAAAGAAGTCAGGTCAGGAGGTTGTGTTATGAAAGGTTATGCAGTAAGCAACGGCTATATGGGCTTGGTTGGCGACAGTTATATGTTGTTTGCCAGCGAGGAAGACTACCGCGAATACATCAGCGAAGCAGCATGAATCCTAGCAATTTCTTACTATATATGGCAGAAATTATTTCTTTGGGTTATAATATAGGAAAGTTAGAAAGCAACCGGCTGTGGCGTTTTTTGATCCGACGTCCCGGTTAGACAGGCATTAGTAAAGGGCAGTCCAGACAGGACAGTATAGGCATGACAGTATAGGCAGGACAGGACAGGTATGGAATATATCCCCGCTAAAACAATCATAACCAGATGCCAGTCTCCCGATGACTGGTTCGGCAATGATTATAATATGAATATTTATAAAGGCTGCTGTCATGGGTGTATTT
Organism: Lachnospiraceae bacterium UBA938; assembly: GCA_002293475.1. Classification (GTDB taxonomy): domain Bacteria; phylum Bacillota; class Clostridia; order Lachnospirales; family Lachnospiraceae; genus UBA935. The sequence continues at coordinate 47,262 of DBDG01000010.1, forward strand.
ACTGTGACAGCCGTTCGGACTGTTATGGGGTAGAGGATTTTGACTGCGTTCGGGCTAAGGAAAATGCCCTGGAAATCATCCGGAACGATTTGCGCCGCAAGGTCAAAAAAGGGGTGATCGGTACGGGCGGCATGAGTGATCCGTATAATCCGTATGAAAAGGAGCTGTGCCTTACCAGACATGCTTTGGAGCTGGCAGATGCTTATGGATTTGGGATATCGATTGCCACGAAGAGTACGCTTTTGGCCAGAGATATGGATATTTTACAGTCAATCAGAGAACATTCGCCGGTACTTGTCAAGGTAACCGTCACTACGGCAGACGATGTCTTAGCCGGTAAGCTGGAGCCCGGTGCGCCGCCCCCATCACAGCGGTTTGCCTTGCTGGAGCAGCTGAGCAAGGAGGCTGTCATGTCAGGGATATTGCTGATGCCGGTACTGCCATTTCTGGAGGATAGCGAAGAGAATATTCGGCAGATAATTCATCGTGCGGCAGAGTGCGGCGTGAAGTTTATATATCCGTTCTTGGGGGTTACGCTCAGGACGAACCAGCGGATTTATTTTTATGAGAAGCTGCGGGAACTGTTTCCAGGCGAGGAGCTGGCTGAGCGGTACCGGAAAAGATATGGCGGCAGCTATGAATGCCGGGTGCCGGAAAGCAGAAGGCTGTTCGATATTTTCAGAAAGGAATGTGAACGCCTTAAGATTTTATACAACATGAAGGATATTATCCATGCATATAAACGCAATTATGGCGAAGGTCAGCTTAGCCTGTTTGACTAGAGACGTGCTAAAATTTTTCGTAATTTCACACATAAATTGTAGTAATTTACAAATAATAGTACCACAGAAAAAAATTACTATTAGTTATTGGAGGAAATACGATGAAAGCAACGGGAATTGTCAGAAGAATAGACGACTTAGGTCGTATTGTCATACCTAAAGAAATCAGAAGGACGCTGCGGATCAGGGAAAGTGATCCGTTAGAAATATTTACAGATAGGGAAGGCGAGATTATTTTAAAAAAATACTCTCCGATTGGCGAAATGAGCACTTTTGCCAAACAATATGCTGAAAGCCTGGCACAGGTGTCTGGCCATGCAGCGCTGATTACTGACCGTGATCAGTTTATTGCGGTATCAGGAGGATATAAGGCTATCATGGGAAAAGCGCTCAGTAAAGAGCTGGAGGACAAAATCAACAACCGGGAAGTTGTCGTCGCGTCAAAGGGAGATAAGAATTTTATTATGGTATCTGATGATAATGCCAGTGATTATGAACATGAAGCCATTACTCCGATTATCTGTGAAGGGGATGTGATCGGAGCCGTTATTTTACTGGAAAGTGATGCTAAAGCAAAGATGGGCGAGGTCGAGCAGAAACTGATCCAGTCTGCGGCCGGCTTTCTGGGCAGGCAGATGGAACAATAAAAATAGCCGTATATATGACCAACCGTGACTAATTATTTTATTAGGACGGTTGGTTTTATAGTGTCATGATTTATTTCAATGAAATCGTCGGATCAACCATCGCATATAAAATATCCGTAATCAGATTCCCGATCAGCACGACTACCGCCGACAGCAAACATACCCCCATAATCACCGGATAATCCCGGCTGGTGATCGCGCTCATCGTCATCAGGCCAAGTCCGGGCCAAGAAAAAACCTGCTCAACGATGACTGCCCCGCCGAACAGAACCGGAATCTCCATGCCGATCACGGTAACAATCGGCACCAGAGCATTGCGCAGGGCATGCTTGTTGATGACAAGGAACCTGCCAATCCCCTTGGCTCTGGCAGTACGGAGATAATCCTGCTGCAGGATTTCCAGCACGGCGCTTCTGATATAACGAATGTTGGTTCCAGCCATTGAAAAGGCCAGTACTAATACCGGCATGACCATATGGGCCGCCACGTCGGTAAAACCGCCCCCTGATCCTAAAGTCTCCATTCCGCTTGAAGGCAGCCAGCCCAGTTTAACAGTAAACAGGTAGATCAGCAGCAGTGACAGGAAAAAGCTGGGAATACTGCTTCCTAAAAAGGATGCTGTCACTACTGCATAATCTCCTTTGGAATACTGGTTAATAGCGCTATATATGCCTGCCGGTACGGCGATCACCAGGCTGGCCAGCAAGGATACGCCCATCAGTAGCAGCGTCGGGCCGATATGGGTAGCGATCATCTGGCTTACTGACTGATAATTATGCACTGAATAGCCCATGTTGCCTTTCAGAAGTTCTCCCAGCCAGACAAAATACTGTATGTAAAATGGCTGGTCTAGCCCTAAGGCGATTCGTCTTGCTGCGACGGCCGCTTCCGATATCCGCGGACCTTGAAGCATTTCCAGGGGACTGCCGGCTAGGCACATGATTGCATAATCTATAATGGTAATTCCGATCAATACCGGAACCGCTATTAAAATACGTTTTATAATATATTTTGCCATTGCCTCACTCCTTTAGCGTTGTACTAACATTCCCCCACCGCAATAATCGGGCAGGCAACCATGTGACGGTTTCCTGCTGTAATGGCGCTGATCCCGGGTTCCCTTTCCCGGCATATTTCTGTAGCATGCGGGCATCTAGGATGGAACCGGCATCCTGAGGGAGGATTGAGCCCTGATGCGATTTCTCCTTCAAGCAGACGGCTTTGGCTTCCCGGGCGCTCAGGGTCGGCAATCGGCGCGGCGTTGCATAGGGCTTTGGTATAGGGATGTACCGGGTTGCGAAAGAGCTCCCCGGCATCGGCGATTTCCACTATTTTCCCTAAATACATCACAGCAATCCGGTCACTGACATAGTTTACCGCACCCAGGCCATGGCCGATAAACAGGCAGGTGAGCTGTAAATCCTTCTGCAACTGGCGGAGCAGATTGAGGATCTGGGCCTGAATGGATACATCCAAGGCGCTTACCGGCTCATCGCACACGATAAATTCCGGATTTAAGGACAATGCTTTGGCGATACAGATGCGCTGTATCTGGCCGCCTGAAAATTCGTGCGGATATCTCCCTAAGGTATTTTTAGGCAGGCCTACCATGTCCAGCAGTTCTTCCAGCCTAGTCTTGATATTGTCTTTCGTCGCGATCCGGTGATACAGCATGGGCTGAGATAATATTTCATAGATGTGCTTCCGGGGATTCAGCGAGGAATAAGAGTCCTGAAACACCATCTGTAAGCGGGTCCAGGACTTCTTGCCGGTATTCTTCCTAACTTCCTCCAGATCCTGTCCGTTGTATTGGACAATGCCCTCAGTGGGTTGTTCCAAGCCGACGACCAGCTTGCCGACCGTCGATTTACCGCAGCCTGATTCACCTACCAGTCCCAGCGTCTCACCCTCCCGAATGCATAGGCTGGCACCGTCCACTGCTTTCATATAGCCGGTGGTATGGGTGACAATTCCGCCTTTTAGGGGATAGTATTTCTTCAGATCGGTAATTTCGATCAGGGGTATATTTTCTTTTTTGGCTGTTTTTTTGATGTTTGAATTTTTACTCAATCCTTTATTCTGCCCCTATTAATTCTATTCTTCATAGTTCAGCGCAATTTCGCGCCTTTCACATCGTACAAAATGCTCTTTTTCATACTCTGTCCTCTGTTGCGGGCGGTTGCACTCGTCTTGAAAGTAGGCGCAGCGTCCCGCAAACCGGCACCCCGTTATGTCGTCGTAATTCTCCGGTACGATGCCGGGTATTGATGCCAGTATACGGCTATGATCGTCAAGGATGCCGGGTACGGTCTTGAGCAGGGCTTTGGTGTAGGGATGCATCGGACGGTTAAATATCGCCTTTACCGTAGCTTCCTCCACGATCTGTCCGGCATACATGACCAGGACCCGGTCGGCCATCTGGGCTACCAAGCCGATGTCATGGGTGATCAGTATCATCGACATCTTCAATTCTTTTTGCAGTTCTTTCAGCAGTTGCATGATCTGAGCCTGGATGGTCACATCTAATGCCGTGGTCGGTTCGTCGGCAATCAGCAGTTTGGGATTGCAGGAAAGCGCCATGGCAATCATCGCCCGCTGTCGCATGCCGCCGGAAAGGGTATGGGGATATTTCTTCATCGTTATCTCCGGATCCGGCATCCCGACTTTTTTAAGCAATGCTATTGCTCTTTTATTGGCTTCTTTTTTGCCCATGCCCATGTGGGTCCGTATGCTTTCGGTGATCTGGTTGCCGATACTAAAGACCGGATTCAAAGAGGTCAGCGGATCTTGGAAGATCATCGTAAGCTGGTTGCCTCGGAAAACATCCAGTTCCTTTTCACTCATGGTAAGCAGATTCTTTCCATCAAACAGGACAGAGCCGTCTGTAACGGCTCCGCCCCTGCCAAGTAATCCCATGATGGACAGTGAAGTGACGCTTTTCCCGCAGCCTGATTCGCCTACGATACAGACTACCTCACCGACGTCCACATAAAAACTGATATTATCAACGCTGACTCTTTTTCCATAGTCACTTTGGAAAGCCGTTGACATGTTTTTGATTTCTAAAATAGGCGGCATAACTGTCCTTCTTATTTGTGATTCTTTTCTGCTTATGAATTACTAATTTATCTCCCAATTTTCGACTTGGTTAAAAAATCCGTATACTGTCGGAACTGCGTTGCTGAGTCGGTTATTCACCGCGCCTTGGGCACTGATGACGTATGCGGAAAACATTGGAACGTCTTCCTGGACCTTTTTATCCACTGTCGAATACAGCTGCTTGATTGCTTCGATATCGCTGGTCGTCTGAGTATTTTCCAGGGCGGCATTGATTTCATCGTTGCCATAGCCGGTCCAGCTTCCTTCTCCGCTTAACAGCCAAGATACATCGGGATAGGGATCTACGGGAGCATAGGTATATTGAACGGCTAGGATGTCATATTCAGAAGAGCCTGATATGGACATCAAGGTGGCAAAGTCTACGGTCATGATTTCTGCCTGTATCCCCACTTCCGCCCATTGAGCGACCATGACTGAAGCTGCGTTCACAAAGGTGCTGTCGCCTGAATTGACATAAAAACGTAACACTTGGGAACCGTCCCATCCAGCTTCCGCAAGCAGCTCACGGGCCTTTTCCGGATCGTAAGGAAGCGGCTCAATGGATGGATCAAAGAAGGGGCTGGCAGACGATAAAAAGCCGTCAACAATTTCTCCCTTGCCGTTTAGCAGGTCGCTCAGTATTTTTTCCCGGTCAATGGCGTATATCATGGCCTGGCGCACTTGGGAATCAGGTATGTTCTGAGTCTGGATAAAAACGGACTGATTCGTGACCGGAGCCCCATATACGACCTGAACGTTTTCAAGCTCTTCCACGCTGGCATAGTCCTCCTGCGGGATAACGCTCATGGTATGCTGGGTGATATCAATCTCACCGGACTGAAGGCCGGCATATAGCTGGCTGCCCTCGACAATCCGGATATTCAGCTTATCGATCTTAGGGGCACCTTTCCAATAATTTGTATTGGCTTCATATGATATATAATGGTCAAAGTCATAATCGGTAACCAGATAAGGGCCGCTGACCACATCCGGCTGATTGAACCATTCCGCCGTAAGCAGTTCGGCTTCACTGAACCCTTCGATCTTGTGCTTGGGCAGGGTCAGCAGATATCTGGCATAGGTGTTCTGGAAGGTAGTCAGAGCCATCGGGTATTTGGTCGTAAACTGTATTGTTTTTTCATCAATTACCTGAATCCCTTCGATCTTGTCCGCTCCTTCCTCGACAAAACCGTCATCGCCGACACCGACAAAGGCATAATACATCATAGCGGTATTGTTGATGACCGGACTGGCAAGGCGCAGTGCGGTGTATTCCACGTCTTCCGCCGTAACCGGCTCACCGTCCGACCAGACCGCATCCTCGTCAATATGTACGATAAAATTCAGATTATCCTCCGTAGTGATGCTATCTGCCAACTGACCTTCAAAGCCCAGGTCCGCCCCCAGCTCCATCAACGGCAGGAACATCAGGCCGGTAGCATATTTATTGATCTCGCCGCCGTTTAACAGCAGCGGGTTCAAGGATCCCAGGGTATCTGTCACGCCGACATTGACCGTATCGGAAGCCGCAGCGTTACCCGCACATCCGGCCAATGATGTCATCATCAGTATTAATGCCAGCAAAATCCCTAATACTTTTTTCATAATAATCCTTCCTTTCAAGCCTTGATCATTTCCTACTAGTCATGTAGGAACGGTATGGATAGTATACTGCTTTATAGCTGTTTTGTCAAGAGACATAACTTATAATATTTTGTCCCTATTTACTATACTACATTTATAGAGAAACGTATACCCTATGCAAATTATTCTGCGCCAGAAAACAGGTTGCTTAAAGGGGTATTTCTTTGAAATGCGCCATCATATGGACAAAATTATCTTCCTGTGCCAGCCTGTCATAGTCTCCCTGCAGCGCTTTCCGGTTTTCTAGGAAAACTATTTCATCTACGTGGGAGAGCACTTCCCGGCGATGGGAAACAATAATTACGGTCTTGTCCTTTAACCTAGTTTCAAAAAGCTCATAGATGCCGGTTTCTGTATAAATATCCGTATTAGACGTCGCCTCGTCGAAAATTATAACCGGTTTATTATGGATCAGCGCTCTGGCTAAGGCAACTTTCTGTTTTTGTCCGCCTGACAGCATGGTGCCGTCACGGCCGACGGTATGATCCAGACCTACCTCTTGGATCAATTCATCTAAACTACATTCCTGAATAACTTTATTCAATTCTTCATCACCAATCTCTTTATACAGGCAAATATTGTTCCTGATCGTATCATTGAAAAGATACACCTGCTGGCTTACCACGGCAATCATGTTTCGGTACTCATTCAATGAAAATAAGCCGATGTCCTTGCCGTTCAGCAAGATGTCGCCCTGTTCCGGCAGATACATCCTGGTGAGCAGGCCGATCAAGGTTGATTTGCCGCTGCCGTTTTTCCCGATCAGTGCCGTCTTGCTTCCTTGCGGAAAAGTAATGCATATTTCTTCCAGTATGGGCTGCCCCTTTTCATATGAAAAGGAAAGATCACGTACTTCTATATCCCCGGTTTCGGGAACCGCTTCCGCATCTGGCAATTCAGCTTCTTCTTCAAGCTGCATAAACGCATAAAACCGTTTCGTTGAAGGGATGATGCCGGAAAACATAAAACCTATATTTAAAATCGCGGAAATGGGTGCGGTAACGTAACTGCTGTAGGTGACAAAAGCAAATATGCTGCCGATAGTCATATCATCGGAAAATACCATGCTCGCACCTAATATATATAATGTCATGATCAGAATCTGGATAAAGATCGTATCAACACCTTGATTCCATTCGCCGTTCATATTCATGCGCTGTTTTTGACGGAGAACCTGTTTTTCCTTTTGATAAAATTCCTGCTTTTTAGTCTGTTCAATGCCAAATAGTCTGACCTCTTTAATACCGCCTACCGTATCCCCAAACCAGCGGGCATACTGTTCCGCGTCCGAAATAAGTTCATCCATTATATTTTTGTTTTTTTTGGCAAAATACCTCATAAGTATGCCTTTAACCGGGATGTATAATAAGACCAGAATAGTCATCTTTATGTCAATCAGCAAAAGACCGACGACCCCGCCGGCAATACTGAACACTTGCGACACTACAAAAAACATTCCCCGGTTGGCGATGGAAACCATGCTGCCGACATCCGCCTGAATGACATGGTGGATTTCGGCATAGTTTTTCTCAGTAAAATAATCCGATCTGATCCGCAACAAATGGATAAAGGCTTTTTCCGATAAAGAAAACTCCAGATGATTGGCTATTTTGATCCGGATCCTTTCAATGACAATGCCAAGAAGAGCATTAGCGATATAAACAACTGCTGAGGCCACTACTAGGGTTATCAATAAGTTCCAGTTCCTGCCGATAAAACCGTCATCCATAATACTTCTGCTCAGTAACGGCATCAGCAGGTTCATCCCTGTTGAGAGGATCACACAGAATAATATCATAATTATTTTCTTTTTGTAGCTGCTCAAAAGACCGATCAGTTTTTTGACGGCATCTTTATCACTCATTTTGTCCCCCATTTCTCACCTGTATTTTATGTTCTTTCATCGCTATGTAAATTATTTTCATTTTTATACTATATAAACAAAAACATTGCTGTCACGGTTTTATTAATCTTAACATGATATTTCTTTTTGTCAATAATTGTCGTTAATAATCTAAATATATTAAAATAAGATAATCAACATTGATTTACGGGACTGCCGGCTGTATAATATAGAAATCGGCAATATCCAAACAACCTAAAAATATATATGGAGATAAATATGCCCAGAAACAAGCAAATCACTAGCGAAAGCTACCGGCAGACAGTATGGCGGAGGTTCCGCCGCCATCACCTTGCCAATATCAGCCTGCTAATTTTAATCATCTTAGGAAGTGCCGCCCTGCTCGCTCCGCTCATAGCACCCTATGCGCCTGATGCAATCGTCGGCCCGTTCAGCGGTGAACCGTCGCGGGAGTTCTGGCTTGGCACCGATCAGATTGGCAGGGACGTATTCAGCCGCCTGCTTTATGCCATGCGGATTTCTCTTTTAGTCGGGGTCATGGCGACCCTGATATCAACTGTAATTGGTGTAGTCTTTGGACTGCTGGCCGGCTATTTTGGCGGGATATTGGATATGGTGATCATGCGGTTTACCGACATGGTCATGTCATTTCCTTATATTTTACTGGTTTTAGTGGCCGCTTCAATCTTTAAGCCTGGCTTATGGAGCATTATCCTGATCCTAGGCTTTGTAGACTGGCCAGGGATTGCCAGACTGGTGCGGGGAAACGTACTGAGCTTACGGGAAACCAATTTTGTGAAAGGGAATATTGTAGCAGGAATGTCGCTTCGGCATATTCTCTTTTCGGAGATATTGCCTAATACAGTGGCTCCTATCCTAGTTTATGCCACCAGCGTGGTGGCTCTGTCAATGCTTGACGAGGCGGCGCTGAGCTTTCTGGGGATGGGTGTCCAGCCGCCGACGGCAAGCTTGGGAAACATGCTGAACGGAGCGCAGTCCCTGACGGTGCTGACTAGACAGCCATGGCTATGGATTCCGCCGGGACTTCTGATTGTGATATTAGTGATTGCGATTAATTTTATCGGCGATGCGCTGCGCGATGCCCTAGACCCTACCAGTGTCAGCAGGAAATAGCGCGGAGAAGGTCAGAAGCGGTTCATTTCATCCAGCAGGCGGATTTTGGTGTCATACAGTTCTTTAGACAGGTCTACATATACGGTATGGGGATTGACAAACCGTTTGGTTTCATCCCATAAGGTATCCAGTTCTTTCTGGCAATAAGCGCGGATATCCATTACCTTGGGAGATTCATAGCAGCATTCCCCGTTCCGGAAAAGCGGTATCATCAATTCCCTGATCAGATAGCTTCCGCCGGGCAGCCGGGTCTTTTTCCAAGGTTCTCCGGGGTCGAAGAGGAGTAAGGCTTTATTTTCATCAAACTGCTCGCCAACTAGGCAGATCAGATCTGCTTTGATCTTATGGGTTTCTTTATCATAGATCCGGTATACCGTCTTGTTTCCCGGATTAGTAACTTTTTCCGTATTTTCTGATAATTTTATCTTGGGTACGAACTCCCCTTTTGCATCCATAATGGCGGCCAGTTTATAGACGCCGCCGAAGGCCGGATTGTCCTTGGCGGTGATCAGATTGGTACCGACGCCCCAGGATGTAATCATGGCTCCCTGGGCTTTCAGGCTCTCGATCAGATATTCATCCAGATCGTTGGAGGCGGAGATGACGGCATCGTTAAAGCCGGCGGTATCCAGCATCTGGCGGGCTTTTTTGGAAAGGTAGGCAAGGTCGCCGCTGTCCAGCCGGATACCGTAGCTGGAAAGCTCTATGCCGGCATCGCGCATCTCGGTAAAGACACGGATAGCATTGGGGATGCCGGATTTAACCGTATCATAGGTATCTACAAGCAGGATGCAGGCAGCGGGGTACATGTCGGCATAGGTCTTGAAAGCGGTATATTCGTCGGGAAAGCTCATGATCCAGCTATGGGCATGAGTTCCCCGCACCGGGACGTCAAAAAGCTGGCCGCAGAGGACGTTGGAAGTGCCGACGCAGCCGCCGATGATAGCGGCTCTGGCTCCGTAGATCCCGGCATCGGGTCCTTGGGCGCGGCGCAGGCCAAATTCCATGATGCCGTCGCCTTTGGCGGCATAACAGACCCGAGCGGCTTTGGTGGCGATCAGGCTTTGATGATTAATAATGTTGAGAACGGCGGTTTCAATCAGCTGGGCCTCCATGATCGGGGCAATGACCTTGATCAGCGGTTCCCGGGGGAAGATGACGGTGCCTTCCGGAATAGCATAGATATCGCCGGAGAACCGGAAATCTTTGAGGTAAGATAGAAAATCTTCGCTGAAGACCGACAGGCTCCGCAGATAGGCTATGTCTTCATCGGAAAAGTGCAGCTCTTTGATAAGCTTGATCAGCTGCTCTAGGCCGGCTAAGATGGCGTAACCGCCGTTACAGGGGTTAGTACGGTAAAAGGCATCAAAGATAACGGTTTCGTTGCGATCCTTATGTTGGAAATAGCCCTGCATCATGGTAAGTTCATACAAATCGGTAAGCAAGGTCAGGTTCTGTCTGTCCATGGCATCTCCTTCTCCGGTAATTTATCTGGTAATTTAATATAATGATGTTGGGGTCAAAAGGTATTTTGCCCCTAAGATACTGTTCACTGTATTTTATATTACATTAATATTATTAAATAGTCTAATACAATTATGATTTTAACTTGACAAAAATAAAATAGTTTAGTAACTTCAATAGTAGGATTACTACAATATTATTATTACTATATGGGCAAATATGAGGGAAAATATGGACCAAATCCATGGACATTGCGTCTGCGGCGAGATAGAGATCATTATAAAAGAATACGGTGATTTTGTCTATACCTGCCATTGCGATACCTGCCGCCGGATGAATTCGGGGCCGGTGTTGTCCGTTGACCCCGGACCGCAGGAAAATGTGCACTTTGCCAAGGGATCAGATAAAATAACGATCTACCATGACGAGGAAGTTGAGCGCGGTTTTTGCGCCATATGTGGCAGCACGCTTTTTTGGCATAACCTGGCCGACAATCATTATTGCATGAACGCCGAATTGTTTGATGACATTATCAGTAAGGCCTCATTTGAACTGGAATTGTTTTATGATATGAAACCCGGTTATTATTCATTTGCGGGAGAGCGTAAAAAACTTGACAGGAATTTTGAAGAGATAAATTACAAGGATAGATTATAAGATATAATATACTAAGTAAATATCAATCAGGAAAGACAATGACGAAGACAGTAGGTAATTGCGAACATTCCAGCGAGCCGGTGAGGGTGTAAGACCGGTACCAGTAACTATTGCCGAACATCACTTCCAAGTTGCGAACTGAACCCGCAGCCGGGCTGCGGAAGTAAGGGAGGCCGGTTTTCCACCGTTATCGGAAGCCATATAAAACCGGAGGTTCCGGGGAGTATGTGTAACGGGTGGTACAACGGGAATTAACCTCGTCCTTTTACAGGGATGGGGTTTTGTTACTTTATAGGAGTAATAGGAAAGTACGTCCTATAAATTAATGATATGTAGTCCAGTAAGGTGACAGGAAAATGGAGGTAAAATTATGTATCAAAAGGTGCCGGCTAATCTTAATTTTGTCGAACGGGAGAAGGAAACGCTAAAATTTTGGAACGAAAACCATATCTTTGAAAAAAGCATGAAGAACCGCGAGGGCTGTCCTACTTATACTTTTTATGACGGGCCGCCTACGGCGAACGGGATGCCGCATATCGGCCATGTGCTGACGCGGGTCATCAAGGACATGATACCCCGGTACCGAACTATGAAAGGTAACATGGTGCCGCGAAAGGCCGGCTGGGATACCCATGGCCTGCCGGTGGAGCTGGAGGTGGAGAAACTGCTGGGTCTGGACGGGAAGGAACAGATTGAGGCTTACGGTCTGGATCCCTTTATTGTCAAATGTAAAGAAAGCGTCTGGAAATATAAAGGGCTGTGGGAGGATTTCTCCGACACCGTCGGATTTTGGGCAGATATGGAAGATCCTTATGTGACTTATCATGATGATTTTATTGAGTCTGAGTGGTGGGCCCTGAAACAGATCTGGGATAAGGAGCTTTTATATAAAGGATTTAAGATCGTGCCTTATTGTCCGCGCTGCGGAACGCCCCTGTCGTCCCATGAGGTGGCGCAAGGATATCAGGATGTCAAGGAACGATCGGCAGTAGTCCGTTTTAAGGTGAAGGACGAAGAGGCTTATATCCTGGCATGGACGACCACGCCTTGGACATTGCCGTCCAATGTGGGGCTTTGTGTTAATCCCCGGGAAACCTATGTGAAGGCGAAAGGTAAAGACGGGCTGATTTATTATCTGGCGGAAGCGCTCCTAGCCGCGGTGTTGGGAGAGGGCTGCGAGGTATTAGAGAAGTTTACCGGCCAAGACTTAGAATACAAGGAATATGAGCCGCTCTTTGATTTTGCTAGACAGCTGGTCGCAAAGCAAAATAAAAGAGCATGGTTCGTGACCTGTGATGACTTCGTCACCCTGACGGACGGAACCGGCGTGGTGCATATCGCTCCGGCTTTTGGCGAAGATGATGCCAAAGCGGGACGGAAATATGACTTGCCGTTTGTCCAGCTGGTCAATCCTCGGGGGGAAATGACGGAAGAAACCGCTTATGCAGGTATATTCTGCAAAAAAGCCGATCCGCTCATCATAACTGATCTAGAGAAAAAGGGGCTGCTGTTTTCAGCGCCTGATTATGAGCATAGCTATCCGCATTGCTGGCGCTGTGACACGCCTTTGATTTACTATGCCAGAGAGTCCTGGTTTATCAAGATGACAGCGGTACAGGAAGATTTGATCCGCAATAACAATACCATCAACTGGATTCCGGCATCAATCGGCAAAGGCCGCTTCGGTGACTGGCTGGAGAATATACAGGACTGGAGCATCTCCCGTAACCGCTATTGGGGTACGCCCTTAAATGTATGGGAATGTGGCTGCGGTCATATGGAAGCCGTAGGGAGCCGCGCTGAACTGGAACAGTTAAGCGGCAATCCGGCGGCTCGTACCGTGGAACTGCACCGGCCTTATATTGATGAGATCACCGGAACTTGTCGAAAGTGCGGAGGCGTTATGAAGCGGGTGCCGGAGGTGATTGACTGCTGGTTTGATTCCGGGGCTATGCCTTTTGCCCAGCATCACTATCCGTTTGAGAATAAAGAACTGTTTGAAGCGCAGTTTCCGGCGCAGTTTATTTCCGAGGCCGTGGATCAGACCAGAGGCTGGTTTTATTCCCTGTTGGCGGAATCAACGCTGATTTTTAACAAGGCGCCCTATGAGAATGTCATTGTCCTAGGGCATGTGATGGATGAAAATGGCCAGAAGATGTCCAAATCCAAAGGGAACGCGGTCAATCCTTTTGAAGCCTTGGAAACCTATGGGGCCGATGCCATCCGTTGGTATTTTTATATTAATTCCGCCCCGTGGCTGCCCAACCGTTTTCATGGGAAGGCAGTTATTGAAGGTCAGCGGAAGTTTATGGGAACGCTGTGGAATACTTATGCGTTTTTTGTCCTCTATGCCAATATTGACCAGTTTGACGCGACTCAGTATGAACTGGATTATGATAAGCTGCCGGTTATGGATAAATGGCTGTTGTCTCGGCTAAATACCCTGATCCGGGAAGTGGATGAAGATCTGGATCAGTACCGGATCCCGGAGGCGGCTAGGGAACTGGAAAGCTTCGTGGATGATATGAGCAACTGGTATGTGCGAAGAAGCCGGGAGCGTTTCTGGGCCAAGGGTATGGATCAGGATAAAATCAATGCTTATATGACGCTGTATACCGCCTTGACGGCGGTGTGCAGATGCGCAGCCCCGATGATTCCCTTTATGGCTGAGGATATTTACCGCAATCTGGTTGTCGGCATTGATCCGCAGGCGCCGGAAAGTGTCCATCTGTGTGATTTTCCGAAAGCAGATTCCAAAGCCGTGGATGAAGAGCTGGAAACCGCTATGGATGCCGTGCTGAATATCGTCGTAAAAGGGCGGGCCTGCCGGAATATGGCCAATATCAAAAACCGTCAGCCGATTGCGTCAATGTATGTCAAGGCTCCGGAAAAACTAAAGGAATTTTACGTGGATATTATCAAGGAGGAGCTGAATGTCAAAGAAGTCATCTTTACGGATGATGTAAGGAAGTTTACCAGCTATGCGTTCAAACCGCAGCTGCGGACGGTAGGACCTAAGTACGGGAAGCAGTTAGGCGGCATCCGCCAGAAATTAGAAAGCCTTGACGGAAATCAGGCGATGGAAGAACTGAAAGCGGACGGCTGTCTGCGCTTTGATGTCGGCGGGGTGTTGGTTGAATTGGCCGAAGAAGACCTGCTAATCGAGGTGAGCCAAAAGGAAGGTTATGTGACAGAAGCGGATAATGGGGTTACGGTGGTTCTATGCACCTTGCTAAGTGCAGAACTGATCGAAGAAGGCTTTGTCTATGAGATCATCAGTAAGATACAGACGATGCGTAAAGATACCGGCTTTGAGGTAATGGACCATATCCGGGTAAGCTTAAGCGGCAACGTTAAGATTGCTAAGATCGTGCAGCGCAACCGGGCTTCTATCGCCGAGAAGGTGCTGGCCGATGAACTGGGCTCGGAAGATATTGTGATGGGTTCTGAGGCAACCATGAAGGAGTGGAACGTGAACGGTGAAACAGTGAGTATTTATGTGGAGAAGGTGTAGGTCGTTGCGGGTTATGTAATGCGTTCACATCTAAAGTAGCACCTATAAATATGACGAAAAAAAAGGGAAGCTTAATACCAACTTGTGGTTTTCTAAAGTATATAGTATAATGATTTACAGTTAAAAATTGACAAAATAATAAAATATAAGGAGAAACAGGATGGCCAAAAAACCAACCACGCCAACGCTGGCTTTTGATAAGGAGTTATTTAAAAGAAGTGTGGTTTACAATGTGAGGACTTTATATCGCAAGACGATGGAAGAAGCGAATGAACAGCAGGTATTCCAGGCGGTTTCTTATGCGATTAAGGACGCGATAATCGGTTATTGGATGGATACGCAGAAGGAATATGAGAAGCAGGATCCCAAGATGGTCTATTACCTGTCGATGGAGTTCCTGATGGGGCGCGCCCTAGGCAACAATATTATTAACCTGCAGGCACTGAAGCCGGTTAAAGAGGCCTTGAGCGAACTGGGTCTGGATCTGAACTCGGTAGAGGATCAGGAACCGGATGCCGCCTTAGGTAACGGCGGTCTGGGGCGGCTGGCCGCCTGTTTTCTGGATTCGCTGGCGACGCTTGGCTATGCGGCTTACGGCTGCGGGATCCGTTACCGTTATGGGATGTTCAAGCAGGAGATCCGCAAGGGCTTCCAAGAGGAGGTTCCGGACAATTGGCTGGACAACAACAACCCCTTTGAGCTGCGGCGTCAGGAATACGCCAAAGAGGTTAAGTTTGGCGGCTATACGGATGTATATGTTGATGAGAACGGCAGAAGCCATTTTACCCAGAAAGATTATCTGTCGGTCCAGGCGATTCCCTACGATCTGCCGATCGTCGGCTATGGCAGCGGGATCGTTAATACCCTGCGGATCTGGGATGCCCAGCCGCTGGAGTGTTTCCTGTTAGATACTTCGGATAAGATGGACTACCAGAAGGCCAAGGAACAGGAGCATCTGGCCCGCAGCATCGTGGAAGTGCTTTACCCGAATGACACCCATTACGCCGGGAAGGAACTGCGTTTAAAACAGCAGTATTTCTTTATCTCAGCTTCGGTGCAGGAAGCCGTGGCTAAATATCTGCGAACCCATGATGATATCCGGCAGTTCCATGAAAAGGTTACTTTCCAGCTGAACGATACCCATCCTACCGTAGCCATCGCGGAACTGATGCGCATTTTGATGGATGAGCTTTATCTGACTTGGGATGAGGCTTGGGAAGTAACGACGAAGACCTGTGCCTACACCAATCACACGATTATGTCGGAAGCCTTGGAAAAATGGCCGATAGAGCTGTTTTCCCGGATTCTGCCCCGGATATACCAGATCATAGAGGAGATCAACCGCCGCTTTATTGCCCGGATCGAACAGCGTTATCCCGGTAATCAGGATAAAGTACGTAAAATGGCGATTATATATGACGGCCAGGTCAAGATGGCGCATCTGGCCATAGCCGTCGGCTATTCGGTAAACGGAGTGGCCAGGCTGCACACGGAAATCTTAAAGCAGCAGGAGCTCAAGGATTTTTATGAGCTGATGCCGGAGAAATTCAACAACAAGACCAACGGAATAACCCAGCGCCGTTTCCTGCTGCATGGCAACCCGCTGTTAGCCGCTTGGGTGACTGAACGGATCGGCAATGATTGGATTACGGATCTGCCCAAGATCAATAAGCTGAAGATATATGCCGATGATGAAAAGGCACAGCAGGAATTCATGCATATCAAATATCAGAATAAGCTCCGCCTGGCAGATTACATACTGCAGAATAACGGAGTAACCGTAGATCCGCGGTCGATATTTGATGTCCAAGTCAAGCGGATGCATGAGTATAAACGTCAGCTCTTGAATATTTTGCATGTGATGTATCTATATAATGAAATTAAAGATCACCCCGATATGGATTTTTATCCCCGGACCTTTATATTCGGCGGCAAGGCGGCGGCGGCTTATGTAAATGCCAAGCTGACGATCAAGCTGATCAATGCGGTGGGGGATGTCGTGAACAACGATGCTTCAATCGGCGGCAAGCTCAAGGTGGTTTTCATTGAGGATTACCGGGTTTCCAATGCCGAGCTCATCTTCGCGGCCGCAGATGTTTCCGAACAGATTTCGACGGCAAGCAAAGAGGCATCGGGAACCGGCAATATGAAGTTTATGCTGAACGGAGCCCTGACGATCGGGACGATGGACGGGGCGAATGTAGAGATTGTTGAGGAAGTCGGGGAGGAAAATGCGTTTATTTTTGGGATGAGTTCCGATGAGGTCATTCATTACGAAAGACAGCGTGGCTATAATCCCATGGAAATATTTAATAATGACCAGGATATCCGCAGGGTATTGATGCAGCTGATTAACGGGACATATGCACCGGGTGATCCGGATTTGTTCCGTAATACCTATAACTCGCTGCTTAATACGCTAAGTACGGATAAGGCGGACACCTATTTTGTCTTAAAAGATTTCAAGGCCTATGCCGAGGCGCATAGGAAGGTGGAAGAAGCTTACCGTAATGAAAAAGGCTGGGCTAGGAGCGCCATCCTTAACGTCGCATGTTCCGGCAAATTCTCCGCGGACCGGACCATACAGGAATATGTTGATGAAATATGGCATCTGGATAAGGTTAAACTGCCGGTTAAGTAAACCGCCGCTATAGATTATACGGATTATGAACGGCAGAGCGGCAGTACCGGAACAGGGTGCGTATAAGTATGTAGGGGGATGCTGTACTGATGCAGAGAACAAGGAAATATCGAAGACGGGTAAAACATATATTGGGGGAGCGCCAAGTCGGCAGGCAGGAAGAAGCGGATCAGCTTGCGATGCTGAAAAGTATTTTAAATGAAATGGAAGCGCTGATCACGGTCTGTACGCCGGAAGACGGAAAGTTACTATTTCTCAACGATAGCATCAGGAAACATTTTGGCATTGTCAGTGACGGTGTGGGGGAAGTGTGCTACAAGCTGCTGCAGGGTCTGGATCAGCCATGCGAGCACTGTCCTTATCTTGAACTGATACAAGAACCGGACAAAACCATCGTATGGAACCACAAGGACGTAAATGGCAGCATATTTCACAAAACAGCGACTCTGGTCGATTGGCCCGGCGGGCAAAAGGCTCATCTGGAATATGCGATTGATATCACGGAACTGATAAAGACTCAGGAAATGCTTGAGAACAGGGATAAAAGACTCGGTATCCTGAATAGTGCGGCGATTATCCTGCTTTCGCAAAGCGCGGAAAACTTTGAGCTTACGATGTCAGCGGGTGTCAGTCTGATCGCCGGGATAGCCGATGTTGACCGGATGTCGGTGTCCCGTAACATGGAAAAGCCGGATGGCCTGTATGCCTCACAGATCTACCGCTGGAGCAAAGTGGCGGGTACTTCCATCAGCCCGTTACAGGAGCTTCAGGTCAATTCTTATGAACGGCATATCCCGCGCTGGCGGGATATCCTGAAATCAGGACAGTGTATTAACGGCCCGGTGTCACTCATGCCGGAAGCCGCAACGCTCAAGTCATTTGGATGCATGAGCGTGCTTGCTATACCGGTGTTTAACAAGGGCATGTTCTGGGGTTTTGTCCTTTATGAAAACCTTACGGAGGAACGGACCTATACGGAAGGTGAGGTTAATATCCTGCGTACGGCAAGTTTTATGCTGGTCAATACGGTAATCCGCAACGAGGAAGCTCAGAAAATCAGGGAAGCCGACCGGCAGATGATGCAGATGATGCAAGAGACGGAGTATCAGAACCGGCTGCTGCGTGCGGTGAACCATGTCTCCACTGTCCTGCTACAGTCGGATACTGACAGCTTTAAAAAAGATATTCGTCACGCTATGGGCATAATGGCCGAATCGGCTGGAATCGACCGGGTTTACTTCTGGGAAAACTATGTCAGGGAAAGCAGGATCTACTGCAGACAGATCTTTGAGTGGTCGGAGAATACGGAACCGCGGCAGGATATCGAGAAAGAGCAGGGGTTCTTATATAGTGATATTTTACCTAGCTGGGAGATAGAGTTCTTACAGGGGCACTGTATCAACGGCATGGTGCGGGATATGCCGGAGGGGGTACGCAGCTATCTTTCCAAACAGGGCATCGTGTCTATCTTGGTGGTACCGATTTACCTGCAGGAGCAAATGAAAGGTTTTGTCGCCTTTGACGACTGCCACAAGGAACGGGTATTTTCAGATAACGAGGTAAGCATCCTGCGTTCAGCCAGCGAATTGATGGCCAGTGCCTTAATGCGCAACCGCCTGGAGAAAAATGTCCATAAGCTGGAAGTAGAAGTGGATAAGATATTCTACGATCCGCTCACCGATATCTATAACCGCCGCTTTTTCGACGAAACTATGCAGCGCCTGATCCGTTCCCTGTCCCGTTCTGGCGGGATCATCAGCCTGATGATGATTGATATTGATTATTTTAAAAATTATAATGACGCCTACGGCCATATTGAAGGGGATAACTGTCTGAAAATGATTGCTAAGGCATTACAGGACAGCGCGGTGAGAGCTGATGATTTCATTGCTCGGTATGGCGGAGAGGAATTTGTCGTCGTCCTGCCCAACACCGATGCGGCCGGGGCTCGTATCATGGCCGATAAGATCATGGAAAATGTCCATAACTGTCGGATTCCGCATGAAAAAAGCAAAGTAGCCGATTATGTTACAATCTCCATCGGTGTCATGACCGGTAAGGTCGAGCATACGCATAGCAGCGACACCTACATTCAGCGGGCGGATGAAATGCTCTATGAGTCAAAGCAAGGCGGGCGGAACCGGTGCTCGTTTACTGTTCTGTAATATCAGACCTAATAACTTTAAACTTTTTGGGGTAATGTCATAATTCAAAGAATTATGGCGTTACCCTATTAATAATTCCATATTAAGCATATATAGGATTACCGACAGAATATGATTAATAAAAAGGATATTTTTTATGGAAATATATGTAGCAAAACGCGGAGACAATGTTGAAGAGATCAGCAGGAATTTCGGGGTAGGAGTGGCGGAAATCGCTTATGTGAATCAGCTGCCCTTTCCGTATAAGCTGGCAGTCGGCCAGGCTCTTTTGATTCCCACGAATACTACGGACGGGGAGGCCAAAAAAACCGTGACGGCCCGCGGCTATGCCTATCCGTTTATCAGCGAATGGGTTCTGGAACAGACGCTCCCCTATCTGACGGAGCTGGCGGTCTTTTCTTATGGCTTTACGACAACGGGGGATCTGGTGCCGCCCGCGCTGGATGACGCTTGGATGATAGAACTGGCCGAGGAAAACGGCGTTATGGCGATTTTGACTCTGACACCGCTTGATGAAGAGGGAAGATTCAATAATTATCTGATTACTTCATTGCTGAGTAACCAGGAGGCTCAGCAGAACCTGACCGATCAGGTCCTTGAAACCCTGCGGGCTAGGAATTTCAGCGGCGTGGATGTGGATTTTGAATACATCCCGCCAGAGAACAGGGTATCCTATGCGCAGTTTGTCGCCGACCTCCGGGAGGCGGTCGCTCCGGAAGGCTATTCGGTATCGGTGGATCTGGCGCCTAAAGTATCCGAGGACCAGCCAGGGCTTTTATATGAAGGCAAGGATTATGGACTATTAGGAGGCGCAGCGGACAATGTGCTTTTGATGACTTATGAATGGGGGTATACATATGGCCCACCCATGGCAGTAGCACCCCTTAATAAGGTACGCGAAGTAGTGGAATATGCCATTACGGAAATACCGGTTGAAAAGATTAACTTGGGAATCCCTAATTATGGCTATGACTGGAGTCTGCCCTATATCAGGGGAGAAAGCAAGGCGGTTACCATCGGAAATGTGGAAGCAGTGCAGCTGGCGGTTACGCATGGTGCCGAAATCCTGTTTGACGAGGTAGCAATGTCGCCCTATTTTTATTATTATGAAGACGGCCTTACCCATGAGGTCTGGTTTGAGGATGTCCGGAGCATGAGGGAGAAGTTCAAGCTGGTTACGGAATACAACCTGAACGGTGTCGGATATTGGCAGGTCATGCAGCTGTACCGTGCTAACTGGCTGCTGTTGGCAGATACGTTTTATATCATGAACACATAGCAGTTGTATAATATATCAATATGCTTGACAAAAGCAATATTTTGTACTAGATTCATGTTATGGAATATAACTTAAAGTCTGACGTGACGTTGGGAGGGTTAACATGAGCAAGATATTAGTAACATATTTTTCGGCAAGCGGAGTTACCCGCCGGGTGGCAGAGTTACTAGCGGAAGCGGCAAAGGCGGACATATACGAGATCAAGCCGCAAGTACCATATACCGAGGCTGATCTGAACTGGCAGGATAATAAGTCCCGCAGTTCCATGGAGATGGCCGACAAGTCCTCGCGCCCGGCAATAGTTGATGAAGATGCGGGCATTGGCGCTTATGATACCGTATTCGTTGGGTTTCCGATCTGGTGGTATATTGCGCCGACCATCATTAATACTTTCCTGGAGAGGTATGACTTTGCCGGAAAAACCATTGTGCTGTTTGCAACATCAGGCAGCAGCGGAATGGGCGAAACAGTAAAATACCTGAGAAAGAGTGTTGACAGTTCAGCAGCCATAATAGAAGGAAAAATGCTGAACGGCAAGCAGACCATGGGAGGTCTTGCCGAGTGGGTAAACAGCCTCAAGACTAAGTAAGGTAGGAGAAAAAGTGATTTTAGAGTTAAAGAAGCAAATTTGAAAAATACGAATCAAGCAGCCGCGCTAAATTCTCAGCGCGGCTGCTCCTTGACTTCATCAGAAATTATTCTGCGGCGGCTTATTATAAATTATCTAACCCGGGTCCGATTAAAGATGGGCTGGATTGATAGCCATATCTACCCAATGATTGTAAATCAATGTCATATCGATTGGTAGTCCGTGTGATAGTAAACCTGGCGACCCCCCAATAAGTGCCTTCCCTTGTCGTATCTACATCTACAGTTACAAATGGTATGGAGTCTGATCCTATATAGAAATGAACTTTTGCCCCTGAGCTGGTCATAGCTCTTGATGAAGTCATATTACGGTTTGTATAATCATGGACATAAAAGTAATATGTTCCGGGTGTCAGCGTATGGATGGTTGTTACTTCCGGACCGTAAGATGTGACATCGTCATAATCCAAATCGGCGGCATACAGCTCCGTGGCGGAATAAGTACTTCCGTCATTGTAGTAGTTACGGTTAACATAGTAGGTGTGGAATGTGCCGCTGCCGTTTACTGCCGGACCGATAAGGTGGGAATCCAGATCACGAGGGTTTTCGCCCCATGTTAGTGAAATGCGGACACTTACAGGTTCGCAGATGCCAACGGCATCAAAGGCATCTTTTATTGCCTGTTGCTGATCATGGTCAAAGCCGAGGTCTTTTGCGGCGCAGATTACAGCACCGCGTCCGTCAAGGAAATATGAGTCATATGCCATACGATTTAAGGAGCGATAAAATACCTTTGCCCAGGTTTCGTCGGAAATGCTGTCTGTCCGCGAATCGGTCATCATTTTATATGCGGCAAAGCTGAATATGCCGCTATTGATATGTACGCCGTAGTTGTCACGAGATCCATTAAATTTATTGTCATAATGATCCGGGTAACCAAATTGCGTAGGATTAGACATGTTTCTGATGGCACCGCCGGAATCTTCACCCATCAACCACCTGTCGGCTCCGTCTTTATCTTCAATTAAAGATCCCATAATATCGGCCATTGCTTCATTTAAGGCTCCCGGTTCACTCCAGTATGCCAGAATTTCTTTTTCATCTGAAATAGTATCGATGACACCATGGGTAAACTCATGTCCGACTACATCCAAAGCGGCCTCATAATTCCCTGTGGAATACAACATCTGTTTTTCATTAGTCATCCAAAAGGCATTATCACCATCGGGATCGACATAATGAACCGTTGATCTTAATTCACTGCCTTTGCCGTCATAGGAGTCACGGTTCAGGACATTCTTATAAAAGTCATATACTTCACTAGCATTAGCATGTGCTGATACCGCTGATTTATTGGGAACGTCTGTAAAAGAAATCAGGTTACCCGGTAGCGGTTCGGCATAACTATAAGTTTTTAGGTTTCGTGTCTCATCGGCTAACTGATAACGTCCGTTTTCTTCCATGGCGCCAAAAGTTCGGCTTTGGTTATTTAAGTCGGCAGCCGTCACAGTAGTGGGTGACCATTCTAATATCCGTGCGATGGTTTCGAACACCGTGCCGGCGGAAGCGCCATTGGCGGCGTTGGCATAAACATATTCGTCCTGGCCGATGAGCGGTAGGAACAGGTCATCAGCAGGCACATAGTCAAGGTCGGTAGCCAAGCGGATCTGCCATGCCAGTGCCGGGGTCTCGGTGTCTGACAGGGCGAAAATAACCAGTTGCGTCTCGACCGTCAAGCTGTTGGTAAACTCATCCTGCACATAGTCATAGCTCAGGTTCCCTTCGTCGGCTGTGTCCTGCAGCGAGGCGGCAACTTCTTCCTCCGCCAGCAGCTTGGCCAGGGCGGCATCGACCGCCTGCTGCTCGGTTACCGTGGCGTCCGTATCGACACTTTCGACATTTTTGTTATAGCTGTTGAACATACTTTTTACCGTGCCCTGCTCATCGGTAATCAGGATGATCTCGCTGCCTAGTGTCGGTATCCCTCCGAAGTCTGGCGTAAAGCGGTAAATATTCTCGGCCGGTGCCTCGCCGTCGCTGGGCACATTCTGGGATGTGACCTCGGCAGCGTCGGCATTGAATATGGCGCCGAACAGGCTGCTGGCGGAATTAAGAACCGCCGCCGCATCGTCAGCCGAAGTGACGGTCTGATCGGTAAATGTTCCGTCAATCACGCGGAAGATCCCGTTTGTTCCGCGGAGCGTTTCAATTGTCCCGTCGGTCATCATCACTTCAAGGTCGCCTTGGTCGATGATGTCATCAACGGGACGGAGGAAGCCGTCAGAAGCCACCACTTCTTTCAGGACATAGTCGGTAAGTTCCACTTCCGTGCCGGCGCTCTTCGAGCCCATGAAGCCAAAGGAAACCGAGGAGTTATACTGGATCGGGTTGGTCCAGGCCTGGCTGCCGATCGTATAGGTCTGTCCCTGGCTTTCGGTCAGCCGGGCATCCCAGACATTGCTGATATCGAAGTTACCCTGGAACTGCAAGGACCATGCCTCGATCGGCATCGGCGAGAGGTTGGTGATGGTCACGATCGCCTGGAAGCTCGCGCCCCAGTCGCTTATTTCGTACTGCACGTCGTATCCGTCCGTGCGCTCGGCCTCGAC
>DBDG01000012.1 GCA_002293475.1 Lachnospiraceae bacterium UBA938
CGGGGCGCGGCGGCTGGCCGGGCCCGGAACCTGGCGGACACCACTTCCCGGGGGTCGGCTGACACCAGGAACGATTGCCGTCCGTACAGATTACACTGTTACCTACATTAAAACATAAACTTGGCCTGTCAAAATCCATATAAACTCCAAAAAAACTCTTTTTTACATCATATGACAGGATTCGAGCTCTGTTACTTTGCCGACAGTTAATGAGCTTCCGGCGTTACTGGGCGCAGTAGCTTGATGACTACGGCCAGGCGTCTATAATAAAGGTGCCGCCAACCTTAGCAAGGAATCAAAAAGGCGTCCTGGGAAACTGGTTTTAATATCTCCGGCGGCAATCTGCCGGCACTTAAGTACTGTCTCCAGAAAATCAGCCTTAAGATCGGCGATCATCTTGGTCCGGTACATATAGACTCCGCACTCGAAATGTAAATATAAACTGCGGTAATCCATATTGATCGTTCCCACTACCGCCGTCTCATCATCACACACAATACTTTTGGCATGCATAAAACCCGGCGTATATTCATACACCCGGACACCGGATCTGATCAGTGGGCCATAATAGGAGCGGGTAAGGCGGAATACCAGCTTTTTATCCGGTATTCCCGGTACTGCCAGCCGCACGTCAACCCCTCTTTTGGCTGCCATGCTAAGGGCTCCTTTCATTTCATTGTCTATGACCAGATAAGGCGTGAATATGTATACATAATGACAGGAACTGTTCAGAATATCAATGTATAGATTCTCGCCTACGGTTTCCTCATCCAGTGGACTGTCACTGAAGGGCTGAACATAACCGTCTGTGGTAAATTCAGCCGGATGGAAAACGTGCGGACGAAAGTTAGCCAATACATCCTTCTCTTCCCGGAACGCATGCCATATCTCCAGAAACATCAGTGTAAAGCTCCAGACCGCATCACCTTTTATCCTTACTCCGGTATCCTTCCAGTGCCCATATCTTGTCACCGCATTGATATATTCATCGGCAAGGTTTATCCCGCCTGTATATGCCGTGTGGCCGTCAATTAACATGATCTTCCGATGATCCCGGTTATTGATCACCAGCGAAAAAAGCGGGATAAACGGATTAAAAGCCATGCATTTTATGCCCTGTGCCTCACACTCTCTGGCAAAGCTTGCCGGCAGATTGAACAGCGAGCCGACATCATCATAAATCAGACGCACCTCAACCCCCTCAGCTGCTTTTCTTTTGAGAATCGCCAAGATCCGGTTCCACATGATGCCTTCCTCGATTATAAAATACTCCATAAAAATAAAATGTCGGGCTTCTTCCAGATCGGAGATCATATCAGCGAACATATCTTCCCCGATCTTATAATAATCCGTAGCGGTATTTTGATAAACCGGAAAGTCACTTTTTCTGTACAGATAATGTCCGGTACCAGCTACCCTTGCATCCCGGTTTCTTATTTCCGCCATGACATCCGCATCCTGGCTCAAACCGGAGATCAGCCTACGGTGTTCTTTTTCTAGCTGGCCGCGCAGTCTACGGGTAGGCCGCTTATTTCCGAAGAAAAGATAAAAAAGTCCGCCAAATAGCGGCACTGCCATAATAAGTACGATCCAGCCGATTTTATAGGCAGAATTGTCCTCCTTGATGATAATAAACAGGATAATTAAAATACTTAATATACGAAAGACAGCGCTTACCGCCGCAGAATATTCCGTCAGGCGGACCAAGAAAAACAGCGACCAGCCAAGCTGCAAGATAAACAGGGCGGCGGTCAGCAGTATTTTACTGATAAATATCTTCAAGTACTTCATGTTTCTTGCAACCTTCCCATCTGGCTCTGCCGCATCAAAATTAATAGTTGAAAATGCTTTTAATAACAATATAATATATAACTGTCAGCACTGCAAGCACTTATACGGCCAAGGAAAAATCATCGGTTTACAAGGTTATCGCAAACGTAGTATACTGTTTCCAGAACATCGTATACCAGTCATGAACGGAGGAAAACTTATGAATTTCTCACCAAACAGTACTTTTCTATATTTTATAGCGGTTCTGGTTATCTTGTTTATCATTGTGCAATCTTTTTTCTTTCTAATAAGAGCCTGCCGCCGCGCTAAAAGCCTAGGAATGGATATGCGGCAGATTAGAAAAATCATTACATCCACTGCATTGTTTACCATTGCACCGGCTGTTTCCATTCTGCTCGGCGTTATTTCTCTGTCCAAATTCCTAGGGCTCCCTTTACCCTGGATCCGTCTCAGTGTGATCGGGGCGATTACCTATGAAACTCCCGCTGCAACCTCGACGGCAACGGCACTGGGCATATCCTTGTCAGAGACCATCACCGACGCCAAAGTGTATACGGCCATCGCCTGGGTAATGACTCTTGGTATTATGCCCAGCATAATACTGGTCCCGCTCCTGCTGCGCCGGATCCAAAACGGCCTGATCAACCTTAAGAACAAAGATTCCAAATGGGGAGACCTCTTTATCACCTCCATGTTTCTGGGCATGATTGCCGCTTTCTTAGGCATGGTCTTTGCCGATATCCGCAGCGGGCTTCCTGGTTTTATACCGATCTTTGTTCTGTTGTTTTCCGCCCTGCTGATGGCTGTCTGCGGACTGCTGATCAAAAAATTTCATATTAACTGGCTGGAAAATTACGCATTACCCTTCAGTATGCTGGGAGGCATGATCTTTGCCGTTATAATCACCCCGGTCATTATGCGATAGGAGGAAGACAGAATGAAAAACACCAATAATACTTATATTGATAAAACACATCTGTACGGTAAAATATGGATATGGACAGCTGCCATACTAATCCTTGCTGTCCCCGTGGCCATCTGCATCGCCTATGATGCCTGGCCGGGGCTCACTCCGGTTTTTAAAGGCTTACTGGGGGTTGCTCCGATCTTCTGGACCGTAGGCACGATTGAAGTCATTACTTTTACCCCAATGCTGGGAACCGGCGGTTCCTACCTCGGCTTTGTGACCGGCAATCTGACCAGCCTGAAAGTACCGGCCGCCTTAAATGCCATGGAAAGCGCCAAAGCAAAGCCCAATACCGAAGAAGGCGAAGTGATTTCGACGATCGCCGTGGCCACCAGTTCTATTGTCACCACGCTGATCATTGCCGCCGGCGTCTTTCTTCTGGCCCAGCTGACACCGATCCTTAACTCCCCAGTCTTAATACCGGCCTTCGAAAACATCCTGCCCTCCCTCTTTGGCGGGCTGGCCGTTGTCTATGTCAGCAAAAACTGGAAAATTGCCACTGTGCCGCTAGTGTTTATGGTAGCTCTGTTCCTACTTGTTCCGTCGTTGGCATCCTCGGTAGGGATACTGGTTCCGGTCGGCTCGCTGATCACGATCGGGGCGGCTAGGATTTTGTATAAAAAGGGGATGCTGTAAAAGGGATGTTGTAAAAGAGATGTCATAAACGGGTGGATTTATAGGAGCGTATAAAATGGAAGTAATATTAATATTGGCAGGTATAATTCTATTATTTGCAGGTGTTATTACCGTCAGGGCGGTACGTTTTAGGCCTTATGCCCTTCCGACGGCGTTACCAGGAAAGGTTACGGTTCCCAAAGAAAAGTCGGCTGACGACCTCGCCGCCATGATCAGGTGTAAAACCGTATCCTATGCGGATGAATCACTAGTAGATCATAGGGAATTTATTAAGTTCCATAACTTACTGGAAGAACGCTTTCCCCTGATGCACCAAAACTGTCCCTTAGAGAAAATCGGTAAGACAGGACTCTTATATTATTGGAAAGGACAGATAAGTATAGAACCGCTTGTTCTGATGGCTCATTACGATGTTGTTCCGGCCGATGAGGAACGCTGGGACAGACCGCCTTTTGCCGGACTGATTGAAGATGGTGTCTTATGGGGACGCGGGACTCTGGACACCAAAGGTACACTGTGCGCAATCTTGGAAGCTGCCGAACATCTGCTGGCAGACGGCTTTGTTCCCAGCCGGGATATTTATTTTTCCTTTGCCGGTGATGAAGAAACATACGGATCAAGCTGTGCGGATATCGTATCCTGGTTTGAACAAAGGGGAATCTGCCCGGCGATGGTTCTCGACGAGGGTGGGGCTATCGTAGAAAAATCTTTTCCTGGCGTTACCGCACCCTGTGCCATGGTCGGGATCGGAGAAAAAGGGATTGCCCATGTCGAGGGCAGCATGGAAGGCCAAGGTGGCCATGCCTCCACACCGCCGCCCCATACGCTTTTGGGACATTTGTCAAAGGCTGTAGTGAGACTGGAAAGCCATCCTTTTCCCACTGAATTTACCAAACCGGTGGCTGAAATGTTTGACACCCTTGGCCGCCATGCAAGCTTTTTATATAAAGTGATGTTTGCAAATCTCTGGTGTTTTATGCCGCTGCTGAAACTGATCTGCCGGATATCCGGAGCCGAGCTGAATGCTATGATGCGCACCACCTGTGCCGTTACGCAGATGGAAGGCAGCAAGGCCTTTAACGTATTGCCTCCCAAAGCCAGACTGGGACTGAACCTGCGTCTGCTCGGAAGCACTGACATTACGGCGGCTGTCAAATATCTCAAAAAGGTTATTAAGAACGATAACATAGAACTGCAGCTGTTAAGCGGCATGAATCCTTCAATTAACTCGGATACCTCCTGTAAGGAATGGGAAACCTTAAAACAGGTCATTCACACGACCTGGCCGGATGCACTGATTTCTCCTTACTTGATGATGGCCGCAAGTGATTCCCGGCATTATTGCCGCATAACCGACCGCGTATATCGTTTTTCCGCCATGAAACTGTCAAAAGATGAACGCGCCATGATTCATGGACATAACGAACGTATTCCCTTAGAAACCCTTTATAAAACCGTAGAATTCTACGTCCGCCTGCTGAAGTGTACATTTACTTAAACTCTTCAGCCGCTTCCATCAGCATATTATACTCATACAGCGGTGTCCGGTAAAGTGTCGTCGATCCCAGATAAATAATATACTGGCCTTCGCTATCTGGCTGTCTCCTGGTCACCGCATTAAAATCATACAATTCGGCCACTACCTCGCTGTCTTTTAGCAGGTAAGACGCACTTGTTCCTTGCAAGATGACCCGGTTTCCGTCGCCAAGGCTGACTGCTTCCGACACCGCATAGTAGAGTGCCGGATAGCTATGTGTCAAGCTCCAGACATCCTCTTGACATTCATAGGCTTCGATGCTGTTATCCTTATAAGCTACATAGAGGACGTCGCTGTTCCGCTCAAAGAACACTTCTTGGATATAAGCCGCATTGAGTGGTATCGTCTGGATCTCGCTCATATCGTCCAGCCGATAAATCGTCAGCCTGTCTTCGTCCGGATAAGCAGCCGCAAGATGGCCGCTGATGCCGCTGACATTAAAGGCAGACCAGCCTCTCTTCATATTATCCGCCTCTATCCTGCCGGTTTCCTTGCCTGTCATTACCTCATAGAAAACAGCTTCCCCAAAACCGATACTGACCACCTGCTCATAGTGTTCTCCCAAGAAAAAACAATCCCCCCACGCCATCTCATACTGCGCGATATCAGCCCCGGTAATATTTTCATTGAGATAGAGAGTATCGTTGGTCAGCGTCGCAATGACCGGATTGTCTTTCCCCGCAAAGACGGTTTCCGCGACATAACCCTGTTTTGTCATGCTGCCCGTCTGTTCATCGGTGGCGGCATCGTAGACATATACCTTATCATCATAGTAATAGCGCAGCAGATATGACTTCCCGTCAGGGCTGATGACCATATCTTCCAGGTTCCCTTCCGTCTTCATGACGGTTTCCGTGTTTGCCCCTACCGCCGTGCGGCAGAGCGTGACATCCGTACTGCTGTAAGGCACAAGCAAGACATTTCCTTGAATCATCTCCATGTACTTTAGATTATTGGAAGGGCTGTATAACCGGTGCGCGATACCGATCGCCTCAATAATCCCGCCATTGTTCCTGACTGTATATATATTTCCCTCCCGGGTATGTACATAGAAATAATCTTCCCCCGGGACCAGATGTGAAGTTACTGTAAGAATACCTTCTGCCAGGTCCAGCATCCCGATCAGGCTGCCGTCTTCTTTGTTAAGCAGATAAACGCCGGAATAACTGGCGCAGAAAACCAGCTGGCTGTCGGGATTCTCCGATATTTTTACATCATATAGGGCATTGAGCTCATCCGTGAAAATCCATTTCACTTCGTTCCGGGACAGGTCACATGCATAGATGTTCCCTTCCAGCTGTTCATTAAACACACTTTGCATACCAGAAGAAAAGTAGTTTTCATAATTGGCAATGTATAAGTAATCGCCGGCAAATTCCATCTGCCCGACGTCTTCTTGTCTCATGGGAAATTCATTGATTATCTCACCGGTAGCACAATCCATGACAAATACGGAGGTCGCTTCATGGCTGAAAGGCGTATACATATCGCCTTGGGAGGCACAGAAAGCCAGCCGCCTTCCTTCTTGATCAAAACTAAGCCTGATCCCGGCATGCCAGCCTTCTTCCAGCCTATGTTCAGCGATCAGCTCCAGACTCTCCCCGTTTCTTATCTGTACCCGCCCGTCATCAATTATGGCTATATTGCCGCCGTTCTTGTCAGTCTTCATCCATGATCCGGTTTCGGTCTCTATGGCTTCTACGGTCTGGTCAGGAATCGAAAACCGCACGATCTGGTTACTTCCCATGTATAAAAAGGTCTCGCTGTCCAAAAAGTCAAAACGGTCTTCATGGGTAAAGCTATCGCCGGTATAGTCCCGGCTCTGTATGAGCAATGCGCCGGTTTTGATGTCCCACAGGGAAACCATGCCGGTATCATCCATGGTCATCAGGGTGTTTTCATCCGGAGATATCTTACATATGGAAACATCGGTGTCGTGTTTCAGCATTATATGAGGCAAAATCATATAGCCGCTGTCATACAGCCGCAGGCTCTTAGACAAAGCATACTCGGCCTGATAGGTATAGGGGATATCGGGGTTCTCCAAGCTGTCCGGCAAGACCGCCCGCGCTGTCCTGATTGCCTCGATCCGGTCACCTTGATCCAGCAGTTCCAAGGCGTTCTCGGCTTCCCCTAAAGCATAATTCTCTAAGGCAGCCCAGTATTGCTTTTGGATTTCTTCTGACTGTGCCTTTATCTCCTCAGACTGAGCTAGGATCTCCGCGGCTTTTTGACTGATCTCAATATTCTGTCCTTGAATCCGCAGAGCCATGGTGGTACTGATCGCACCGAACACTAGGCAGATACCGCTGCCGATCGCAGCTGCCGTCAGCATCTTGCGGATCCGGCGTTCGCGGTGGCGCTGTTTCAGCTCGTCATAGGCACAGTCAAACATGGGGGCCGCTAGGCGGATGACTTCTTCCTTGATCTTCTTCCTTACCTCGCGGCGGCTGCTTCCCCGCACATCGGCAGCCAACGGCTCTACCGGTATCCGTTCTTCTGTCACGGTTCCATCGGCATTTACGCGGCGATTTTCAACAAAACGGAGCTCATCCGGGAAAGAATCGTCCGGTTCCCCTTCGATCAATATAGCTAGGACGTGGTCACGGTCATGCAACTGGATAAACAACTCGATTTCTTTCTTGCACCACATGGATTCCAGCAGGCGTGGGGAACAGATGACCAGCAAAAATTCCGACGCCTCCAGAGCCTGAGTGATTGGATCGGCCAGATTACTGGCAATGGGCAGTTCATCGCGATCACGGAAAACCCGGTTTATCCTGTCCTTGTTCGTGTTATCCATTTTCTTGACCAGGTTCCTGGGAAGCTTGAAGCTTTCCAGCTCCCGGTGCAGGTTTTCTGCTACAAACTGATCCAGCTCCGTGTGGCGGTAGCTGATAAAGGCATCATATAGATATTCATTATTGTCCGTTATATTTCTCATTGAACCCCCATGCCGTGACTGCGGTTTGATAATGCGGATTTAGTGATGTTCATCATATCATATTTTAAGGGTTATGGATGAAATTGTAATAATTGTCGAAATAGATGTAATAAGTTTTAATGTCCATGCTCATATAATAAAATTCGGATCTCAAACCAGTCGTTTTCTGGCTCGACAGTTACGATACCCTGATATTTCCGGGCGATTTGCTCTATCGAACGGATCCCGATTCCATGGCTGGTTTTCTCTTCCTTGGTCGTCAGAAGTTTACCCCGGCGGTCAGTGGATAAGCGGCCGGAGTATCTGTTTTTGACTACGATAAAAAGGCTGCCTGGCCGATATTCCATCTTCAGCTCGATCTTGCGGACTTCCTTCGAGATCTTTTCAGACGCTTCAACGGCATTATCCAAAGTATTGCCCAAGATGACGCACAGATCGGTTTCTTCAAAAGAGAGTTCCTCCGGAATGGAAAACTGGGTCGTAAAAGCAATGTCATGTATCTTCATCTTCTTAAACTTGTAGCCGGTAACGGCATCCACTACCAGGTTGCCTGATTTATGCTCATAGTAGCCGCCTTTTATGTCTTGAAGCAGGATATCCACATATTCTCTGATCTTCTCTTTATTTTCCTGATCCACATAATTCTTCAGGCCGATCAGGTGATTTTTAAAATCATGACGGTACTGTTGCATTTCCTTAAAAGCCTCGTCACGTTCTCTGGACTGCATATAAAAGAACTCCAACTGGTTCTCATATTTCATCCTCTGCCATTTTTCTTCTTTATTGGCTTTATGCAGGCGCAAGCAAATATAAGATACACATAGCAATAAAATAGACAAGATAATTTCCGGTATCAGCATTTTCTGTCTCCCGTTGGCTCAGTCAGTTCGCCTTATCGTCAGTATTGTTTCAAATATTGTTCGTTAACTGTTTTCTGTCTTTTCTTGCTAATGGGCAGGTCGGCCTGATTGACCAGGTAGACTTTGCCGGATCCGACTTTCAATACTTTTTCAGGATTGATCAGATATGACTGGTGAATCCGGATAAAACATTTATTCATTTGCCGTAACCGTTCTTCAATTTCGTCCAGCTTCCCGTAAAAATCCTCCCGGCCTTTTTCGGTCACAATAAATATCTTTCTTCTGTCACTCTCAAAATAGAGAATATCCCTTATCAACACCCGACATTCATTCCAGCCGCTTTCATAGCTGAAATAGCACTGATTGCCCAGCAGTCTCGTGACCGCCTTCGCCAGGATATCGTCAAAGTTCTTCCTATCTATCGGTTTGTGTATGAACCGGAATGGCTGTACTTCAAACAGATCAATCATATACTTTTCATGGCTTGATACATAGATCAGAAGAACCGTTTCATCCTGCTCCCTGATTTTTCTTGCCAGGTTAATCCCGTCAATTTCCTTCATTTCAATATCCAGATAAATCAGATCATAAAAGACGCCGTCCGCCATAGCCTGCAAAAGATGGTTTCCGTTCCGGTAACTGTCTGTATGCAGGCCGCCTTCCCTTATGACGCCGCCGTTTTGATTGACCGCACTCTGCTCAATCAGCTTACATACATGGGATACAATATTGGGTTCATCGTCACAAACAGCAATTTTTAGCATGTTGTCTCCTGTCCTTCCTGACCGGCGTTCTGTGTTACGCCTGTTGCTTTTATTATGCTACAGATGGGCCGGTTTTATAAGCTGCCGTCCAAATCAGCCGCCGCATAGGTCTTAAAAAATATATCCTGTTCCACCACATAAATATCATGGAGGTCATCGTGACGGACAGCCAAGAAGTCCCCTGGCCGTCCCAGCATGTACTTTTCCTTATCCCAAGCGGTAAACACCTTGACCCTGTTTTGAAGTTCTCTGGCATAAATATAGGTCTCACCTTTGGGAATACATACGCCGGCATATTGGGTAATCTCTCTGGCCGAACCGTCGATGCGGTTGCGGATCGTGGGGATATATTCCGTATTGCCGCCGTTTAACAGCTCCGTATATTTGGTATTGCTTTCCACGTAATTTCTGTGAAAGTATTCGCGGCGCTGCGGATATACCTCGCCTTTTATGCCGATCATAATGATCAGGTCTTCTTCTATGGTCATGTCGATATCGCCTTCCAGGGTACGGACGGTGACGGGGGTTCCGATAGGCAGCACATCCCCAGCCGCCACATAGCCTTGCGGGGTTCTTACCTTGGTATAGGCCTGCATCCCGGTCGTGTCGATCGCATAGGTATCGGCATCAATTATGATGCTGGTGTCAAAGTATGCTTGCAGCCGCTCGCTGAAAAACGCTTCCGAATGGTGGGTGGGATATTTTTCTTCAAAATTAAACTTGGGTATAAATCCGCCGGCTTTTTCTATGTGTCCGCCGCCGGAGCCGACACCCTCAGCCAGATAAGCTGCCAGCTCGCTGGCTTTGACTTCTTTGATGCAGCTGCGGACAGAAAATTTCAGTCCCGGCTCTGTCTCATGATAGACTACACAGGTATCAACCTCCTCTACCTGCAGCAGAAAATCACTGATCAGTCCGAGAATATTCGGATCACAGGGGTGAGATTTGATGATGGCATAGCGGTAGTCATCATTGTAAATATGCCGGATCAGGGCAATTCCGGCGATTTCCATCTCACGGAGGGAAAGATTGGAATTGCGGAACTGGCTGATCAAGGTTTTATTACAGGGAACGGAATCTCGCATGTCCATGTCCAGCGGATTGAATATCTCGGAGAACTGGTTGGTGTCGGTGAAGAGCCCGTAATACAGGGCCGTGCCCAGCAGGGTCTTGTCGGACAGGGAATATCCTTCCTCCTTGAGCATCTTCCACACCAAGGTGGCGCAACTGCCCAGATTGGAGCGGATCTCCGTCAGGGGCACGGCGGTTATCTCTACCTGATGATGATCGATGATGGCCACGGTGTCCGCCGTGAGGCGTTCCACGTTGCCGGCTCCGTATTGGCAGTCCACCGTAATCAGCAGGCCGGGAATAGGGGTGACGCTATCTTCCAGATGGGCGATGGGGATGTCCAGTTTGTTGATCATCAAGGTGAGATTGGCTTTCTGGATGAGGTCGCGGCCGGCATATATGAGACGCACCTGCTTGCCCTGGTCACAGAAGTAGTTATATAGCGCATAACCGGAAGCAATGGCATCGGCATCGGGATTGTTATGGCATTGGATGGTAATCGGATTGAAGGTAGACAGATCTGAAAGTCGCATGGGAATTCCTTTCCTAGGGGATGCTGATATTTCGATTCTAGTATTTCATTATAACAAAATCAAACTGATATTTAAAGGAATTATTTTCGCTGCAAGCTATTTTCGCCAAACTTTAGGCCTGACGACACGGAAGCTGCCAGACTTTGGGTGGGGAAATCATAAGTGCCGGAAACCATATCAGTTTCCGGCACGGAATGAACAAACAAAAAACGCTTAGTTTAATCTATAGCAGTTACTATGATTCACTCTCTTGAAGCTCATCCAATTCTTGATAAGTATCCAGATCTGTCGGGAAATCTATCGTTACTCCGCCTATCTGAAGGACTTCCATTTCTATCTCCATATCACCGGTTATCACATATCCCGACTCCGACATCTCATAGGGGCAGGAAAGATGGAAGGTTTTCATATTATCGCTGCTATCTATGATGACTTTCAGCTCTATGTCACCAAAAGCCGCCCCGGCAGTTGCGGCGGTGTCCGAATCAATGCTATTCATCTGGTCGAGCATCTCCCCGCTCAGTGCGGCTCCGTCCAGCGTAAAAGTAATCTCTCTGTTCCCGGAAACCTCGTTGACAGACTGCTGCTTGATCGCTTCTTCTGAAAAGGCAATCGTATCTGTTGAGGCTTGCTGGCTGGCTTCTTCAACATCCATCGGCTGTTTCACCTTCATGCCGTACATTTCCATGTAGGACATGCCGTCTTTATAGTACATCAGGGTTTCCATCGATTCACCCATGAAATCCATGGTCATGTTCATTTTCATGTCTATTTCTGTCGGGCTTTTGAAAACCTGCTCCGCGTCAGCCGCAATCATGATAGTTTCCGACATGCCGTCCACTTCCATCGTCATGGTCGTCTTAACATTCATCCGTAGGGAATCCGCTGCCTCCAAAGCTTCGTTGGCTTTAACGTACAGTGCATATGCCGATTGCCCATCTGCCGTCGGCTCTTCCGTAGCCGGTTCCTCGGGCTCTTCTGTCGCCGCTTCTTCGGCCGGCTGCTCTTCCGCCGGCTGTTCCTCTGCCGGTTCTTCTGCCGGTTCTTCGGTAGGCTGTTCTTCTACTAACTGCTCTTCGGCTGGCTGTTCCTCTGTGCCACAAGCTGCCAGCGAAAACAGACTGACTACGACCAATAGTAGCATTAATACTTTTTTCATTTGATTTCCTCCTGATTTTGTAAATACGATTTATAGTAGCATACGGAAACCTCATTGTCAAGTTGCGTAAAATCAACAAGAATTGGCAATGCAAACCAAACAATTGCGTGCCTGGTATGCGATTATTTTAATAATATATTATTTATTAACAACAATATAGGCAATTTTAAAGCACAAGAAAATACATTTTATTGAAATTATACTAATTTTATTATATAATATGGCAAGCGTAAAAAGTTTATTTACCAGTTAAATATTGCGCGTTTACGACCATATTCAGGAGGATCAACAATGAGCAGAGTATTTTCGGCACCCGGCCGGGTAGAAGTATGTGGCAATCACACCGATCATCAATGCGGATATGCATTAGCCGCGGCGATTGATTTGGAAGCACGGTGTACAGCGAAAAAAAACGATACCAATACGGTGCGGATACATTCCCATGGCTTTGGTACTATTGAAGTAGATCTGGACGACCTGTCTGTCCGTGAGGAGGAAAAAGGAAGCACTGCTGCCCTCGTCCGTGGCATGGCCGCTTGGTTTAACAGTCATGGATATGTCATACATGGCTATGACGCAGAGATTACCTCAAAGATCCCGGCCGGTGCCGGGCTGTCTAGTTCAGCGGCATTTGAAGTGCTGCTGGGAAACATAATAAAGGGTCTGTTTAAAGCGGAGGTTTCACCCTTAGATATTGCCTTGGCCGGACAATTTGCCGAAAATATCTATTTCGGCAAGCCCTGCGGGCTGCTGGATCAAGCGGCTTCCAGTTTCGGCGGGCTGACAATGCTTGATTTTAATGACCCCAAGGAACCTGTCGTCACCCCGATCAATGCTGATTTATCAGGGTTTACGCTAGGCATCGTCGTGACCGGCGGTTCCCACGCGGATCTGACGCCTGATTACGCCGCGGTTGCTACGGATATGCAAGCGGTAGCGGCGCATTTTGGCAAAGACTATCTGCGGAGAGTGTCTGAAGCGGAGTTCCGGACCGAAATAAAAGCTTTACGGGGGCTGGGAGACCGGGCGATCTTGCGGGCAATCCATTTTTTTGCGGAAAATGAACGGGTAAAAAAACAGGCGGCGGCACTCCAAAGCAATGACATTAAGACTTTCCTAGACTTGGTCAATGAATCGGGACGCTCCTCCATATCATATCTGCAGAATGTATATAGTACCTCCCGCCCTAACGAGCAGGGAGTACCGCTGGCTTTAGCCCTATCAGAAAAAATATTGGCAGGAAAAGGCGCCTGGCGGGTTCATGGCGGAGGTTTCGCCGGAACCGTCCTAGCATTTATCCCTGATGAATTGAAAGAGGAATTTCGGCATCAGCTGGAGGCGGTGTTCGGGCAAGGCAGCTGCCATTTTCTCCATATCCGGCAAACCGGCGGGGAAGAGCTGATATAGGCAGATTTCTTTTCGTTGATCTTGTTATTTCGTTGATCTTGTTATTTCGTTGATCTTGTTATTCGGATCTGCCTTTATCATGTAACAGCCGGTCAGCCAGTTTTACTGCGCTCTGGGCATCTTGGGAATATCCGTCGGCTCCGATTTCATCGGCATAGCTCTGGGTGATAACGGCCCCGCCGATGATGATTTTGGACTTGACATGATGCTCTTTGGCATAGGCAATGACGGCTTTCATCTCCTGCATTGTGGTTGTCATAAGTGCCGACAAGGCTATAATATCCGCATTGTTTTGCTGAGCTGCCAAGATGATTGCTTCTTTTGACATGTCTTTTCCTAAGTCAATGACATGGTAGCCGTAGTTTTTCAGCATCAAGGCGACCAGATTTTTCCCGATATCATGGATATCACCTTTGACAGTAGCGGTCACTATGACCGCTTTCTTTTCACTCTGACGGTTCTTGGCCAATAACGGTTCGATATAGTCTACTGCGGTCTTCATGGCTTCCGCGCCGCTGATCAGCTGCGGCAGAAAATAAATGCCTGTTTCAAACAGCGCGCCGACTTCATTGATCGCCGGCATCAGTGACCCGTCTAAGATGTCGGCTGGCTGTATGCCTTCTGCCAAGGCATTGCGCACGGCATCTTCAATGCCTTTCTTATTGCCGTTAATCACACATTTGGTAATTATAGCCAGTTTATCCACTGATTCGGCTTCTCCTGTGTTAATAGCGTAAACTTGTCCGGCGTTTACCTGTCCGGCATCGGGTTCTGCTTTCATACGGACAGCATTTTCAGCATCCTCCGCCTTGGTACGGCTTACATAGTCCAGATAATGCTTTGCCGAATCTTGCTTACCTAGCAAGTAATCCGCCGAAAGGATGTTGCCCATCATTTGTCTGTCCATCGGATTGGCGATTGCCATGGTCAGACCGTTTTGGATGGCCATCATCAGAAAGGCATAGTTAATATTGCTGCGCTCCGGCAGCCCGAAGGAAATATTGGATAGCCCGCAGATACTGGCCAGCCCGTTTTCTTTACAATAACGGATCGTTTCGATTGTTTCGACGGCAGCCTGCTCATTAACGGCAACAGCCGTTACCAGCCCATCCACGATGATATCTTCTTTTTTTAATCCAGCCTGAAGCGCCGCCGCGCAGACATGCTCGATTATTTTGATCTTCTCCGCTTGATCGGCCGGAAATCCGCTGTCGTCAAGCGGCAGCAGAATAAACATCGCGCCGTATTTCTTCGCTAGGGCTAACAGCTGGCTCATTTTGCCTTTTTCCGCGGAAATAGAGTTAATAAGCCCACGGCCGGGGTATCTGCGCAAAGCCGCCTCGATGACCTCCGGATCACTGGAGTCGATGACTAACGGCAACGAAGTCGCCATGGTCACTTCATCAATTACCTCCAGCATAACGTTCTTTTCATCAATACCGCTCATGCCTACATTGACATCCAGAATCGCAGCTCCGGCTGTTTCCTGTTCCTGCGCCATCGTAGTTACGAGATTCATATTGCCTTCTTTTAACTGCCTCTGTAACTCCTTTTTCCCCGTCGGGTTGATGCGTTCGCCCACCAGAACAAAACTGTCGTCAAGATGAAATGAGACTAGGCTCCGTTCCGAGGCCAGCTTACAGGCCGGTCTGTTCTGGCGTTTAACTAACTGCGAGCCGTCCGTACTTTGAACCAGTTCCTTGATATATTCCGGCGCGGTTCCGCAGCAGCCGCCTAAGAGCGTGACCCCCAGTTCCTGTATTTTCTTCATGTGCGCGGCAAAATCCTGCGCATCCATGTCATATCCGGTGTCACCGTTTTCATCCAGATACGGGATGCCGGCATTGGGCTTACAGGCGATCGGAACATCGCAAGCCTCCCGCATATCCTTGATGATCCCGTACATCTTGTCCGGGCCGGTTGAACAGTTCGCGCCGACGATATCCGCCCCCAGCGAGCTTAAGACCACTGCCGCTGTTTTCGCGTCGGTGCCGTATAAGGTCCGGCCATCCTTTTCAAAGGTCATCGTCGCAAGTACCGGGAGGTTACATGTCTCTTTAGCCGCTATGACGGCGGCTCTGGTCTCCTGAAGGCTCATCATCGTTTCAATCGCGATCAGGTCGACACCGGCCGACACCAGATAGCTTACCTGTTCCTTATAGACATCCACCAGTTCTTCAAACTCAAAATGTCCCACCGGTTTAACCTGCACGCCGGTCATCGACAGGTTGCCCGCTACAAACGCCTTGCCGGCGGCGGCTTCCCGAGAAATATTTACCAGCCCTTTATTGATTTCCTCTATGCGTTTTTCCAATCCGTAATGTTTTAGCTTGATCCGGTTACCGGTAAAAGTCGGGGCATAGATGACATGGCTGCCGGCCGCAATGTATTCCCGCTGCAGCCCGATCAGGACATCTTGGTTCTCCAATGTCCAAAGCTCCGGGCAGACACCGGCTGGCATGCCCCGCTTCAGAAGATTGGAGCCGGTGGCTCCGTCTAAATATACCAATTGGCTTTTCGCTAATTCAACAATGCTGGGTTTACTCATATGCGTTTTCATTCTCCAGATTTATAGTTCTCGTATGATTAATTTTTAT
This sequence comes from Lachnospiraceae bacterium UBA938, assembly GCA_002293475.1. GTDB lineage: Bacteria > Bacillota > Clostridia > Lachnospirales > Lachnospiraceae > UBA935. The sequence goes on from DBDG01000012.1 coordinate 16,267, forward strand.
AGCATTGCCGTCGACTGCCGCCTTACCAGCACCGGCAACGTTGCAAAGCTCTGGACATTCATCCCGGGCTTTTTGATTTTATTGATCAGCAGTTTGCCTGCCTGTACACCCATGTCATAAACATCGATGCTGACCGTGGTCAGCGCCGGGTTCATATAGAGCGCAAACGGATAGTCATCAAACGTCATGATGCTGATGTCATCGGGAACGCGCACGTTCTCCCGCTGAAATGCCCGCAGGCACCCATAGGCAAGATGGTTATTGGCACAGATCACCGCTTGGGGGCGTTCAGACAGCGCCAGCACTTCCCGTCCGATGCGCTTTCCCTCGGCAATGGACGACTCACTTTTATAAACAGCGTACAGGTCATTCTCTTTTGGCTGATGATAGCTGCTTATCTCTGCCACCACCCCGGCCAGCCGGTCCTCCGAGATCCGGTCTTCTTCAAGGCCGCCGATATAGGCGATACGGGTATGCCCCAGTTCCACCAGATGCCTGGCCGCAATCTCGCCCGAAAGCTGATTATTATTGTCGATCCAGCTGACGCTGTTAGGAAAAGCCGGCTTGCCGACAACAATATGCGGAATCTCTTCGCGTCCCAGCATAAGTGCCAGCTCTTTGGCTACAACGGACGCATGGATCAAAAGGCCGTCAGCACTCTTGCTGGCCATGATTTCTTTGGCCATATGGCAGATATTTTTCATGTCACAGTGTTCCAGGGTTAATGTATAGCCTTTTTCACGCAGAGCGGACTCCGCGCCGCAGATAATCTCAAACATATGCGGGTTCTCAAACGCGGTTCCCTTCGGCAGGGCAGTCAGGAAAACTGCTGTTCGGCTCTCCCGCCGGGCAAAAGTCTGCGCCCTAGCATTCGCCCGGTACCCCAGCCGCTCCGCCACTTCCTTCACATGCCGGATCTGTCCCTCCGATATCGTGTACGAGCCGTTCAGAGCCTTGGAAACGGTGCCGATGGAAACGCTTGCCTCACGCGCAACGTCTTTGATGGTCGCCATTATCTTTCCTCCGTGATGATAAAGTAATCGCTGCGCCAGATGACCTGTCCGTTCCACTCGTTCGTACCTATGGCAACCGTCAGCCTTTCGCCATAATATGAACGCCGGAAAACGAACACACGACCCGCAGCCAGCAATGTCGTAAAATCCCCACGCCTGAAAGCGGCATATTTACGGCGGAGCGCAATGGCCTGCCGGTAAAAGTTATAAAGATCCTGATCGCCGTCCCATATCATATGGTGGCGGTATTCCTCCTCGCTTACCCCGCTGATACCCTGCTCATCACCGTAAAACACGCTCGGTATCCCCACGAAACACATCTGGAACAGCACGGCCAGCTTCAGCCTCTCCTTATCGCCGCCACAAAGCGAGAGAAAGCGGCTGACGTCGTGGCTGTCCAGCAGATTCAACTGCACATACGGCAGATTCTTGCGATAACGCATCAGCATGTTAGTCACGCGAGCCTGAAAACCCTCCGCATCAATCGCCCCAGACGCAAAAAAGTCACGGCAGTGTTTACGGAAATCATAGTTCATCGTCGCATGAAACATACTGCCGTCCAACCAGTGCCCTGCGCTCTCCCAGACCTCACCGATAATCAGCGCATCCGGGTTGGCTTCCTTGGCCGCCTGACAGAATGACCGCCAGAAGCCGTCGTCAACCTCGCTTGCCACGTCAAGCCGCCAGCCGTCTATCTTGTAGAGCGTAAGCCAGTGCCGGCACACGTCACATAGATACTCACGTACCTTCTGGTTCGCCGTGTTCAGCTTCGGCATCAGCCGCTCATAGGCAAAGCACTCATAATTCGGGATATCTTCCCCTTGGTCGGGACGGATGACCGGATACTCCAGCTGGTAAAACCAGTTTTTATAATGTGCGTTCACTCCGTTGCGCACCACCTCGTCAAAAGCAAAGAAATGCCAGCCGCAATGGTTAAACACGCCATCAATTATAACACGTATGCCCGCTTCATGCAAGGTTGCGACCATGGCCGCGAATTCTTCATCCGTACCGAAACAAGGATCCACGTGATAATAATCAATAACGTCATATTTATGGTATTCTCCCGCCGCAAATATTGGATTGAGATAAATGCAGCTAATGCCCAGTTCCTTCAGGTAATCGACATTTTCCGCCACGCCTTTGATCGTGCCGCCCAATTTGCCGCGTGTCGATTCGCCTTTCCATACCTGTTCGGACGGCGCCAAGCTGATGTGACGGCGGGAAGTCGCAAAACTGTCGGGAAAGATGTTGTATATTACGGCGTCTTTCGCCCATTCGGGAACGACAGCCAGATCGGCCCGGTGCACATATGGCAGCTGATAATATTCCGAGCGCTCAGGCGAGAACGTCTGATGGAAAAAGTCAGCATAATAGAGCAGGGTCTTGGTACCGCTGCTCAGCTCAAAACAGTAACATATCCGCCGGTAAAGCGTCTTAAAATCTGCTTCCCAGTAGTCAAACAGCTCATCGCTTGCCGCGACATGCATGGCCTCTGCCGTAAAAACCACCGGATTCACGCGGCAGGCACGGTCTCCGTAATACAGTACACATGACTGCAGGTCACCTTTCGCTGCCCGGAGCCGAAATATGACCCGTTCCTCAGAAATACCGTGTGCATATTCGGACATCGGTATATGTAGTACAGCCTGTAAATTCATCTTGCTTCCCTTTCTGTCTTAACATTGGTGCCTTTAAACAACATGTTCATTACATCTTGACGCCTCCGGCGGTCAAGCCGGAAGTCATATGTTTCTGAGTCAAGAAAAATATCACCAGAATCGGCAGGGACACGACAATCGAAGCAGCGGCAAAAACAGGCCAGCTGCCACTCATTTCCGTGGCCTGCAGCGAATACAGACCAGCCGCCAGTGTATAATTGTCCGCTCCGGTCATAAACGTTATGGCATAGATATATTCGTTCCAGACATAGATCAGCACCATAACGCCGGTGACGATAACCGCCGGCTTCGCCAGCGGGAGCAATATCCATGCCACGGTCTGCCCGGCATTGGCACCGTCTATTTTGGCGGCTTCCTCTATCTCAGCGGGCACGGAGTCAAAGTAGCCTTTGAGGTTCAGCGCGCCGAACACCGCCATCGTGCCGATGTACACTATCACCAGCCCCAGCCGGGTATTTATCAGCCCCATCGGCGACAGTAGCTTATAAATAGCAAACATGGACAGGATCGCCGGAAACGAATACAGCATCGTCATCGTATTTACTATCTTCGTCCGCCCCGCAAACCGAAAACGGGAAAGGCTATATGCCGCCGGAATCGCCACAAACAAAGATACCACTACGCTTGCAACCGCCAGCACCAGCGTATTGCCAAGCCATAGCAGGACCGGCTGATCCACGAATACAGCACGGTAATTAGCTAGGGTAAACTGCTTCGGGATAAAGCTGAAGTCCGAACCGAGGATGCTGTTGGAAGCATTTAATGATACTGAAAAAGCATAAAGGATCGGCACGATAACCGCCAGACAGACAGCTATAAACAGAATATTTAACAGGATAAGCCCGATTCGCTCAAAAGTTTTCCGCATGTCTCCGGCCTCCTTTTTTTATATTGGTCACCATGGTAAACACGATCAGTAACACAAAGATGCATATGGAAATCGCCGATGAATAGCCGTAATTACTGGTTACAAAGGCGTTTTCATAGGCATAGGTCAGCACAGTGTGGATATTGGCACCCGTTTTTGCCCCGACCTGCTGGGTGAGCAGATAAATCACATCAAACTGCTTAAATGTCGTAAACACCGTTATGATAACGGCAGGTGCTATAATCGGACGGATCGCAGGTATCGTCAGGCTGATGGAACGCCGGAACCAGCCAGCGCCGTCCAGCAAGGCACTTTCATAGTAGGAGCGGTCTACGCTCTGCATGGCACCGTCCATGATCATGATCATGAAAGGCAGGGCGAGCCACAGATTTACCACCAAGCAGGCAACAAAGGCTAATACGTCGCCGGCCAGCCACTGCACCGGCGCAAGCCCCAGACGGTCGAGCCATTGGTTCAACAACCCGAACTGGGAGTTGAACATGCCGTTCTTCCACAGTAAGATCGAGACATAACCCGGCATGGCCCAAGGAAACATCAGCACGGTTTTATAAAGACGGCGCAGCCGCAGCTTCTGGATATTCAGCAGGCTTGCCGTCACAAACGCGATGACCAGCTGCAGCAGCATATTGATCGCCGTCCATAGCACGGTAAGGAGCAAGGCCTGTAGAAATCCGCCGTCAAATACCGTAAGCGCTTTCGTGTAGTTACCCAGACCGATTATCGTAAAATCAAACCAATGATACACATTCATATTGGTCAGCGATATATAAGCGGTATAAACAATCGGAAAAACCACGATCAGCCCGATTACGACCAGTGACGGCAGCAGGCACAGCCATGAGCGCAGCGTTCCGTGATATTTATTTTTATTTGATTTCATGCCCTCACCCCATTCTGATACATATGTTTTATTGACTATTGCATTGACGCGATCAAGTCTTCGGCTTGCTTCTGGGCTTTGTCTGCCGACTCGCGCACATCAGCCTTCCGCATATTGATGTCTACCAGCATATTGCTGGTGGCGTTCCACATTACGTCCATTTCCGGGATGTTCGGCATGGGTACGGCATTTTCAGCCACCTCACGCATCATCATGACCATTTCATCGTTTTGTACGGCGTCCAGCTCGTAACAGGCCGCCAGTGCCGGGGCGCAGCCGCTGGCCGCGGCCATGGCAACACCGATGTCAGGGTTGCACAGCTGGTTGAGAACCAACTTTATCGCCACATTCTTTTGGGGATTGTCTGCCGCAACTTTTAAGACATGAAGACCCTGGACACCGGAATACGGCGCTATCGGCAGTCCCGTCTCATTGACGATGGGCATCTGCGCCAGACCCAAGTCGATCCCCGCCTCGCGCACTGTCGGCACCAGCCATGGCCCGCCGATGGTGGCCGCCGCCTTGCCTTCCATGAACAGCGTGTTCACGGTTGCGTATTCGCTTTCGCCGGTCATCAGCCGGGCAAAATCCAGGTGGTATTCCAGCGCGGCGATGGTCTTTTCACTGTTTAACTGCGGAACGCCGTCGCTGGAAATAATCTCGCCGCCGAATCCATGAATCCAGCCGGCGCTGTAATAAGCTGTACTGTGCTGCTCCACGAAACCGTACTGGCCGTTGCCCGTCGCAGCTTTCATAAATATCAGTAAGTCTTCGGTGGTCGCCGGAACTTCTTCATCCGGCATCAAAGCGCGGTTATACATGAACAGCAAGGTCTCAAAATAAATAGGAAGCTGATAAATCTCTTCCTTGTAGGTTGCCGCTTGAGTCGTCATCGGCAGAAAACCGTCCAGTATCTCCGCATCCACGAATTCCGTGACCGGGGTCAGGATGCCCATCTCGGCGTAAACGCCCAGCTTGTCGTGGGCAAAAAAGTACATATCCGGGGCAGCTTTCGGATCATTGCCGACCATCTTAAGGGCTTCGGTCAGCCCGTTCTTCTTCTCCAAGGTCACGGTCACATCGGGTTGCAGTTTATCTAACTCGGCCTGTAAAACCGCCGCCACCGCATCCTCTTTGTCATGCCAGATGGTGAGCTGGACCGGAGCGTTTCCTCCCTCCGTATTCGGCTGGCCGCTATCTGCCGTATTGCCAGAACAGGCAGATAGCGCTGCCGTCATTATCAGTGCAGCCACTGCTGCTAAGAGTAATCGCCTCATATTAATAACCATGCCTTTCCCTATGTGACCGTGTCAGGTTACTTTCATGTTACTGTTTACTAGTTAATAATCTATCCCGACTTTCTTCTCGACATCACCACTATGACGGCAACGGCGCCGACCGCGAGGACACCGATGATAATCCAGATTACCGGACTGCTGCCGCCGTCATCAGCAGCCTCTGCTTCCGGTTCCGGCGCAGGGGCTTCTGGTTCAGCTGTTTCTGGCTCCGCTACGTTCTGAGCCGGCTCTTCCGGCGGTGCCAGTGCCGCTTCGTCAATCTCCTGATAGTCTACCGTGTAATTTTCAGCATCCGTCACCACGATCCAGATATCCCTGCCGGTCTCAAGTCCCTTGCTGTCGCCGGTCTGAACGGCTCCGTCATTGGCATTTACAATGATGGAGTTAATCCAGCCCGGTACCTGAACCGTGTACCAGTCCCCGTCCTGGACAAAAGGCTCGCCCGGCCAGGCCGAAAAAGCGTTGGTTCCCTCGGGATCCAGCCATGCCCACAGATGCGGCTCGGACCAGTCCGCAGGAACTTTGGCGTATACTGTAATACTTTCTCCGCTTAAGTCAGGGTTTTCATAAGTTACTTCGGCGGTCAGGTCGTCATTTACCACCACCCATACTTCCTGCGGCTCAATCGTCAGGTCTGCGGTCTGAATCCCCTCCGCGCCGCCATTGATAATAATGGAATTGATCCAGGCGGGGGCATTCGCCGTAAACCAGCCGCCATCGCCTGCTTTCATGCCCTCACCCGGCCAGGCCGCAAAGGCATTAGTGCCGTCGGGGGCGAGCCAGGCCCACAGGTTCACTTGTTCCCATGCCTGCGGAACGCGGGCATGGACAGCTATTTTTTCTACATAGGCAGGGGCATCCCCGGTGGTCTGCTTCTCGTCGGTTATCGTGGCTTCTTCCGAAGCGGTTACCGTTATCCAGAAATTGCCGCCGGAAGATTTTAATTCGCCGGCCGTCTGTATCGTGCCGTCATTGGCGTTGACAATAATATTGTCGGCAAAGGCCGGCAGGTAAATATAATACCAGCCTTCGTTAGCGGCATCCACCTCCAGCTCTCCGCCCGGCCAGGCTTCAAAGGCATTGGTGCCGTCATCGTTCCATGCCCATATGCAGGGATTTTCCCAGTCGTCAGGCACGCTCACGTAGGCGACCACCATGTCATCGGCCACGGCAGTTTCGGCATCTTGTGCGGCCGATGCCGGCAGCCAGACTGCTGCCAAGGTAAATATTGCCAGTAGAACAGTCAAACATTTTTTAAACATTTTAATTCCTCCCTATAATAATTATATTTTATATCTATATCAATACTGGTTACAGTATTAATACCTGTTTATTATTTCAATCTTTCCCCTGCCTTCCCTTACACTGCCCCTTGCCGATTGCCTTGACTGCAGCTACTGCTCTTGCTTATGTTGTTAGTTGCTTATTATGTTTGTTATATGTAAGAGATATTGATTTTGCTATATATTCCATGTAAGACACATGAATTATTGCCAGTAGTACATTGGTGTGTCCGCACTAGCAGAACTGCCGGATGCCGAGGTAAAGACACGGTTAGAACCACCCTCCCAGGTAACGTTGCCGCTTGAGTCCTTCATAATAAATTTAAACTCAAAGGTCGTGGCGGCCGGAACACTTACCGGAAGGAACCATTCTGGATAACTGGGATTTAACAGTGCCTCGGTTGCTTTGTCCGGATCCCAGCTGCCCAGTTCGGGGATGCTCCCGACGATATATATGTTCTGTCCCGGCGTTGTTGTCTTATTGATGTGGAAGATGACCTGGTTCTGGTCGCCGGAAAGTACCTTATAGATAAAACCATTGCTTGTGGCCGAGTTTTTCGTTACCGTTATCGTGTTATCTCCCGCCGCGGCTCCGTTCGGCACACTGGCCACGATCATATTGCTGTCTTTGTAGCTGACATTGGCCGGAACCTTAGTGCTTCCGTTCGTGAAATTGACCGTAACATTACCGTCAAGGCCATCTCCGTAGATATATACCGTATTGCCGGCGCGGCCGCTCGTAGAAACAACATCGCCGATCTTCGGTGTCGCGGATAAATCGGCGTCATATGACCAGACACAGACTTCGCCGCCGCCTAGGTTGAAACCGCTTATATTGCCGTTGGAAACCGTTATGCCGTCGCCGTAAAGCAAGCCGTCCAGTACGTCACTATAACTGCCGTTGGGCAGGGCTGTGGAGATATTACCAATATTATAGCTTACATCCGGCTGACGGTTTACCGCAACCACCACCACATCATCATAAAATGCCCGCTCGTAAACCACCACGTTGTCATCGGAATATCGTATGGTCGTGAGTCCATAGGGCAACGCATTGTTTGCCTGCCGCAGATCCGAGAGTTTCTTAATCAGCCGGTATGCGGCCGTGTTCGTGTCAAAATTCGTAAAAGTTTCCATAAACACCCGACCGGCTACATCGCTTCCGTCACCGGGGTTGATATACTGCTCCGTGCCATAGTATATATTGGGTGTTCCGCGCGACGTAAGCAGGACGGCCAGCGCCGCGTTATAAGGTTTCTGGTTCTGCTGGATAAACCCGAACCGCGTGACATCATGATTATCCAAGAACGTTACCGTCTGGTTCTCATATTCATAGTCATTCTGTGTATAGGTCATCATATTGGCAAATTCGCTCATAGGTATGCTGAAATTACCGAATGCCGATGTGGCGGCACGATAGAACTCAAAATCAAGGTTATTTACCCCGGTCTGCTTGGGGAAATAAACATACTCATCATATTTCGGATCCGGGCGGCCGATAAAGAATTCGCCGAAGTGCATCGTGGTCGCCTGAGAGTCGATAGCGTCTTTAAGCCCTTTTACAAAGGCCGGGTTCATATGTAGGGTCGCATCATGCCGGAAGCCGTTTACGCCCATGTCCGCCCAGTAAAGCGCCGCTTTTTCCAGATAGGCGGCTACCGCTCCGTTTTCCTGGGAGAAATCAGCCAGCGAGCCAAGGTCTTTATGCCTGAACCCAAACTTGGAAGAATCGCCGCCACGGTCACCGATGCCATGGAACCAGCCGTTCACATCATTGTTAGGGTCGGCGATCAGATTTTCCAGCAGCCCGTCGCCGTTGTAGTCATACGGTTCACCGTTGGCATTAAAAGCATATGTACCGTTGGGCAGTTTGTCAGGCTCATATAACTTTCCATCTTCCGCCGCAAAGCCTTGGGTGGGGTTCTGCCAACGGCTGGTATGGTTGGTCACGAAATCAATTACAAGTTTCATGCCTTCGTCATGCAGCGCATCGCGTAGCTCCTTGAACTCATTCAGCGTCCCGAAATGCTTGTTGGTCGCAAAAAAGTTGCGGACATGATAACCATGGAAGCTGGTCCAGCGGTCGACGCCGCCGCCGCTCTGATAATCAAGGATTTCCGTATCACGGTTTTCATAAGGTGCGGAAATCCATACTGCCGTTATGCCCATTCCTTTCAAGTAGGGAATCTTCTCAATAATACCGGACCAGTCACCGCCCTGGTACAGCTTCAGGTCCGAACCGGTACCGTCGAACAGCGTCGCGTCAAACCCACTCGGCACATTGTTCGCAACATCACCGTCATAGAATCTATCCGTTATGATCTGATATACAACATCGCTTGAGTTAAGTGGCTCAAGTTCGCTGTAAGATGGCGCCGCCGATACGGCAATCCCCTGATGGGGAAACAGTACGACAACAAGTGACAGAACTAACACCAAACTCATGAATCCTGATACTGCTCTTTTCTTCATAACCGTACACTCCTTTCACAATTTGATTAACAAAACGTCTCATTGTAAAATTATAGCAAAAAATGGTAATATAGTCAATGGATGTCTAATGAAAATTTACGAAAACGTTTTTTCTCACTTATATAGCTTAAGACAGTTTATGCTAATAATAATCAGGCCATTCCCCATTTCAAGAAATTGTTTTGCATTTACTTTATGTTTTTTGTTGTCATATTAGTGTTGACACCACATGATTTTCAAGGTAAAATTAGCTAATATCTATTCATGATTAGCTAATTTAGTGGGGAAAATGTAAAAATCTTGCGCAAAGCCGAAAGGAAAGAATATATTGAGGAAACGTAATTTGATATTTATAATTATTATCTTACTTTCATCCATTGTGTTCGCATCCATTATAGCGGTATCCGCCTTAGATACTGGAGTCATTCTGCTGAACCCGGCGGCTGATGAAAGCGAGCTTCTCAGTCAGACATTGGTGACCTTGTCAACGTTACCGACTCCCAGCAGTGCTCCGGCGGCCAGCAGTGCTCCGACTCCCAGCAGTGCTCCGACTCCCAGTAAGAACCCAGAAACCAGCAGTGAGCCGGAAGCTGGCCGAGATCCAGTAGCCGGCCATGATCCCACATTACCTAGCGATCATCTATCAGGGGTTGGTCAGGAGGATACTATGGCAGAGAATATTTTAATTGAGAAATCATATAGCAATTGGGCTTGGAGGTTTATTTACGAAGGCTATATTGTTTACGGCGACGGTAATATCTATAGCTTTTCAACTAATGATAAAGATACCTATCAAGAAATCACTCAAAATATGGACTTATATATCAGCCAGCATGGGATTTTAGAAGACCAGCAGATTGCGGCGGACGATTTACAAAAAATGCTTACATACATTGGCTATATCGACCCAAGCAAACAGAGTGATAAAATAACCGGCGGTTACGACATGGGACAGGAAAGTATTTTTATCTATGAACCGGCAGACCAAAGCCGGATTTTATTAAAAGAGAGCGGTGACGTAAGATCACATAATACCAGTGATTATGCACCTGAGCTGATCGAGCTGATCGAGAAGTATTTTCCGGATAAATTTGCCGAACTGGGCTTTGACTGAAAAGGAGCGCCCGGATTTTGGCTGAATTACTGCTTTCATATCTCATTGTATCTCATCAAGCAGCCCCACCCCCATAACCGTAGCCGGAATACGGTCTATCGCATAGAATTTACAAATAGTGTTAATATTTCAAGGCGATTCATTATTTGATTTATTAGCATCTTATCTGAAATACAAATCCCGGCTGAAATCAAATAGTTATATCCTTGCCAAATTTGCTTTTTTGCGATATGATTAGTAAAGTGCTCCCAAGATAAGGAGAGGTAACAAATGAGAAAATTATTCAGCAAAGAAACACCTTTTATAACGGTATTCCTGATTGCTCTGAATATCCTTGTTTATCTTTATCTTGAATTTCTCGGTTCCACTGAGCAGACATCATTTATGATTGTATATGGGGCAGTGTATGCGCCGCTTGTTTGGGAGGAAGGAGAATATTACCGATTATTGACATCCATTTTCATGCATTTCGGTATCACTCACCTGGCTAATAATATGCTGATGCTGTTTGTTATCGGCGAACGCCTGGAGCGGGTTCTGGGAAAGGTGAGATATTTGCTTTTGTACTTATTCAGCGGAGTCGGTGCCAATGTGATCTCCCTGTTATCATCAATGGCCAATTATGATATTAACGTCTCAGCCGGAGCCTCTGGGGCCATCTTCGGCATAATCGGCGCTTTGTTTGTTATTATTGCTAAAAATCATGGCCGGCTTGAAGACTTGAGCCTCCGTCAGATGGCCTTCATGATTATCTTGTCTCTTTATTTTGGTTTCAGCAGTTCCGGTGTCGATAATGCCGCTCATGTCGGCGGCCTTTTGCTGGGGATGCTTCTGACGTTGCTAATATACCGACGCCCGAAAGTATCGTTCCGCAGGCATAACTTGCAAAATCAATAGTATAAAAGGTTTTTATATTGGCAACATAATTTTAATCATAAAACATCTTAATAAAAGGGTTCATGAGGAAAGGAGATTTTAGTAATGTTTGATTTAACAGGAAAAGTTGTGGTGGTGTCCGGTGCTTCTTCCGGATTGGGGGCGCAGATGGCAAAGGGGTTTGCGGCTCAGGGGGCAGACTTGGTGCTTATGGCGCGCCGTATCGAGAAGCTGGAGGCGCTGGCGGCTGAATTGAAGGAGACAGGCTGTCGGTGTATAGCCGTAAAATGTGACGTGACAGCTTCTCAGATGGTTGACGAGGCCGCCGCCACGGTAGAGAAGGAATTCGGCAAGGTTGATGTATTGGTAAACTGCGCCGGCTCAGCGAAAAATGCCGGTGTTCTGAATATGACTAACGAGGAATGGGATTTCACCATGGATGCCGATCTCACTAGTGTTTTTTATGTGACGAGAGCTTTTGCAAATATTATGAAAAAGAAGAATTACGGCAGGATTATCAATATCGCTTCGATGTACGGGATGGTTGGCAATCCGGCCATTGATACAGTGGCGTACCATGCCTCCAAGGGCGGCGTGGTCAATATGACTAGGGCCGTTGCGGCCGAGCTGGCGAAGTTCGGTATTACATGTAATTGTATCTGCCCGGGTTATTTTGAAACAGAGCTGACTGCTGACGTGCTCAAAACAGATGATTTTTCTGCTTATATGAAAGCTACCGTGCCACTTGGACGTTATGGGAGGGAAGGGGAACTTAATGCCGGTGCCATCTTCCTTGCCAGCGACGAATCAGCTTATGTAACAGGTGTAATCCTGCCGATCGACGGCGGGTATACGGCGATCTGATATTACGGTTCCCTGATTCTCTAAGTCGGCGTTCCTTGTCGACTTAGAGAATCTTTTTTACAACTTTAAGAATATTTTCACTTTATCAGTTATCTCGTAGGGCATCATTTTCATGCAGCCACTGTACAGATCGCTGTAACGCCTCGATGGTTTTCGTTTCGAGTACACATCTGGCGTTGCTTCTTCTAGCCAGCTTCAGTCTTTCCGTAATGGCAATCTCCCCGTCGCCAAGAGCCAGATGGTTTCTCGGAGGCGTTTCCGTTCCGTCATGAATGTGGAAATGGATCAGATGCTGCTGATGCTCCAGTATAAACGGAACATCTGTCTCATGGATCGCTTTCGAGTGTCCGATATCCCAAGTCAGACCGAACTTTGGGCTTTCTATCAGTAACTCAATGGCTTTCTTCTCATAATCGCGGAAACCGTCTGTATTCTCAATGGCTACCATCACATCGCTGTCACCGATCCATTCCTCACAAAGAGAGCGGAATGTGGCAATAGATCTTCTGTAAGTATCAAAGTCACGGTCGTACATCTGTACTTTCCGGTCTGGCAGGGTGATGTAGATGCCGTGGTTCATGTGCATATTCACAGTCAGCGGCTGGCTACTGTCACCATACCGGTCACGCAGGCACAATAGCTTTCTCGCCACCGCGATGGAACGCCGCACGGTTTCCAGATAAGCACCTGACACCAGCGGATTAAAATCTGCAATATTCAGGTTCTCATCCAAATGAATGGTGAAGTAGATACCGGCCCGCTCAGCAATATGCAACAAGACATCCGTATCCTCAAGCCGATATACTTGGTACTCCGGAAAATTCATATTCAGTTCGATGAAACTGAGACCCAGGCTACGGCCAAGCGTAACATTGTCCTCCAGCGTCCGATTCTCAATGAGGGTTGACATTCCAAACTGCATCATGGCACGCTCCTGTTATTATAAAACTTAATCCTGTTTATATTTTAAGTACAATCCCTGCTTGATTTCGCAAGAGAATATTTTTTATCACGGAATATATACTAGAATTTCTATTACATCACTTACATAATAGTTAATAATAATGTTCACCCCATCAATATTCTCAGCGGAAAAACCCTCCTCGGTCTTAAATATATCCTCCGCAAATCCGGCTTCGATACAGGCATCAACATACTTATTAAACTCTGTGACCGGAGTATCAGCAATTAAAACATTAATAGAATCTTCATCTTCTGTATTGATAATACCCATCGTTGCTTCCGGCTCCGGCAACAGCGCGAATAATCCTCGTTCCGGCCATGTTAATTCATAAAACTCTTTAAATGACATAATGGATATCTGCATTTCATTCAAGTGCGGAAAAAAAATCAGTTCTAATTCAGCGCCGCTTTCGTCATAGGCTTTAAAAGATCTATATTCATATTCGGATCTTTCAATTCTTAACGAAAACCCGCTTGCAATGCATTCCTCGACGTAGCTATTATAGTCATCATCCTTAACCTTTCCAACTTTAATAATGAGTTGATCGGCTATATCTTTCACAATCTCCCCATATTCAGACTTAGGCTTAGGCAGCATAGCCGTCAAATTATTTTGTGGCCAGACATACTTATCATAACTTCTATGCAGCACGCCGATAAACATAATAAAGGGGATGATTAAAAGTATCGCCACCATTGAGGCCAGCGTATGCAAATGAATCCTTGCCCCCTTAATCAAGCTCATTCTCATAAGCCAGGATATAAAAAATAACAGCGTCTGAAATACCATTATGCCGGCTGATATCCAATAATCTGACAAAAAAGTGTCGATAGCCGCAAATAGTGAACCTATCGTCAGTAAGGCAACTATTACGGTCAAAGGGCTTCTGCGTATTTTCCCTAACCGCTTCTCCATCTCCTCCTGAGCTTGTAACTTAAGTCTGGTCAGTTCCACTTCTCGATCGGCTTGTATCTTTTCACTGGCAACGTCCTGTAATGTTTTGTTTATGATGCGTTCTCTAACTACTTCGTCATTCTCGACAAGCAACTTATAAGTACCACAAAACGGACACTTGGCAATATCATTATCATTGTCAACCTCCAGATGCCCGCCGCAATTGGCGCATTTTAGTATGATCGTTCCCGAATAATTTTTATGTACTGTGTCACTCATCTTTAATCCTCTGCCTTTTGGGGTATGTATACAGCAATTTCCATCACATCGTTTATATCATAATCAATTTCAATTACTACTCCTTCGCTATTTTCAGAACGGAACTTGTGTTCATATAATAATATGTCCTCCGCGAATCCCGCTTCAATACAAGCATTAACATACTGATTATAATCGGCAATCGAAGTTTTCGCCACAGTTATTCTAAACAAGTACTCCGATTCCGTGTTTATTGTACCAACTTTAGAATTGGGTTGCGGCAACAGCGAGGATAAGCCTCGATCAGGCCATAGATACTCATTTAGTTCTTCACTTGCGGTTAGTGTTATCTCCATTTCACTTAAGCGAAATGTAAAAGCTACCTTTAACGATGCACCGCTCTGGTTATAGGCGTTAAACATCCCTTCATTTCGGTCAGTTTTTAAATTAAATCCTTTTTCTATGCAGGCCTCCACATAAGTGTTAAAATCACTTTCCTTGACCCTGCCAACCAACATAACAAACTCATCCGCAGCATCCCTTTTGATTTCTCCATATTCGGATTTAGGCTTGGGCAACATCGTGGTTAAGTTATTTTGCTGCCAGACATATCTGTCAAAGCTTTGATGTTCTACGCCGATAAACATGAAAAAGGGAATAATCATCAGGACTGCCAACAACGAGAACAATGAATGCAAATAAATACCACTGCCTTTGACAAACCTCATCCGCATAAGCCAGACCACGAAGAACAGCAGTGCCTGGCATCCGATATAAATGGCCGATACTTTATAATTTAGCCGATATGCCACTATCGTCACCAAAAATGCGGCGATGGTCAGGAACGCAATAATAACCGTTAGTGGGCTTTTACGGATTTTGGCAAGTTTTTGGGCAAACCTTTCTTGAGCCAGTAACTGGAGCTTAGTCAGTTCCAGTTCTTTTTCAGTTTGGATTTTTTCACTGGCTATGTCCTGATAAGTTTTACTTCTGATGCGTTCAATAACAATTTCATCGCTTTCAACAAGTAATTCCGACATCCCGCAAAAAGGACAATGTGCGGTCTCATTTTCTTTCATTACCTCCAGATGCCCGCCACAATTATTACATTTTAAAATGATCGTATCAGTATATTGCTTATCTAATGTCTCGTCCATTTTTCTCTGACCTTCTCGATTTTTCTAATGATACAATGGTGCTATGCATATTTGACAACCCTTATCATTTTGCCAACTCCTGATACGCCTCTTTATTTTGCTTGATCAGCCGATCCAAAAGAGCCGTTATATCCTCATCAGAAGCAAACTTATCATTTTCGGTTTTACTGATATCAAGAACCAAATACCGGGGAACATTGTTTTTCAAAATGACAGCTGAGCCATATTCATCTACCAGTCTGGCCACTTTAGAAAAATTTTGATTCGCTTCCGTAATCGACACCATTGTACCAGTATCAATCATCATGTGACACACCTCCTTCCCAATAATAGTATATATTAATTCTAAGAATAATACAACCTACTTTTCAGAAATCAACAATACCGCGACGATATTATGTTTATATACTTGATAAAAATATTAAATTCCATCACGGATGTCTTTCTTTGGGAGCAACATACTCAACGATTAAACTACAGTACCCCCAGAACACAACGCCGGAACAATTTACAAAACTTCTATACCGCTATTATGAAAAAAGCGGCCTGATCCCGGCGACCCGGATGAGGCTGAGTATTCGTATTGGCTGGCGTTTCGTGCGACCGGTCGCAGGGGGGGGGAGAAGAGATGATACTTTTTATTATTATTATGATGACAACACTGTCTGGAAAAAGGGGAGCTATGAGAGTTTGCGTGGACTCCCATTTACGGCGATGACTTTCATCGCTTCTCTCCGGCAATTTTGTTTGCCATTTCCCTGCCCAAATCATAAGCCTTCCGGCAGTCAACAGGGAATACCTTTTCCCGGCGTTCTTTGCGTTCAGCTTCATCAAATGAAGCCATATGATATTTGCTGTAGTCATTTACTTGCAGGGTTTCCGTTGATACCATATATACCGAATCCCCCCAGTATCCTTTCAGCATCATCTCGTAAGAGTGAAACTTGTCGGACATACCATATTGTTCAAGCATCGCTTCCGGTACGTTCATAGTGTAAATAAACGCCGTTTTCTTGGTTCCGCTGATAAATGGCTTGGTATAATCATCATAATTCAGGTGCTGAAATATAAGCCGCTCCCAAAATACACGCATCATCGCGGTTACGTCACCAAGGTATATCGGTGAACCTAATATGAATCCGTCGCTTTCGCCAATCTTATTAAGAACCGGTTTGAGTCCATCGTTTACGACACAATGACCAAGGCTAATGCTTTCTTTAACTTTACAGCCTAGGCAACCGATACAGCCTTTGTAATCTAAGTCGTACAGGTTGATAAGCTCTGTCTGTGCGCCCATGCTTTCAGCACCCTCCAAAGCCTTGTTCAGCAAAATATGTGTGTTCCAGTTTTTACGCGCGCTCCCGTTTATAGCGATGATATTCATTGAATAACCCTCCCTTTAATAATCACTAACAGTAATTATATGCTTCAATAAAGCGGCTCATGCTTTTCTCCCTTTGATAAGTCATCAAACGAGTTATGGAATACCGTATGATTGATATCAAAGCGTTTGTAGTGGACCGGATGCGGTGCTACATCAGAGGCCGGATAGCCTAACGGCAGCAAAGCAACCAACCTCAGATAATCGGGTATATTGAATAATTCTTTTATTTTATCGTGGTCGAAAGCCGCAACCCAAGTGTTTCCGATTCCTAAGCTTGCAGCTTCCAACATCATATGTGTCGCAACGATACTCGCATCAACATCCCCGCTGGCTTTTCCACTGTGCTGATGTTTCCAGCAGGTTTCGCAATCATAACAAACCAACAAAACTAAAGGCGCGTTAAAATGATACGGGGTGCAAGTTTTTAGCTTCGTCAAGCCTTCCTCGCTGTCAATCACAAGAATCCGCTGGGGCTGAAAATTGGCGGCAGTTGGGGCGACCCGGCCAGCCTCTAGGATCAAGTCCAGTTTCTCTTTATCAATTCTGTCTGTCTTAAACTTCCTGACTGAATAGCGTTGTTCTGTTGCCAGTTGTAAAAAGTCCATGCAATATGCCCTCCTATATATTTTCTGATTGCTATTTCTTACGGCTCATTATATAATTGGAGAAACATATTTGCAAGTACGCACAATTTTGTTCCTTTAAACAACACGAGGTGATATATGGAAAAAACGACCAGTACAGTAGAATATAATACCAACTGCGCGAAGATATGCCCAATCGTATACGCTATAAACATTATCGGTCAAAAATGGAAAATACCTATATTATGGAATATTACGGAGTATGACACATTGCATTACAATGAGCTAAAACGTTTGGTTTCTCCAATTAGTAATACAGCTCTGACAAGATGCCTGAGAGAACTTGAAGAATATGGCCTGGTCAATCGGCTTAATCATAATACCATTCCACCATCGGTAGAATATAGTTTAACTGAACAAGGAAGAGCGTTGCAGCCTGCCCTAAATGAATTGCATCGTTGGGGAGAATCTCAACTAAAATAACCTGCATAATTTTCAAATAAAAATTTATCTTGCTGCCATTAGACTTGAGACCACGAGCCTTGCAAATTTTGATTAGTTCCTCCCTATACCAGTAATATTTGCAGAACTCTGCATAGTCTTTAATGCTGTCAAATTCAGGTCTTTACATTCTTCATATTCCATCCTACTTCTTTTCTTTATGTGTAGTAATAATTGGTAGTGAGTCACATTTTAGATTAACATTTTGCGCCCGTTTTCCGATTGCTATACAACCGATGTCAATTTATTTATGGCTGTCTGTTCATCTGGAACAAAGAAAATGGAATTGCCTTGATTGCACTCATAAATGAAGTCCCTCAACGGCTTGCTTGTATATTTTGAAAAATCACCGATGATTGCGATTTTTTTAGAGTAGGTAACAAACTTTTGCAATATCTCACCTGCTATGCCCGAACTCAATCTGAAAAAATCCTCAATGATAGCGTCCTTGTTAATCGCTACCCTGTGGCAATCATCATTATAATCAATCGTTGCTATCAGGTCTAACGCAGATTGAGTATCAATAATAATTTGTTCGTCGCTTTGAATAACAGCAACGGCAATTCCGTTGTTCCGAATAATCCGTTTCTCCATAAACATTTTGAATTCCTCTCCATAGCCAGCTACTAATCAAATCTTTTTTCAGCATCTTTAGTGTGCCGCTTTTTAAAAAAACAAAGTGACTTTTCTTTTAATAAATTTACAATTATTACTTCTGCTTCAGCATCGGCATCCATTGTCTCAAATATCCCAATATCCAAAACATTTTGAACTTCTCGATCCTCAGACATTGCCATTCGTTCAAAAAAATCTACTAACTTTTTGACCTTTATCAGTTCATTTTCTTTTCCTGTGAGCTGATACTCCTTAACCAGTCTGATAAAATATTGCCGTAATATCATTTCACAAAATGGATATACCGGTGGATTTGACTTGATTTCGATTGATTCTTCTAATACTTTCTGGCGTAATTCGTACATATAATATGTCAAAGTAGATAAATCCGGTTCATAAAGAGTAATCGCATCATAATCATTCTTATATATTTCCATTATTTCCGGAAATTCATTTAGCACAGCATCAACTAAATTATCAAATTTCATTCTTATATCACCTCTGTCTTTTTCAATTACTTGACTTATAACTCAATCCAGTATAGCACAAAATCACCAACTTTGGTGAGATCACCGCCACTCCTAACAGCTTCCATCAAAGGAAACAGCATCATCATTGTCTTTGAACAGATTCCGTAACCATCCGCATTAACCGGGCATCCATAAGTACATTTATAGACATCACCGATTTATTCACCATTATGGCAATACCTTTCTGTATGATCTCCATGCAGAAAACCTATTACTTCTATCGTAAATTCATATTCTTCGTCATACCACTTTTTCATATTTTTCTCCATTTGTCAGTTATGCCAAAAAATGATATTGCTTCAAAGTCTGGCTCTGCGTATTCCTGATCTCTGTATTTACGCCTTTTAAGGCAGTTTGTAGTTTGGTAGTATCGCTGCCGATCTCAACGGTAATACCCTAGATTCTGCCAGCCATCCGATTCCCTCCTTCCTGTTCATTATGTCTATAAATCCGTTACACTATAACCGGCAACACTTTCTTTTCTATAAAGTCTACCCTATCGAAGATTCTCGGCTTGAATGTTCCGGTTATACCAACAGAGATCTTCTTTTCCATATTGACATAGATTATATTGCCACTATCACCGATTGCAGCATAAACTTCTTTGTTATCATAAGGCTTATACCACAGATATCCGTAGTTCATACAACCAAATCGCTCACTAAGCTTAAGATGTGGTGCCACCATGTCTCTTATGTATTCTTCGGAGATTATCCTTGTTCCGTCATGCTGACCATAATTTAACGCCAATGCACCGATCACAGCCATATCAAGTGCGGACATACACAATCCCCAACCTGCGGTAACTGTACCTTGAGGATCAGAGTACCACTCATATTTCCTTGGATTCTTATTCATGAAGAAATCAAACTGATCTTCTTTGGAGCTGTCTCCGTGCATTATTCGCTCAGGAAGGCCAAGTGGCTTAAACAGATTCCTGTTGGCAAAATCTATGCACTTCTCACCGGTTGCTTTTTCAATTATTCCAGCTAAGATCTGAATACCAAGCGTAGCATACCTGAACTCACCTGTGATTCCATTACGGCCTCCAAGATAATCAAGTGTCGTATACGTAAAGTCCTGTGAAGTACACACCTTCTTCCAAGGTTCTGACTTACCTTTATATGGAGCTGTCATAGTAAGCATATGTCTGATTGTGACATCGTAGATGGTTTTCTCACCTCGCTTAACAGTATAATCAGGAAAGAAATCCATCACCTTCTGATCCACACTCTTGATGCAGCCTTTGTCTAATGCAATTCCCGCAAGCAATGCCATCACACCTTTGGTCACTGAATTGACATTCATCGCATCTTCGGTCTTAAATCCGTGCCAGCAATCATCATATGCAGTCTCGCCGTCTTTAATCGCATAAATCTGACAGATATTACTCTCATTTCCTGTGCTACCGGAAATGAATCTGTGAAGTTCTTCCTTGTTCATCATTTTCCACCTCTTTATTAAGATTTGGCGTGCTAAAATCAAGGTTAAGTGAATCTTTTTTGAAATCTCTCAATATCATCAGCAACTCACCTGTCCTATATCATCCTTATATTTTTCAAACAGATCGTGCGAATACTCTTTTTTCATATCCGACTCTCTGACATCTTCCACAATGCCGCGGCCGCCTTCAGTCGTTCAGGAAATATCTTCGTTGCGCTTTACAGATTTTGATCAATTCATCCCTGTACCAGTAATATTTACTGAACTCTGCATAGTCCTTAATGCTGTCAAATTCAGGTCTCTGCATTTCTATTGTTCCATCCTACGTTCCATAATTATTGTTTCTTTTTCTTTGGTGCTGGTAGTTCTTCATACATAGCTTCCAACAGTTCTCGCAGGAACTCTTTATTCTCTACATCATCCACAAGGAGCATTTCCTTCGCCCCTTCATACGGAAATTCCAGATTCGCATCCGGCATTTTCGCTACAGCTGATTTCGTGGGCTTCACAAGAAAGCGATCATCATAGATGCCGCCAACCACTTTGCCCCCATAATAAATGATATATTCGCCCATCATCGCGCGATAGGAAATATCATCCAGTTCTGAAAGCTGCTCTAATATGAAATCAAGGTATTCTTTGCTTGATGCCATCCTATTTTTCCTCTCGCTCCACATAATGCAATTCCACATCAAAGCCCAGATCCTCCATCATAGCCAAGAAGGTCTTGTTCATGATCTGCTCTTTACTGCGGACAATCTTATTCACATATGACGGCGATGTACCGATATTCTCCGCTATCTTTGCCTGCGTAGTAGCCTTCTCGATACATCTCATCTTCACATCCATTTCAATGTTGTTCTTCAGCATATTTTTCTCCGCTGTTTATCTCAATTACTTGACTTATAACTCAATCCAGTATAACACAAAACCTTCGTTCTGAACAGCCGGAAAATAAAAAAAGCCGGTCAGCAAAAACATAGTAAACTTAAAAGGAAGTATCTATCCTTTCTTTTGATTTATAATCTAATCCTGATTTGTTTATCTTAATAGTCTTGATTACTTACTCATGCTAATCAACATAGACTCATAAATCCATACCCCTGTACAGTCATACCCAAATCACTGTCATCAAGAATCTCATGTCCTTTTTCCACCTCTTCCTCACCCCCCATCGCCGGCCCAAGCTTCCCCGTCTCCTCCACAAACTTATCATCCGTCACATGCGTATAGATATCAATCGTCGTACTGTAAGGCTGGCCCTCATACTGAATCGACAATGATCTGTTGACATTGATGCACTTATTCTCAAAATCAACGTCGCTCCATTTCAACCCGCCGATCTCCCCTACCCGCAGACCGGTCAGAAACATAATATAAAACATCTCAGACCTGTCTCTATTTTTCCATACTGATCAACGGTTATATAGAATCAAGTATCAAAGCATGCCGGCAGCCCTTTTTTGAAGAGCTCACTGAGGGGCAGAGCAGGCTTTCCCTGCCCCCACTAAAATACTTTTATTATAAGACCACGTCAAAAGGTAAATGCTCCATTATCTATGTCTTGACCAAACGACCTTCTCATGAGATAATTACCGTGACAATATTATGTTGATAACCTTGATAAAAATGTTAAGTTCCATCACGGAGGTCTTTCTTT